>CBEWDL010000128.1:0-9659 GCA_965555375.1 uncultured bacterium
ATAATATCATGAGCGGAGTTAATGAATATCCGCTTGGAGATAAAGGGGAAACAACTATGGCCAATATTCTTGTGGTTGACGATCAGAAAGTATTGCGAAAAAACCTCGCATTCTACCTTAGGAGCCAGAGATTTAACGTTGATACTGCGGGGTCGGGAGAAGAAGCCCTGGAGAAAATCAGAACCACCTGCTACGATATAATAATTTCCGACTACAAGATGGGCAAAATGACCGGGCACGATTTAATGAAACAGGCCAGGCACCTCCACCCCTCATCGGCCTTTATTATGATGACAGCCTTCGGCAATATACCTCTGGCTGTCGAGGTGATTCGCGACGGAGCTGCCGATTTCATTCCGAAACCCTTCGAATATGTCACCATTCTCCAGAGGATCGAGAAGCTCCTGGAGCGAATCGAATCTCCCGACGGTACCGATGAAGAAGAGCGGCAGCAGATGGTTGCCCAATCGCAAAAAATGAAAGATATACAGGATCTCGCCCTCAAGGCTGCAGCGTCGGATATTACAGTCCTGATACAGGGGGAATACGGCGTGGGCAAGAGGCTATTTGCCCGGGTCATCCACAGCATGAGCAGCAGATCACGCTATGAGTTCGTTACGGTGGAATGCTCCAACAGTTCAGAAGCCGCTCTTGAATGTGAGATTTTCGGCACGGATGATCCCGGCCAACCCGGGGCCCTGCAAATAGCCAATGGCGGCACGCTGTTTCTCGGCGATGTCGAAAAGCTCTATCCGAACCTCCAGTTGAGGATGCTGCGTTTCATCAGAGAAGGGATATACCTTCCAGTAAATAGCTCCAGCATCAGAAAATCTGACGTGCGTATAATCGCGGCTACGATAAACGGCCTTAAAAAGTTGGTCGATATCGGATCGTTCCGAAAAGACCTGTATTACCAACTCAACGTTATGCCGGTCTACATACCACCTTTAAGATCCAGGATTTCCGATCTCGGGCCGCTGGTCGATCATTTTCTCGCGAAATATAGAGCAAAGCTCGATAAGGAAATTTCGGGTATATCGTCCGATGCCATGTCCTGGATGGAGAGTTACAACTGGCCGGGAAATGTGCAGGAGCTCGAGAATATACTCTCCCGCGCCTGCGCTCTGGCGACCGGTGGGCTTCTCGATGAATCACTGATCTTCACCCTGCCTCAGGATAGGCCAGAGGAGGAGCCCGCGGGATATCTCAATATGACGCTCAAAGATAATCAGAAGACGCTGATCCTCAAGGCGCTTAAGCAGAATAACAACAACTACTCCCGCACCGCCACCCAACTGGGAATATCTCGAACCACCCTCTGGAGGCGAATGAAGAAATTCAAAATCGAGGGGATTCAGATAGAAAAATAGCGCTGATATATATTATGGCTGATCATGATTAGGGGAGCTTGATAAAGCTCCCCTTGTTGTATCTGCACAGCAACCTTCCGGTGCGTTTTCGGCCGTCCTCGGATATAGACCATTATTCCGGATTGACAGCGGATTCGATGGCAGTTAAAATCTTTGTATATGTCGTTCCGCGGTAAGATATTTCTCGTCATTTTTACGGTCGGTTTGCTGCCCGCCGCGGGGATTTTAGTTTTTTCAGCGATCCTTCTGAATTCCACCTTAAACCGAGTTGGGGCAGCCGGTCTTGAAAGCAGCTTTCATTCCGCATCATTCTTGGTCAATGAATCAGAGGCGGCTATTGGATCTATTCTAAGAGGTGTTCTTGAACAGGAAATCCCCTGGGATGACAAAGGTAAGCTAACCGAATGGATGGAGCGAAATCGGATCGATATAGCTTTCAGGAAGGGGGCCGGCAAGTTCATCTGGGCCGCAACAGATACAATAAAGATCGATTCGTCGATGATTCAGATTGAGTTGCCGGAATCGTCCGGCCTCAAACATCTTAAGCCTGGAGAAAGACTTTTTCTCTCATATTGTCTGGGAGATTCCTCCAGACTGATTGGCTGTGGCATCCTGATGCCGGTTGACTATGAGATAAGGGGTAGAATACTGGCCGATGCGGTGTCGGCCTCGGCCAGCCTCGGCATTTACAAAACGTTCTCCCTTAAGTTGCTGGGTGTGATCACGATCATCGTTGTCGTTTTTGTCCTGATAGCCGGGCTGGGTATTTCCACGATTCTAAGCAGGCATCTGGTAAGACCCCTGGAGAAGTTGGCCGAGGGCGCGCGCATGATAGGAGGGGGCGACCTCGACTACAGGGTTGAGCTTGCCGGCGCGGATGAATTCTCCAGATTGGCAAGATCTTTCAATACCATGGCAACGGAGATCAAACTAAACCAGCGGAAACTTCTGGAGGCCGAGAGACTGGCGGCCTGGCGGGAGGTGGCCCGGCGGATAGCCCACGAGATCCGCAATCCATTGACACCGATCACGGTGGAGCTCTATCGTCTTCAGGAGATGCTGGGCAGACAAGAAACCGCACCATCGGAAGAGAGCGTAAAATCGATAGCAGCTATTCGTGCCCAGATTCAGGCGTTGCAGGATCTCTCCGCCCAGTTTTCGACATTCGCCAGAGAGCCGGAGCTAAAGCCGATTAAATGCAATATCGAGGATATTATCCAGAGTGCGGTTTCACTTTACCGCCAGGTTGAGAGAGCAAACATTAATATCGCCATTCCCGATAATATCCCCCAGTTGAACCTCGATCCGCAGATGATGGGACGGGTGTTCGGAAATCTTATAAAGAATTCGATAGAGGCATGGCCCGATCGTGTAACGATTGATGTGTCTGCAAAACAAAAGGGCGATAAGGTAGAGGTGACTGTTCGAGATAGCGGGCCTGGTTTTCCGACCGATAAGCTTGAGAAAATCGACCGGCCGTATATCACCACCAAAAAGAGCGGCACCGGCTTGGGCCTGGCTATCGTGAAAAAGATTGTCGAGGAGCATGGAGGAGAGATACGATTTTATAATGATAGCGGGGCGGTGGTGGAGATTACGTTACCTATTAACGTGTAGGGGCATATTGGAATACGCCCCTGCTGTAATATCGCCGCATTTTTCTACGTGGGGGCTCGCGTAAAATCTTACCTGCAAATCTAATATCTATTTCAAAAACTTCCCATTCTTGAAAAATAGCTCGCCGTCGGCATATAATGCGCCATGCTTCCGCAAATCGCAGATCATATCCCAGTGCAGACCCGACTGGTTCTTGCCGCCGGTCTCGGGATACGACTGCCCCAGGGCCATATGCACCGTGCCGCCGATCTTCTCATCGAAAAGGATATTGCGGGTGAAGTTCTTGATCCCGAAATTGGTGCCGATGGCTACCTCTCCCAGATAACGCGATCCTCTGTCCATGTCGAGCATGGCGTTTAGAAATTTCTCGCCCTTGGCGGCCGTAGCCTTGATGGCCTTGCCGTTTTTGAATTCGATATGAACATCCTCGACCTCGCGGCCATGATAGACCGCCGGGAAGGTGAAACGTATATGGCCGTTGGCCGACCTTTCATGAGGCGCGGTAAAAACCTCGCCGTCCGGGAAGTTGTTATCGCCGTCGCAGTTGATCCATTTGCGGCCGGCTGTGCTATACGTCATATCCGTATCCGGCGCCACGATCCGGATCTCCTTCTTGCGGGATAAGTATCTTATCAGGCGGGCGTTGTATTTCGACAGCTTTTTCCATTCTGCGACGGGATCTTTTTTATCGAGCCTGCAGGCGGCGAGCGCAAAATCCTCGTAATCGGCTAAAGACATCCCCGCATCCTGCGCTGCAGCCGCCGTGGGATAAAGACATCCCACCCAGGAAAATTCCCCTTTTGCTGTCCGGGCCATATATTTTTTCATTAAAGGCGCCGCCGCCTTCTGAGCGATGGCCTGTTTCTTAGGATCGATATTGGTCAGCTCCCTGGTGTTGAAACTGGACATGATCGAAATCAAGGCATCGCTCCTGTTGACCTCGAACTTCTGCAATGGGGTGATGTACTTAAGCTGTTTCTCGGACGAGTGCTTAAAATAGACCTCTTCCAAACCCTCCACGATAACGCGCGTATAGGGGTGCGCTCCCATAATCAGCGCCTTTTTGTAAAGCTCTTTTATCAACGGTGTCGCCAGCGCCGTGCCGCGTATGCAGAGGAGCTGGTCTTTTTTCAATTTTATGCAGTATTTGAGCAAAACATCAGCGTACTTCTCAATTCGTGGATCCCTCATGTTCCTACCCTCTCTAAATTGATAACCCGGCCATTCGCGACCAATATAATACATAAACCGGCATAAGTTAAAGCACTTTTCAAAAAGGGAATTACCTCAAGTGTCATCGCCTTCAAGCTTTTCGACTTTCAGGTAAAGCTCCTCGAGCCGCTGGTAAAGATCGTCACGCTCCGCCAGCAAGGCTGATAGTCTCTCCCAGTCTGATGATGTCTCTATGCTCTTTATTTCCGCTTCCAGATCCAGAATGTTCTTCTCTATGGCTATCATTTCGGCTTTCACCTTCATCACGATCTGCGGATTGATTCTTCGTTTCCTCTTCTTTTGCGACAACCGTGGCTTTTCAGAAGATCTGGATTCTGATTCTGTGCTTTCCAACCGGGCCGGCATTTTCTGTTGGTAATATGAATAGTTGCCAGGATATATCCCTATAAAGCCGTTTTCTATGGCGAAAATCTGTTCGACCAGGCGGTCTAAAAACTCCCTGTCGTGGGAAACGCAGAGAATGGTGCCCTGGTAAACAGCCAGCGCTTCCTCCAGGGCTTCCCGCGATTGTATATCGAGATGGTTGGTCGGCTCGTCCAGCACGAGAAAGTTCGGCTCGGCCGCAATCAGGCGAGCCAGAACCAGCCTTGACTGTTCGCCGCCGGAAAAAGAATCGATGCGCCTGAGTACATCCTCACCTCGAAACAGAAATCGAGCCAGATAGCTTCTTATCTGAGATTCGTTCCATTCAGGTCTGATTGCGCGGATGGTCGAAAGGGGATCCGATTCTTTATCCAGATCTCCAGTCAACTGATCGTAATATCCCACCGTTAATCTCTTGCCGAGTTCTATCCGCCCCGATACCGGCTTCAATTCACCCAGAATAAGTCTGATGATGGTCGTCTTTCCGGAACCGTTGGGGCCGAAGAGGCCGATTTTGTCTTCACGCTCTATTATGAAATCGAGATCCTCCAGGAATGGCCTGCCATCATAGGAGAAAGATGCCTTGTCGCACTTAACCACGATCCTCGCCGATCTATCGGCATCGGCGAATCTTAAGGATGCAGCATCTTTCGTCGAAAGTGGTTTTTCCAGTCTCTCCATTCTGGCCAGCATCTTCCGTCGCGATTTAGCCTGCCGGGTCTTCTGGCCGGCAATGTTTCGTCGGATAAAATCCTCGGTTCTGGAAATGAATTCTTTTTGTGCTTCGTATTGCTTCAAGGCGGAGGAAAGTCTTTTTTCCCGTTCTATCAGGTAGCTATCGTAACCGCCGGAGTAGATTATGATTCTGCCGGCGGCCATCTCCCAGATGGTCGTGGCCGTATTCCTGATGAATGCCCGGTCGTGAGAAACATAAACCACCCCGCCATTGAATGATTTAAGGAACGATTCCAGAAACTCCAGTCCCGAGATGTCGAGATGATTGGTCGGCTCATCCAGCAGCAACAGATCGGGCGAACTTATCAACAATCTGACCAGGGCGGCGCGGTTGAGCATACCACCGGAAAGCTCGGTGAGTTTCATTTCATGCTCTTCCGAATCGAAGCCGAGACCGGTGAGGACCTCTTTGGCCCTCGATTCCATCTGATACCCCCCGAGTTCCTCGAACCGGCTCTGCAGGCGTCCCAGTTCACCGAGTAGATCCCTGTCGTCGTGACCCTCCGATAGGGCGCTATGGATCTCGCGGAGACGATGTCTCATTTCAACCAGATTTCCAAGACCGCCAACGGCGTACTCGAAAAGATTACCGGTATCCGAAACTTGCACCTCCTGCGGCAGGTAGCCACGTTTGATAGAATTCGGAATCTCTAAAAAGCCGGAATCGCGTTCGATCTTGCCGGCCAGTATGTCCAGCAGCGTGGTTTTACCGGTGCCGTTGGCTCCCAGAAGGGCGATTCTCTCTCCCGTTTTGACTGCTCCCGATGCCCCTTTCAGAACTGCCTGGGAGGGGTATGACTTATGAATCGATGAAAATCCAGCGAGAATCATAAATCTATCAATTCCTGTCTGTCCCTCCAGTTTCGGATCGTTTCATGAAAGCAATTATAAATATTGCAAAAGTGATTTCCAATAAATAAAAAAGAGGAAGCCGCTTCTGCGATCTAACCCTGATATATATAGCGGGATTTCTTTTTATTTGAATTATTCGTCTTTAACTGGAACACAGGCTTCGGTTGGACAAACCTCCGCGCAATCACCGCAGTCGGTGCATTTATCGGGATCGATTATATATTTGGGATCAGCGGCGGTGATGGCGTCCTCGGGGCATTCCGGCACGCAAGCATCGCACAGGATGCAATCATCGGTAATCTCGTAAGCCAAATTTTCCCTCCTTGTTACTACGGACCGGCCGGGATAGCCTTTTTTAGAAAAATTTCGACCTTAACCATATTCTGTCCGGTCATGATTACGGTCGGGACACGATTCCACGCAAGAATCGCGACTCATATTTCCGCCCTACCCTACCGCATATAAAAAGGCCTGAAGTAGGCTGTCAAGCCTAAATTGGGACATTGAAAGGCGCTATAACGGATCGCCTTCGCGACTCTTGACCTTATTTAATTGTGAATTCCCAGCGGCACCAATATTTGCCGTTGTATTCATCCGGAGGACAGTGCAGGCATCTGGTCTTAATCCGGGGATCTATTGTCTCGGCGAAGGTGGAATACTCAATGACACCTACCTCCTTGCAGGGGAAGGCGGCCAGGCCTTTTCGGCGACGGGCATCCTGCACCCGACAACCGGTCATCTCGAAAATTAGCTTTTTTTCGGATTTTTCGACGACTCTCTGCTTGTTGATGAAGGCATATAATCTTTGTTGCAAAGCCTCCTCCAGCAGATCCAATCCTCCGCCAGGTTCTTTGCCCAAACGCTTTAGTATCCGTCCCGCCTCGATAGGTGAGAATCTGCTCCAGGCTATACCGTCGAGCTTGATTGCGGCTTCTATGCCGAATTCGCTTTCAACCGCCTGGAACCAGAGGCCGTCATGCGCCAGCCAGAGTCTGGCGAAATCGGAAATCAAAACATCCTTATTTTCCATGATCGCTTAGATATGGATTTAGCGGGCAATTGTCAACCGGCGATGCCGTCTGAAAATATGATCTGGATTGAAAAGATTCAATTCCGGCTATTATTGTTCTGGTTCTTCGTCTATTGGTTTATGTTTCTCTTTGCGCGTGAATTTGCTTTTATCGCGATGGATTTTTTCGGTTTTTTTCGGCAGCGGTATCCGACGTTTTGGCTTCTTCACAGGCTTGGGCATCGGACTTTCAAGATTTCAGCGTCCTTGTCAGCTTGAAGACCACCGGGTTATCGCCGTCGGGACAGGAAATGTTAAGCGTATCCCGATCCTTCTTTCTCCACGGCACCTGGCCGCCGAAACGGAGACCCGTGGCGAAGGGCAAAACCGAATGCTCGGCCCAGGGACAGAGCCTGGGGTCGCCGATGGTGAACTCATCACCGATCTTGCAGCCCAGAGGGCATTCACCTCCGCCGAGTATATTGATGATCTTCAGCTTGACATCGTATTCCGGCATATCACCTCCATAAACACTGCGATCGATAACCTGATCATTTCCTCATATATTATAGTATAGCGACGAAGAATTGACATTAAGATTTCTCAAACTCGTGGCCGCTTTTTCAGACGATGAATTGGCATAGCAGTAGATGCATCGATAACCGCAGGTGTCGTAAGCGCCGATATCGACCGCCTCTGGTTGCAGATCCGCACGCCTGACTTGACTCGGATTGAACGGGTTGACGATATCGACAAATCCTGCCCGCAGCCGATTCATAAACCATCGGCTGTAGAAGGCCGGTATATCGGTCCGTCTGGAGGCCGAGATGATCATGATGATCAATTTAGACAGCAGCCTGTATTTTATCAAACGAAATACTCGTAGTGGTCAGGCATGCCTGACCACTACAACTACTGATCTCCGGATTTTTTGTTATCGGTCTGTATAATAGCAGTTGCCTGAAAAACTTTTGTTGGGTATGATATATGAAAAGGAAAAAAATGGAGAATGGGATTATGAAAAAACTGATGCTTCTTTTCGTGTTATTAATCGTGCTTCTGCCGTTTGCCCGGAACGGCATGGCGCAGGACGGCCAATTCGGTCTGGGGATCATTATCGGTGAACCGACCGGGCCCTGTTTTAAGCTTTGGACGAGTCAGCGCACGGCCATCGACGGCGCCGCGGCATGGTCGTTTGCCAAAAACGCAGGTATGCATCTGCACGCCGATTACCTGCTTCACATTTCCGATTTGGTCGAAGTTGAGAGTGGGAGATTGCCGCTCTATTACGGGATCGGCGGCAGAATCAGGTTTGCCGAGGGGGATGGCGATGACAATATCGGGATTCGTATCCCCGTGGGGCTGGAGTATCTGTTCGAAACCATGCCTCTGGATATTTTCTTCGAAATCGTGCCGATCCTCGACCTGGCCCCCGATACCGACCTCGATTTCAACGCCGCCTTGGGCATGAGGTATTTCTTTTAGGAATTATCTTTGGTGCGTCAGGATGGGAGTGAAACGACAACCAGACGCTTTTTTAAGAGACTACGCAATTATTTCAACCCCAAATAAATTTGGGGTTGCCACCCGACGCCAAAGGGATGGATCTAGGTATGAATAATATCGTTGGATACGCAAGAGTTTTGGCACGATCAAGAATCAAACAGCAATTGAACAAGCCTTTCCTGCGTAAGCCTTACATGAAATTAGGCCAGTGCTATGCGCTGTGGGGCTACTTCTTTCAGTTAGGGGGGATCTTGGGAGCAAAACATTCTACCGATCTTGATGCCTTTGGACATGCATTCCTGGGGGCGCAGGGGCCATCTGGCGCCGTAAAGAAGTTCTTTACGGAGCTAGCAGACCTTCTTCTGAAGGATTCGGTAGACGATTCCACTACGTTTTCAGATTACATACGTGCAGAACTTATTAAGCGAATGGGCTATAAAGGCGATGCCAATAGTTTTTTCCTCGAACACGGGTTGAAAAAGTTGCGCCCCGATACTACCGAGGACATAGCTTATCAATTTTCGACAAAAGGAGCTGCTTTAGGAGCTATATACCCTTATATAATGCGAAAGATGTTCGAGTTGACACACAAGACAGTTCCGAAAGAAAATTGGGAACGTGCACGTGCTGCCGGACTCAACATTCCGCCAGAGCAAGATCTGATGAACTACGAGGAAATAGAAAAAGGGGAGAACGAATTGTTCATGGCATATTGCCGTGAGTGCTGTCCAGATCTGTATTTTATCTTAGGCAAATAGGCTACGGTTTATGCGTGGCGTAGGTCCTCGTGCGCCGCGATACGCCCGAGTGTGGCGCACCGGGAGGTACGCCAACCACGAGTAGGATTGGGCTTGCAGTTGTTTTTTAAGTAGCAGCAAGGATATAAGTAATATAATTCCTGTCACTGCTGTTGCTAAAGAACCGAATGCACTTCAGAACATAAAACATTCTCCTTTCATTTCAATCGATAATGA
>CBEWDL010000129.1:0-9607 GCA_965555375.1 uncultured bacterium
ATCGTCTACAGTTCACCGGTCTTTTTTGAACAGACAAATGTCATCCCCGGCATTTTGCCGGAAAATGTAGCCGGTTTCACAGAGTTTTTCAAGCAGCGAGTGGTTATCCCGTTTAATGGTTCTTTCTCGGATTTCTCCCACGTGGTGCGGCATGAGATAGTTCACGTTTTCATGATGCAGAAAATCGCCTATGTGGCGAAAATGCATCGAAGAAACAACGTCACCTCTCCGCCTCTGTGGTTCACCGAGGGAATCGCGGAATACTGGTCTCAAGGCTGGGATAGCCAGGCGGATATGATCCTGCGCGATATGGCGATTTCGGGACGGATAATAACTCTGGAAAACATTTACTCGATATCCGGCAGCTTTCTGATGTACAAAGTAGGGCAATCCATCCTGAATTATCTGGGAGAGACTTACGGCGATGATAAGCTGGCTGATCTTTTTGATAACTGGTGGAGAGGCCGCACCTTCTCTGAGATTATCAAACTTACCTACGGCAAGCCCCTCAAAGAAATCGGTGCCGAATGGGAATACTGGGTAAAGAAACGATATTACCCATATATTAAGAGCCAGGAATTGCCGGATCGCATAGCAGAGCCCTTGACCCACGATGGCTATAATATCAAACCCACCGTCTTTTTGAAAGATACCAGAGAGGGACGAAAAGAATACATAGCTTTTAAGACTTTCCGAATGGGATACTCAAGTATCGCGGAGATGCCGATTGACGGCGAAAAGAAACACTATAAGACACTGATAAAGGGCGGCAGATCAGAAGAATATGAATCTCTCCACTTCACTGATTCAGGTCTTGATGCCAATATCGATGGCTTGATTGCATTCGCCTCTAAAAGCCGGGAAAGCGACGTATTGTATATTTATGACTCCAAGCGAGGAGAAGTTGTAAAGAATATCAAAAATCCCTCGCTTGTGGCCATCTCCTCGCCCTCCTGGTCACCCGATGGCCACAGGATCGTTTTCGAGGGCATCACCAGGGCCGGGAGATCCGATCTCTATATTTACGATTTGCATGAGGAGCAGTTCACTCGGCTTACAGATGATATTTATGTCGATAAAACTCCGTCATTTTCCTTTACCGATGGCCTCATAGCATTCTCTTCAGACCGTAATATCGACGGTTTGAACGGATCACGAAACTTGTTTTTATACCATCTCGAGAACGGAAACATAACTCGCCTGACATCCGGAAACCAGATCGACGAGTCTCCTCGCTTCACCAGATCAAAAGACAGAATTATTTTTACATCGGATCGCAATGGAGCCATGAACCTGTATATCCTCGATGGGGTAACCAATGGTTATCTCAAAATCATGCAGTTGACGAATTTCATCACCGGCGCCTTCGACCCCATTCTTGCCAACTATGATTCCACTGTGATTTTCTCGGCCTACCAGAATTTCAAATCTCATATTTACAGAATGCCGCTGCCGGAAATCCCCATCGCCGCTGACGACCGGATCGGCGAAGATGATTATCCCTGGGAAATTGCCGATTCCTGGTCGCTACCGAAACTCGAGGGCGAATTATCCCGGGGATCAGCCAGATACAGAACCCAGCTCTCATTCGATATCGCACAATCTGCAGTCGCCTACGATCCCATAGTGGGGACAATGGGCGGTTTGCAGTTCGCATTGACCGATATTCTTGGCAACCACCAATATTACTTTCTGCTGTACAACACCGCAAACACCAGGGAGGATTTCTTAAAAAGCATCAATTTCGGCGTCACCTATCTCAATAAAACCAGGAGATTCAACTATGGAGGCGGAGTCTTTCACTTCTACAATGAATACTCCGAAGATTTCTATGGCTACGTTGCGGAGAGGACTTTTGGTGGCTTTTTGGCCGGAAGTTATCCGTTCTCCCGCTACAGGAGGCTTGAATCCGCCCTGTATATACGCAGGATTGATAAGGAGACCATCTTCTCAGAATCCCCTAAGGCTACCACCGCCTTGTGGACCCTATCCTACATCAAAGATACATCAATCTGGGACCCCACGGGGCCAATAGAGGGCACCAGGTTTAATATCGGAATGTCGCAATCCCTTGATATAAAGAATATCAGCTATTACAATAGCACCTACAATTTCGATTTCAGAAAATATTTTCGCTTGGGAAAGGCTTCCGCTTATGCTGCCAGGCTCATGTATCTCCATTCGGTAGGGGAGGATCCCCAGAGATACTATCTCGGTGGAAGCTGGTCTTTGCGCGGCTACCCGAGGCGACATTTCTTTGGCAGGAATCTTGCGCTCCTCAACAATGAGTTGCGTTTCCCGCTGGTTAACGATCTTTTAATCGGCTTTCCATTCGGCAACATCAGATTCCAGGCCATCCGGGGAGCATTGTTTTTCGATGTTGGCAACGCCTGGGAGGACGAATTCGACGGCCTGGTGGGAAGTTTTGGATTTGGATTTAGGGTTGCTTTAGGTTATGTTACAGTTTTGAGGTTTGATTTTGCGAGGAAAACCGATTTCAAATCGGTAAATAACAAATACGAATTCGATTTCTTTTTCGGGTGGAATTTCTAAAACGGCTTTCTTTGAGCGCTCTGGCAGGATGGTCCTGCTTTACATCCTGTAATCCGCCGAAACCAATCACGCTAGATGATTCATTCGATTCTTGCTCGTGGGAGCAGGGAGGAGGAGGCCCGGGAAGATCATCATTCGCCGACTTTCCCACTCCTGATCAACCTCGGCTGCTGTGGAAAGCCGAATTCAAATATCGATTGAATATCGAGCCCACCGCCGCCCTGGGAGCCATTCTGATCCCCACGCCCGACAAAATACTCCACATAATTTCGGCTAATAATGGCTCAGGCTTTGCCGAAATAAAGTTCAGAGATGCTATTTTAACGCCTGCTGTCCTGGCAGATTCCATCGCCGTGATCAATTCGGGCGGAGAACGTCTTATGATTGAAAACTGGGTGACACAAGAAATAGACTGGGAGGCCGAACTTAAGGGATCCTCTGTTGAACCGCTTGTTTTCAATAATATGCTCTACTGGCTGGATGGCATGGATTATTTACGCTGTTTCGATATTGCCGAAGGCAAAAGGATCTGGGATGAGAGAATCAAAGGCGCTGTTTTCGCTCCCCCGGTGGCATGTTCCCTGGGGGTTATAATACTCCCTGAAAATGGTCTCATAGAATGTTTCGACCCGCACACCGGCATCAGGATCTGGAGTTTCGCCACGCAGGCGAGGCTTAAGAGCACGCCTTTAATCATCGATGATCAGCTTTTGTTCGCCTCCGTCGATGGTCAGGTTGCGCGGATTGGGATGAGGGACGGAAATCTCATCTGGCACAAGGACTTGCACCTCCCGATTTGGGCGCCGCTGGCCACCGACGGCGAAGGTATATTTTTCGGTACAAACAATCGTCTCATAATAAGACTTGATTTCAATTCCGGGGAAATCGACTGGAAAAGAGAAATCGGCGGACCTGTAAAGGCGGGGCCGACAGTTACGGGAAACTCGGTTATATTCGTCAGCGTCGATCACAAAGCGTATTTCGTCGATAAGATTTCAGGCCAAATTCGTTTTGTCTATGAAACCGACGGTATGCTTACAACCAGGCCACTGGTTTGCGGCGATAGAGTATTTATTGCCGGAGAGGATAAAAACCTTTACTGCTTTAAGCTTTCCAGGGATGAATAGACATGGATGTTAAGAGCCTGAGTCTCGATATTCTACGCGATCTCTACGGGAGTTCGCGGCGGCTGGCCATGTATCCGCTGGGACACCCTGTTACGCAGGAGACCTTGAAAAAGCCCTTGAATGCCTTAAACGAGATCTTCTCTTTTAAGCATAGTTTTATTATCGAGCTTTTCAAAGACAGCCTGCTGGCCGAGGGTATTCTTCTTGAGGATACCATATATGTCTCGGGGCTGGCCCTGGATATGAAAAAACACAATCTATTCAATATCGGATTTTCTTCCGATATCAATATCGGCGATCTTTATCATTTTTTGACTTTGTTGGTTTCCAGAGCCGGTCCATTTGAAGATAATGCAGCCCGGATACTAAGGTCCAAAAACATCTCTTCCATCGACGTAAACATAGAGAGTCCGCCAAATCTCTTCCACTTCGACCGATCCGAATTGATGGGTGAGACAACCCAGTTCTCCCTGTCGAAACGGGCCAGAGCCATAATATCTAAGAATCCCGGCATTATAGCAGCATATTATATGGGGCGATTGCGGAAAGATAATGATATTCTGATGCACATCAGCGTGGATTTCCGGCTGGGATATCTCGCCGGTCATTTCAAAGATGCCCTTTCGAGTCTCGAAAGAGATAAAGCCAAAAAACTCCTTGAAGATGTGGTTTTCTCCACCAATTGGCTCGATGATCATATTGATTTGGAGATGCTATTGGGCTTGAAGAGGCTCTTTAAGGATTATATGTCGCAACATCCCGATCAGAAAATGCTTTCGGATATTTATGAGCTTTTCAAGAAGGTCGGCACTCCCGATACCGTAATAGATCAGATTTTCGATAAGTCATCTGTTTTGAAATTGCGCACCTTCCAAGAATCGGAAATAATAGTCAATACTCTTAAGTATTCTGATCCCTCTCAAGTCGATCCCACCGATCTGAGAAAAACCTTATTCAAGCTCGCAGCGGCCGGTCAGCGGGATTATCTAAACGACCTTCTGGATCAACTCATCCGATCTCTCTCCAGTGCCACAAACGAGCTTCGTCAGAAGGCCCTGCACCTGGTAGCAACGGCCGGAGAGGTGCTCGTAACAGGGGGCTTCTACGACGATTATAATTCCCTTTGCAGGGAGGCCGTCAGGCTGGCCCTGCTGCCTACTGAGACGTTAGAACCGGTAGAGCTAACAAACGAATTTGCCTGGCAGGCCATCAAAGAAAAACGCTGGCAAGAATTGAAATTTATAGTCCGGACTCTAAGTGGTATCAGAGATGACCATTCTCATCCGGAGAGCAAAAGGAGCCTGGCGTCCAGGAAATTGATAGAGATCAGTGAATCCAGTCTTTTAGCCGATACAGTCTCCAATATGATGGAGAATGGCCCGTCCGAGGACACCGGCGAATTCTTCGAGGCCCTGGGCAATCTGGGTTCTAAAGATATTATTAGAACGCTTTCCGATAAAATCGCTCATCCCGATATCAATATCAGATCGCGGGTGATAAAACTGTTGGTAAATATGAAGAATGAGTCAGCGGAGGTTCTCTCACAGATGCTCGGCGAATGGGTCGGGAAATACGAAGGAAAAGCGATCGATGATCAACATTGGTATTATCTTAGAAATATTCTGCGGATATTAAGGGACGTCCAGGCCGAGGAAGCTCTCCCGTATCTGGAAATAATGACTGGATGGTCTGATTTCAGGCTGAAGCTTGAAATTATAAAGACCCTTGAGGGCATGCGCGCAGAGGATGGCGGAAAACTCCTGGAAAAACTCTCTGGCGACCAGGATCCTGAAATTAGAAAAGCGGCGATTATAGCTATGGGCCTGACCGGCCATCCTGATATGATACCGAGACTTCTATCAATATTTCGGCGGGAACCGGATTGCCGGGTCAATTCTATTGCCTCGATAGGGCTAATTGGCGGCCCGCTGGCCCGCGATCGGTTGATCGGTATGTTTGAGGATGAAGAATTTTTCGTCAATCTCAATCTCTCCAAACGTGAAACTGAACAGGTTAGAATTGCCATCTTAAAAGCGCTCTCTCGTATCGGCGATGAGGCTGCCATGGCGAAACTCGAGGAATATTCACGGATGAGTTTCAGTAAGTCATTATTTAAAAAGGACTTACTTTCTAATACCGCAAAGATCATTCTCAATACCAAAGGCAAAGTATAGCCAGAATGGCAGGGATGCGTCATAATGACGTATTATCCTGTCAATAAGGCAGTATTTCTCCGGCGGCTGAAACAGCCATCAATTCAAGTCCAATTATAACATCATATACGTCAATATGTTATTGCGACCCAGAGGAGTCTGGCACGGGTTTTGAATATCGATCGGGTGATGTTGAATGAAAGGCAAGAAAAAAGGAGGATTGAAATGATAAGGTTTCAATGCAGACCAGCGGTAGCCAGGCTTTTTGAGAAGAACACCGGCCATCCGCGACCGGACGTCGATATCAGAGAGAGTGCCGATAATTATCTTTTCAGTTTCGAAATCCCCGGCGCTTTGAAAGATGACGTCAAAATCTGGCTTGAGAATGATATTCTCACCATTTCCGGCGAGAAGAAAGAGGAGCTCGCAAAAGGAGAAACCAAACTTCTCTCCGAGAGGAGTTTTGGCAAATTCGAGATGTCATTCAGGTTGCCCGGCGGTATAGATGGGAACAAAATAAAAGCCGAATTCGTAGATGGTCTCCTGATGGTGACTGTTCCCAAGGCCGCGGAGGCAAAGTCCAGGAAGATTTCGATAGAGTGAGGAGGTGAATGTAATGGCTATAGTCAGATGGAAACCGATGAGGGATATCTCGGTGATGCAGGATGAGATCAACCGGATGTTCGATAACTTCTGGGGCGGATTCGATGGGCAGGATGGAGCAATGCCGGCGCCTCCGGTGGATGTGACCGAAAAGGCAGACAACTTCATCGTTTCAGCCGAACTTCCAGGACTGAAGAAAGATGATATCAAGCTGACACTTCAGAATAACGTCCTGACCATAAGTGGTTCCAGGAAACGCGAGACCGAATCCAGGGACGATCAATATCATCGAGTTGAGAGATCCTTCGGCTCATTTTGCAGAACCATCAATTTCCCGACTTCGGTCGATGCCTCGAAGATAAACGCCGATTTCAAAAACGGTGTTCTGGCAATTGAACTGCCGAAGGTTGAGGAGGCCAAACCAAAAGAAATCGCTATCCAGGGTTGATAGGCATTCCAGGCGCGGGGGAACTCCCCCGTGTCCCACCCGGGTTCTCGAATCTCAAAAGCGGGTGATTGGAGGATCCGGGTGAGACACACTGGATTTGCGTGCACCGAATGAAGGGAGAATCAGGATGCTTTTAACGCTTGCAATAATACCGTTGGTGCTAGGCCTTACCATTGTGATCATGGCTGCTGTCAAAAAACTGAAACCGCAACCTGTAATGGAAAATGTAGAATCTGCAAGCGAGCAGGAACAACCCGATATTGGCATTAAGTTAAACGCTGGAAAAGAAAAGATTTCTTTGAAGATCCGATAATAAGGAGGTTGATAAATAATGTCCAAAGTAATAGGCATTGATCTGGGCACCACCAACTCGTGCGTCGCCGTAATCGAGGGTGGAGATCCGACAATCATACCGAATTCCGAAGGCTCACGCACCACGCCGTCGGTTGTAGCCTTCAATAAATCCGGGGAAAGGCTCGTCGGCCAGGTCGCCAAGCGTCAGGCTGTAACCAACCCCACCGATACGATTTTCTCGATCAAGCGATTCATGGGTAGATCTCACGGCGAGGTTACATCGGAGATTGCCAATTTCCCATACAAGGTCAAAGCCGGTAAGAATAACATCGTCAATATCGAGATGGGCGGCAAGGATTATTCTCCGCCTGAGATCTCCGCAATGGTTTTGCAAAAGATGAAGCAGACGGCAGAAGATTATCTGGGGCAGAAAGTGACTAAGGCGGTTATCACGATCCCTGCCTATTTCAACGATTCTCAGCGAAAGGCCACCAGAGATGCCGGAAAGATAGCCGGATTGGAAGTCTTGCGGATCATCAACGAACCTACGGCGGCCGCCCTGGCATACGGACTCGATAAAAAGAAAGACGAAAAGATCGCCGTCTATGATCTTGGCGGCGGGACTTTTGATATATCCATTCTGGAAATGGGTGATGGCGTATTCGAGGTGCGCTCGACCAACGGCGATACTCATCTTGGCGGGGACGACTTTGATAAGAGGATTATCGATTGGCTGGTGGCCGAGTTTAAGAAATCCGATGGGATCGATCTATCGAATGACCCGATGGCCGTCCAGCGCCTGAAAGAGGCCGCCGAGAAAGCCAAAATGGAGCTTTCGAGCACCACCGAAACCACTATAAACCTGCCCTTCATCACCGCCGATACAAGCGGCCCTCGACACCTGAATCTCTCTCTCTCGAGGGCTAAATTCGAACAGCTCGTGGATGATCTGATTGAGAGAACTATCGAGCCATGCAGAAATGCACTGGCCGATGCAAAATTGTCATCCTCGGATATCGATGAGGTAATTCTCGTCGGAGGGATGACCAGGATGCCGAAGATACAGGATACTGTAAAGGGCCTTTTCGGCAAGGAACCCTATAAGGGCGTTAATCCCGATGAGGTCGTCGCTATAGGTGCGGCGATCCAGGGTGGTGTGCTGGCCGGCGATGTGAAAGACGTTTTGCTTCTCGATATCACGCCGTTGTCATTGGGTATCGAGACTCTTGGGGGAGTCTTCACCAGGTTGATCGAACGCAATACAACAATCCCGACCAGAAAATCGGAAATCTTCTCCACCGCCGCTGACAACCAGACAACTGTGGATATCCATGTCCTACAGGGGGAACGGGATATAGCCATTCATAACAAGACCATCGGGCGTTTTCATCTTGATGGCATCCCGCCGGCGCCACGCGGCATGCCGCAGATCGAGGTTGCTTTCGATATCGATGCCAACGGCATCCTGAACGTCTTAGCTACGGATAAGGCCACCGGTAAGGAGCAGTCGATTCGCATCGAGGCTACCTCCGGCCTGGCGGAGCAGGATATCAATAAGATGGTTAAGGATGCTGAAGCGCATGCTTCCGAGGATAAAACAAGTCGCGAAAAGGCCGAGTTGAAAAATCGCGCGGATCAGGAGATCTATCAAACCGAGAAACAACTCAAAGAGTTCGAGGATAGGATTGACCCGGATTCAAAAGTTAGGGTGGAGGCAGCTTTGAGTCGTCTCAAAGAAGCTGTGAAAAAGGAGAATACCGAAGAGATGAAATCGGCCTCGGAGGCCCTGACCGCTGTCTGGCACGAGGTCTCCACAAAACTGTATCAACAGCAGACGTCATCGACTCAGGGAACACAAACGAATGCGGAATCCACTCCTGATCAGAACTCGGGCAAAGACGATCAGGATGCCGTCGATGCCGATTTCGAGGTGGTGAAATAAAAGGCGATGCCAGGTGTTCCGGAGAATCGATTCCGGAGCACCCCGGTGCGTGGAGTTATGTTATGCCGACCTATGATTTCAAATGTAAAGAATGCGGCCACAGTTTCGAGCGATTTCTATCGATAAAAGACGATTCTGAGATAAAATGCCCGATCTGCGGCCATTCTTCGAAAAGGTTGATATCTGCCGGGGCTGGATTGATCTTCAAGGGAACCGGGTTCTACGTTACCGACTATAAAAAACCGGAATTGAAGGCGAAATCGAAGAAAGACGCTGAGGATTCCTGATAGATTATCCAGGTGAGATCGAAAATGTAAAACTCTCGGGAAAAATGGTGGTAAGTCTCTATGGTGAAATCTCTCATCAAAATCAATCCTGCCATGGAGAGTCGAAGGGGAAAAGTGATATTGGAATGATACGGCCCGGCAAAGTCATAAAGGCGGGGCCGTTTTCGTTTTCCGAAGAAGTTGACACAAAATGGCATTTG
>CBEWDL010000130.1:0-9508 GCA_965555375.1 uncultured bacterium
GGGATATATCGTGAAAAATCGCCATACGTTTTTGTCGATAGGAATACGGGCATAAACTTAATAACAAATCCCAGCGATTTAAGACGACTATATACCTGCGAGTTTGCGGCGCATATGGTTATCACTACCTTTTTCGAGCCATTACCTGCGCATTGCTTGTATGATTCTGTAACGATATCGGGCAGGTATTTCGGAGCGATGGCCCCGGCAGGTCCGATGAGCGTATCTTGATGGATAAACGAATACCCGACCCATCTTGGTCCATCGAAGAAATCCAGAATCTTCCTGATTTCGGGCTCGGCGGCGAAGAATTTCAGATCGATTAATCTGGTATAGCCTCGGATTTTCTTCTCAAGCTTATTTATCCGTAAAATCGATTTGTGAGAATTGCCGTTTTCGATACGCAAACCAGTGCTGCGGATCCTCGGTTTTTTATTTATGTTTTTATTCATCTCGAAAAAGTTCAATAATGGCATCATGCCAAAGGATGTGTAAAGCCCCATCGCCGCTTCATTATATGGAAAAGTACACAGCGCGAACGAATCGGCTTTACCCTTACCGTAATTGACACAACGTCTGATAAGCTCCCGGCCCACTCCTCTATTTTGAACATGCGTCGCGACAAAGAGGTTTGCCAGATACCATTGCTTACCGCGCATCAGAGCCTGACCATAGCCAACCATTCTCCTGCCCGAAAAAGCAACCCAGCATCCCTTATAATCGGTTTTGTACATATGCACGATCGCCGATGGGGTTTTTTTGATCTTCGGCCTCTCGGGCAGTTTACGTCCGCTTCGTGCCTGAAGGTCGCCATATGATGATGCCATCAGTTTGCAGGACGGCAGGAGTTCTTCTTGAGTGGGATGGCGGTAGGTTATCTTCTCCATAATTTTTTGTGGTGTCGGCAGACCCCGCGTTTCGCGGGGCCGACCTACATTTATTAATTATCGCACTGCAGGCGGGGAGCTCGTCTCCCGGCATATTCTCAATACCAGCCCCAGAACTCCACCCGAAACCATCTGACCAGCCGCCATAGCAGGATCTTGTAAGCGGGACGTTTGCCGCAGTAAATCTTGGCGTGACCGGTCATGCCCGGTTTTAAAAGCCGGTCGGGATTCGGCGCCACGGCGGTGACCACGAATATCGGCTGCAGCTGGCCTGCCTCCGTCTGCTCCGCCACGATCGTCACCTCCCCGTGGAAAGTGATCCCCGGATAACTGCGGGTCCGGAATTTTACAGATCTACCTGGAACGACGGGGCTGATCTCTTTTTCCGGAACCGGAATCCTGACCCGCATGGTGTCTATCCGGGCCACGTGGAGGATCTCCGATCCGGTTTTAACCGATGATACCACACCATTTATCGGCGAGATTATATTTTCCGCGGCCAGTTGAGTTTCCAGCCGGTCCATTTTGGCCTGTATGGCTCGTATCTCGGCCTCGGCGATGTCGAGTTCCTCCGGGCGGGCGCCTTGCTTTAGAAGATTTTTTTGCTTTTTGTAAAATTCAAGCTCCGATTTCAGCACCTCGTTGGAGGTTCTGACCTCTTCGAGCTGCTCTGCCGGTATCATCCCCTTCGCCGCCAGCTCCTCTGATCGCGACAGATCGGCATCGGATTTCTTAAGCCTCATCCTGACCTGCTCTATGAGATCCTCGACCTGTGAAACCTCCTCCGGCCGCGGTCCCTTTTTGAGAAGCTCAAGCTGAGATTCGGCCCGGTCGAGACCGGCGCGCGATTCCGCCAGATCCGCCTCCAGCTCCGATGACGTTATCCGGGCTATCATTTCTCCAGACCGGATCATATCTCCCTCTTTTACTACGGGCTTTATCGTAAGCACTCGCAGATCCTCCCCGGCCAGGCTGAACCTCTGGACGCTCTTCTCTCCTGAACCACGATCTAGTACCAGTTCCACGAAACCTGGCTCTGAGGATCTCAGGGCCAGCGATTCTATGGGATATATCAGACAATCCTGGGAGATCTTCAGATCAAGCTTAACGATAAGCGACAGCACGACCAGCGCCGCCACCACTATCCCCAGGATGATCCAGCTGCGCGGGCGAAGTATGGCTCCTCTTTCACTCATGGCTATCCCTAAAATCCCCGACTTCTTTAACGCCTCCAGGATTAAATATAGGACGAAACCGTATAATACCGCCAGACCGAAAATGCCCAGTATCGAAAAGAATAAGCCGGACACCTTATAAAGAATAAATCCGAAGAGCCCTGCCGAATAGACTATGGATGCCAGACCGTACCATTTGAAGATGCGCCTTTCTCGGAAAGACGGCTCCGTCTCAGGCTCGATCTTGAATAAAAGCTTCAGGGTAATCGCTTTCCAGTAGCCGAAGGCCCTGGCCCGCAGGTTGGGGATACCCCAGCGATCCACCAGATAGTAATAGCCATCCAGCTTCAAAAGCGGGTTCAAATTGAACGTAATGCCCACAAATGATAGCGCTATTATTATGAAGGCGATCTCATTGATTATGTTATCGAGGGCGGTTACTCTCCAGGCGATAATCGCCAGCGCCCAGATAATGATCTGGTTCTTGATGCCGGCTACTGTCACACCTATCCGCTTTCTCTTCTCCGGAAAGAGATAGGCGTCGGAGACGTTAGCGTAAAAACATGGCTGGAGATACAGAAGCAGAAAACCGATCTCCGATACGTGGCCGCCATAACGCCTGCAGGTGAAGCCATGAGATAGCTCATGAAAGAGGGTTGCAAAAAATATCGTGATCCAGATCAGAGGGATTACCTCCGGCCGGAGAGTCACGGTCAATTGATGAGCCAATTCGAGCCGGTTGGAGAGAAGAATTACAACCGCTAAGAATGTTAGGAAAATATAGACGGGAATCATCAAGCGTGAATAAAAGATCCGGGCTATCGGCATGAAACGTTCGAGGAAAGAATCGGGGTCGAAGCCTTTAATCTTTAAAAAGAGGATCTTTTGTAATAGTGGGCGCTTTTTCCAGAGGCCGGGATCGGCCGGTTTTGCGATCTCCGCTTCACCAAAGCTTTCCAGAAGCCCCAGCGATTCCAGCCTGTCATGGAACTTCGCTATGGCCTCTGTTGGCGGCCTTACGCCGGATAAGCGGGAAAACTCCAAGGCCACATCCTCCACGGTGCGGGTGCCGTCGAATAAGTTCGCTATGGTGTGTTCGTTTTCCTTGAAGCGAAAGAACCGCCCGGTGCGGGGGTCTTTGATGACGTAATAAACGATCTCGTTTTCGATCTGTCTTGAAATTACGAGATCGGGTCTCAGTTTCGGGTTGCCGGTAGCGATTGTTCCCCTCCCTTTAACGCTGGACCTAATTCACCAATATGATAAACGTTGAGCGAAAATTATGCAACCGGAATGATTGGCATTAATTCTATAGGGGGATCAGGAAATCATTATTTCAACAACACCATCTTCCTTGTCTCAGCAAAATCCCCCGCCTGAATCCTATAGAAATACAGGCCGGATGATTTATCATCAGCATACCACACCACCTGATGATAACCTGCGGGCTGTGCCTGGTCGATTAAGGTCTCCAGTTTGCGGCCGAGGATGTCGTAGATATCGACGATAACGTGAGTAGCTTCGGGAAGGCTGTATTGAATCCTCGTTGAAGCGTTGAAGGGATTAGGATAGTTCTGCAGCAGCGAGAATCTTCGGGGTAAATCTATATTGAGGAGAACATCTGTTTGGGGATCGAAGCGGAGAATAGTAAAGTATATGCCATCAGCAACATAGATATATTCGCTGCGGACGAAGAGCCGCGAGGCCCTTCCGGGTGTGTCACCGCTTACCACGAGAGACGGATTTCGTCTATCAGATATATCTATAACATGAAGTCCAGAGTCGGCATCGGAAACATATGCATAATTGTCCGATACGAAAATCCCGTAAGTCCTGTCCTGCGTATCGAAGCTGCCTACAATTTCGGGGGCATCCGGGATAGTGATATCGATTATCTGTAATCCCGATTCATTGTCGGCCACGTAGGCATATTCTCCGGACACGAATATCCCCACGGCTTGCCCCGGTGTATCGCAGCTTCCGGCAATGTCTGGATTTTGGGGGTCAGAAATATCGAAAACCAGGATCCCCTCCTCGCCTGCCGGCGCATAAAGATAATTCCCGGAGCCGAAAGCTTTCTCTTTAAGCCCATCAATATCATAACTTCCCGCTAATGCAGGATTTTCGGGGTCGATTACATCGATTATCCTCAGGCCATGATTAGCAACACATAGATAAACATAATTCCCCGAAAAGAAAACGCCGCAGGCGCCGACCGGAGTTTCATAAATTCCCGTCAGCGTTGGATTGCTCGGCTCTGTAATATTGATGACGTGAAGGCCGCTGGACCAACGGCTAACGTAAGCGTAATCATCGCCTACAAATACCCGTCACGTGTTTCCCGACCAGTAATGTTCACCTACTAATGTCGGATTTGACGGATCCGCTACATTCATTATCATGAATACATTGGAGGGCCCGCCAGACAGGTAAGCCAGTGTATCGACGACGAAAACGTCAAAAACGAGATGCTCATAACAGCCTACCGAATCTATATTCTGGGCCGAAGCTTCAAGGCTGATCGTGATACCTACGACGTAATGTAACAATACAATCGTCCATATAACAATCGTAATTATTTTCATAATATCCTCTTATAATGTTGTTTCCGTCCTATTATCTCAGCAACACCATCTTCCTTGTCTCGGCATACTCACCCGCCTGAATCCTGTAGAAATACATTCCCGAGGATTCATCTTCAGCATCCCATGTAACCCGGTGATAGCCCGCCAGCTGTCTCCCGTCTACCAGCGTTTCAATCCTGCGGCCGAGGATGTCGAAAATTTCAACGATAACGGTCGAGGCTTGGGCAAGATCATATCCAATTGTAGTCTGTGCATTAAACGGATTCGGGTAATTCTGGAAGAGCGTAAAATTGTCAGGTATGGGCGTATCTTCTTCATCAACGTCGGTTTCGATGCGCATTACAACATCGAGCGTGGTCGTCTGACCGGGGGTCGAGGGAACACCGAGAATAATCGTATCCTGATATACCGGGTGCGAAAGAAAAATATCATACATACCGGCGCCGAGACTCTCCAACGTATATCTGCCGTCAGAATCGGTGGAATCATCAACCGGTATGCCACGCGGCGCAACGTATACTCCTTCTATCGGTTCCGATGCTTCATTGGTTACGATCCCTTCGATGATGGCATAAAGCCGTTCCATCAAGGGGTATAGATCCTGGCTTTCGCCGCCATCGACGTCATAAGGTTCATCGCCGATCCCATCGCCGTTGTTGTCGGGGCCGGTGTAATCGGACCAATGATTCCCCTCTTGATCGGCGGTGGAATACCAGTAGTCTATCCCGCCGCCCTGGTCCGCCGCCTGAACCGATCCTCCGTTATTGGAAATGAAATTGTTGTGGTGGAACGTATTATATTCGCCTCCCCCTATACACATTTCCAGGGTAATTCCATAATCGCTGTTATTCTCTAAATCGTTGAATGAGATAATATTCTCACTGGACATTATCATGCTAATGCCATTACCGTTATTCGATATCAAGTTTCCGCTGATCAGGTTAGAATAATGGTATGGCATCATATGTCTGAATTCGATTCCATATTGAGTATTGGCATTAAAGATATTGTTTTGTATCTGGTTGGCCGAGTTGTAGTTTACGGGCCCACCGGGCGATTCAAAGAAATATATTCCGGAGGTATTGGAATCGAAACGGCATCCTGTAATGGAGTTGTAACACGATCCATGCAGGAACAAACCCGCCCTGTTATCCTCTGATACACATGACTCGATCGCACAGCTATCGACAATAGCTATTTCAATTCCCGCATCCTGCCATTCTGGCCCGCCGTTACGCATAGTGAATTTGCTGACCAGTGTATTATTAGCTTCGATGCGTATAACATCGCCCTCGCTCGAACCGTCGATAACGGTGCTGTCTCTGTTTTCACCGATCAGGCTGACGGTCGTCTGAATGGTCACATTCTCATAGTAGACCCCGTTGGCGACCATCACCGTGTCGCCGGGGCTGCAGGCATTGATCCCCTCCTGAATGGTGGGATAGTCTCCGGGGACATAAATGATATCCGCTGATACCAGCGACCAGGGTAAAAATGCGGAAGTTATCAGAATGACACAAAGCCTTCTCATCATTTCCTCCAGTTTATAATTATTAAGGAGCGACTGACGTTCAGCTCAATAGATGCGATTCACAACCTATTTACAGTGACGTCGCTATTTTATTCCCCAAAATACTCCTCTTTTAAGAAATTTCCCTATTTCAACAACACCATTCGCCTCGATGCCACGGATTCACCGGCCTGCAGTTGATAGAAGTAAATCCCGCTGGCAAGATCGGAAGCGTTAAGGTCGAAGTGATGAATACCTGCTTGTTGAAATTCGTCCGTCAACGTCCTGATCTCCCGGCCGAGCAGGTCGTAGACTGTTAATTGGACGAATCGGGCTTCAGGTAACGAGAAGCTGATTGTCGTCGATGCGTTAAATGGATTCGGGTAGTTCTGGGATAGGAGAAATCGAAGGGGTATATCCGGAGTCTGCTCCTCATCAACATCAGTGGGAATTCCCTCCCCGCCATAGGCGCCCATATCGCTACGTAACTCGCCAAGGCCCCAATCGCAACCAAGCATGCTATCGAAAATCGCAGGATCTCCGGCGTCAATGCAGGGTGAGTTATATACATCTCCGCAAGAGTCAGCCTTCAGATGAAAATCGAAATTTTCGGGATCACGGAAAAGCGGATCGACATCAATATTGCCCTCGCCGCCCCAGCCACCCTGTATGTCGCAATAGGTGAAATAAGGTGATGATGAATCATCGAAATCAATCTCGGCACTATATGATGCACTATCAGCCCAAAAAATTGTATTCGTTATCGTCGGGTTTGAAACCAGTTCACAATAAATTCCACCGCCGGAAACATTCGCTGAATTTCCGGTGATGGTGTTGTTGGTAATAGTGGGACTGGACTCGAAGCAATAAATCCCACCGCCGTAAGCATTTGCCGAATTTGCGCTGATGGTGTTGTTGACAATTACAGGAGTGGAATTATAGCAATAAACCCCGCCAGCATAATTCGCTGAATTTCCGCTAATTATGTTGTTGCTGATCGTGGGATTAGAAAACGTATGGCAATATAATCCACCTGCAATATTGGCCGAATTTTCGTTGATTACATTATTGGTAACAACAGGGCTGGAACTATAACAATTGATGCCCCCTCCATTGCCCGTAACTGAATTTCCAGAGATGATATTGTTGATAATAGTGGGGTAGGAATAACTACAATAGATCCCCCCGCCTCCAGTTGCCGAGTTCTGATTAATGCTATTACTGACGATAGTGGGATTAGATTGGTAGCAGTATATTCCACCACCGGCAAGCGCCGAATTCCCGGTTATAATATTATTATCTATGGTGGGATTTGAGATCCAGCAATGAATTCCACCACCGGGATCAGAAGAACCATTCTGTATCGTAAACCCAATTATGATAGCAGTGCTGCCTTCCCCGCTTCCAAAGGCGACAACGTGACTGGATTGGTTGCCATCTATGATAGTTGATGAAATATATGAAGTATCCCCCGTAGTCAAAAACAGCGACCCCAGCACAACATTATGCCCATTGAAATTGATGTTCTCGACATACGTCCCCGGCTGGACAAGGACAGTGTCGCCGTCGGTCGAGGCGTCTATGCCCTCCTGAATGGTCTCGTAATCATCTGGCACGTTGATAATCGTTGCCGAAGCGCCCGTAAAGGCAATCGCAACAAGAATCGCTGTAAAAGTTATAGTCCTTTCCATGATATCCTCCCAACGAGGTATTTATCTGCTTGCCGTTCGCAGATGAAAATTACGCTTGTCTATCAATATAGATAATTGATTCTATGTAAATGTCAAGGGATTTTTAGGGATTGAGTAGGTGATTGCTATTGGTCAGATACGTTCTATTGCAAGCTTACTCTCTTCAGTCTCAACGAATTCGTCACCACGAAAACCGACGAAAAAGCCATGGCGGCCGAGGCTATCATCGGGTTTAGAAAGCCGGCCGTTCCCAGAATGGGGTATAGAACGCCGGCGGCTATCGGGACTCCGATAATGTTATATATAAAAGCCCAGAAGAGATTCCACCTGATTGTCCGCAGGGTCTTCTTGGAAAGCTCGATAGACCTGATAACGCCGGAGAGGTCATCGGAAAGCAGCGTGATGTCCGAGGCCTCCATGGCGATATCGGTGCCGGAGCCGATAGCTATTCCCAGATCCGCTTGAGCTAATGCTACGGCGTCATTAATGCCATCGCCGACCATGGCGACCACTCGACCCTCATCCTGAAGCTGCTTGACTCGTTGGGCTTTATCCTGAGGTTGGACCTCGGCTATGACATCGTCTATACCTATCCGGGATGCCACCGCCGCCGCCGTGTTTTCGTTATCCCCGGTTATCATGGCGGTCTTGATCCCCGCACGATGAAGCTTATCGATTACTTCTTTGGCATCCGGCTTCAATGTGTCGGCTACGGCTATAAGGCCGGCAGGCTTTTTATCCACCGCCAGAATCATGGTTGTCTTACCCTCGCCGTGGAGTCTTTTCAGGTCGGAATCGAGGGAGGCGATATCGATTTCTCTTTCGCTCATTAAATTCGAGTTGCCCAGAAGGATCTTATGATCATCGACCTGTCCGGCGATTCCCTGTCCCGGTATGGAATAAAAATCCTCCGGATCTCCGAGAGTTACTTTTTCGCTTTCGGCTGCATTAACGATGGCCTCTCCCAGCGGATGCTCGGATCTTCTCTCCAGCGAGGCCGCATAATACAGGATTTCTTTTTCCGAAAAACCGTCGGCCGCGACTACCTCCGTTACTTCCGGCTTGCCCTTGGTCAGGGTGCCGGTTTTATCAAATAGCACGGTGTTAACCCGATGGGCGCCCTCGAGACTTTCTCCGCCTTTTATCAGGATACCGTTTTCGGCGCCGACACCGGTTCCGACCATGATGGCCGTGGGAGTGGCCAGGCCGAGCGCGCAGGGACAGGCAATTATCAAAACCGCCACGAAGTTCAAAAGAGCGATAGTCAACGCCGGAGCGGGTCCCCAGAGATACCATATTATGAATGTAATGACCGCGATGCCGATCACTATGGGGACGAAAACGCTCGCTATTCTATCGGCCAACCTCTGGATGGGGGCTTTGGAGCCCTGAGCCTGCTGCACCATTTTGATAATTTGCGATAAGACCGTATCCTTGCCGATTTTGGTCGCCCTGAATCGGAAACTTCCCGTGCCGTTGATGGTTGCCCCGATTACCTCATCGCCGGCTTTCTTTTCAACCGGTATGCTTTCACCGGTCAGCATGGATTCGTCGACACTGGAATAGCCGTCAATTATAACGCCATCGGTCGGTATCTTCTCTCCGGGGCGAACGATTACCGTATCTCCGGTGGTTACTTCATTGATATCGATATCGATCT
>CBEWDL010000131.1:0-9340 GCA_965555375.1 uncultured bacterium
ATATATCCCTGCCCACCTGGCGATTTTTTAAAACGCAGACTTCTTCGGATTAGAGATTCTGCTGTTTTCAGCTATCTAAGATACAGCAGTTTGCCGGCGACAGATCTGGTTTTTACGGAATCCCATCTGCGCTGACTCGAAATCTCTTCTACAATCAAAATAATATATATGCGGAAAATTCTGTAAGAATAGCCTACTTACCGGATTAGCCAAACAGGATCGCTAATTCTCCCTTTCCCTCTTGCCCGGAGGTGGGTATTTATCTATATTATATTAGCTGCAGGGCACGACATCAGAATCGTATAGCCGATGCCACTGTCTATTTGATCGATGGAGAATCTTATGGATGATAAAGCGTCTCTGATGAAAGATCATTTTAATCGAATCGCATCAGGCTACAGAGAGCTTCGCAAAACCGACCGTGAGCCGGTGCAATACCTGGCCCGTTTTATGGCTGATGGGGATGACGACACCCGCCTTCTGGATTTAGGCTGCGGCACGGGGCGATACTCCGAAGCTCTTCTGGATTGTCTATCCAATCCGCTTAATCTTTACTGCCTCGACATGAGCGAGGGGATGCTCAAGTATTGCCGGGAGAAGCTGCGCAAACACCGCAACGCAAAATCCTGCTTTCTCCTGCAGGGAAAGGCGGGGGCCATTCCGTTCGACAACGGGTCACTCGATTTCATAGTAACCTTTAACGCTATTCATCATTTTGATATCCCGAGATTCTTCGCCGAGGCAGCCAGAGTATTGAAACCGAATGGATTTTTGGGGATCTACACCCGCACCCGCGCCCAGAATGAAAACACCATCTGGGGGCGGCATTTCCAGGGCTTCGCCGAGAAGGAAAACCGCCTGCTTAACATCGGTGAGTTTGAGAGAATAGTATCAAGGTGGAATGATTTAAGGTTGGAGGAGATCAAAATTTATGACTTCAAACGCGTGATATCGATTGACAGGCTAATTCAGTTGGTTTCCCGTCACCATTACTCGACTTTTGAATTTTACACCCCTGAGGAATTAATAATAACAACCGCGAGATTCGAGGAACGTTTGAAGAACATATTCGACGATCTGGAAAATATTCCGCATAACAGCGGTTATACGTTGCTTCTGGTGGAGAAGAAATAGCAATATAGCGCCAGCGCGGTCAATTGAACAAAAAAGCCGCGATATCTACTCGATATCGCGGCCTGACATAAATAGAATCCTATTTGCTTTGCTTCTCTTCGGTGGTGGTTTCAACCGGTTTGCGGTCTATCTTCTTTCTCACAGGCTTTTTTGGCGGCGGCGTAGGATCGGTCCCCTCGACGACGAACGGGACCGTAAACCTGGTTGACCCGGAACCGGTTACAACAAATGTCACGGAGCGCTCGAAATTCTCCTTCTCGAACTCGCCCTTCCAGTTGAACTTTATTTTGGTCTCTTTCCCCGGCTTTATCGGTTTATCGCTGAATTTCATAGAAAGACCATCATAGGTATCGCCAACCTGGGTCAAATATAGCTTCTGATCGCCGGTATTGGCAAAGACCAGCTCTGATTTCTTGTCATCCTGAGTGAACTCCAGCTTATCCGGCGTATGAGTATATGGCAGCGTCGTATCGGGAGCGGCATCGACCTGGGCGCTGACACGAATTCTGACCTGCGATTGGGTCAGATCATTGCTGTGAATAGTAGCGGACTTACTAAGCTTGGTCTTGTAAGTTCTGGTCTTAAACGTTAGTTCCACGACCGTGGAATCTCCCGGCGCCAATTGGTTTTTCCTCACCGGCGCGGCGGTGCAGCCTCACCCGGGCTTCACTTTTATGATCTTCAGTGTATCCGTGCCGATGTTCTTTATCCAGTAATCATGTCTCAGATTACTGTTTTGCGGCACGTGTCCGAAATCCCAGGCTGTTTCGGGAACAAGTATCTTCGGGGCGGCATAAGAGATGCCGTTTATTCCCAGGATCAGGGCGACTGTCAAAATCCAATTTTTCATAACTTGGTTCCTCACTTAAGCATCGGCAGAAGTACTTCCTGTTTCAATATATTCAGAAAATCTCTTAAGTCAACCCAATTTTGATCTCTTGGCCAGATAGCCAAACAGCGCCCGATCAAAGGGGATTGAGGTATCCAGAAGGTGATAATCTATCTGGGAATCTCTGCAGGCGCGGGAGATCCGGCCAAGATATTCCTCCAGTTTCGTCATATACTCCTTTCTGATCTGCCAGGGATCGGTCAGAAGCTCCCGATCGGTTTCCATATCCTTGAATCTGGCCTCGGCCCCGTAAGCGAAATTGCGCTCGTAAGGATCGAGGATCTGGAAAACGATGACCTCGTGCTGCCGATGACGGAAATGTTTCAGCCCCAGAAGAAACCTCTCCGGGTCGTCCAGCAGATCGGAGATGACAATTATCAGCCCCCGGCGCCTGATCCGGTCGGCCAGTTCGTGAAACGCCACTCCGGCGTCGGTCTTATTGGACGGCTCCGTTTCGTTCAGCCGCTTCAGGATCGGGGTGATATGAGATCGCGCTCCGCGAGGCGGGATATAGGAACGAATTCTTTCATCGTAGACTAAAAGGCCCGGGGCATCCTGCTGGCGAAGCATCAGATAAGCCAGCGACGCCGCCAGGTATGAGCCATACTCCAGTTTGGAGATGCCGTCGGATTTATAACCCATGGAGTTGGAGGCATCCAAAAGTATGTATGCTTTGAGGTTGGTCTCCTCCTCGAACTGCTTGATATAGAACCGGTCGGATTTGCCGTAGACTTTCCAGTCGATATGCCTGAAATCGTCGCCCGGCATATACTGACGGTGCTCGGCAAACTCGACCGAGAATCCATGATAGGGGGAACGGTGAAGCCCGACGATGAAGCCCTCGACAACCAGCCTGGCCTTGAGCTCTATGGATGCCAGCTTGCTGACGACCGCCGGGTCTAAGTATTTGCGGTAATCCCGCTGATTTTGCGCGCCTTCCGGCATGCCGTATTATACGCAATTATTCCGGAAATGGGGTCTAATTTTTGGGGGCGCGGCTGAAGATTGTCTTTTCGACGCCCGGCGGGCTGAACCGCCTGCCGGACCCGGATGTTCAGCCCCCAGGGGCAAAAAGTGGTGCCAGAAGTTACTTCCGACATCACAGCTATCTTAGCGACCCCGGACAATCGGGGCATCCTGAGGCCTGGCCAGCGCCTCTGTAAGCGGCAATCTCGGTGACGACATCGTCAAGCTCCAATGCCACACAATTACCGTTGGGATCGGCCGTAGGGGTGAAGTTATTTCCATGTGGCGGGCAGGAGCATTCGTAGGGCGGCCCCACCGAGCCTCTATACATGCTAATCATAGTAATGACGTCAACGAGTTCCAGCGGGACCCCGTTGTGGTTGCAGTCGCCGGGAAGGTAAGAACAGCTATACGGACCAGTAATATTAAACAATATGGACACATCATTTTCGACTGATCCAACATTGCCTACAGCAAGATCGGCATCACCATCACCATCAAGGTCAGCCGCAAAGACTGAATACGGATAATTTGCCGTCCCGTAACTTATCGCCGGCTGGAAAGTCCCGTCACCGTTATTCAGAAAGACTGAGACATTGGCCTGGGACCAATTTGCAGTATTGGTCACGGCCAGGTCATTGTCACCATCGCCATCGAGGTCGACTGCGAAAATTGACCAGGGACCATCCCCGGCCCCGTATTCAATCGTCTGCCGGAACGTCCCGTCACCGTTATTCAGAAGGATTGAGACATTGTCGGACCGATAATTAGCAATGGCCAGGTCATTGGTGCCATCGCCATCGAGGTCAGCCGCGAAAACTGAACGAGGATCATTCCCGACCTCGTAATTAATCGCCTGCTGGAACACCCCGTCACCGTTATTCAGAAAGACTGAGACATTGTCGGAAAGACTATTAGCCACGGCCAGGTCATTGTCGTCATCGCCGTCGAGATCAACCGCGAAAACTGAATAAGGATTATCGCCGACCGCGTAATTAACCGCCTGCTGGAACGTCCCGTCACCGTCATTCAGAAGGATTGAGACACTGCCGTAGCTAACATAGCCACTATTAGCCACGGTTAGGTCATTGTCGCCATCGCCATCGAGGTCAGCCGCGAAAACTGAAACGGGAAAATTCCCGACCTCGTAATTAACCACCTGCTGGAACATCCCGTCACCGTTATTCAGAAGGACTGAGACATTGTAGGAATGACTATTAGCCACGGCCAGGTCGCTATCCCCATCTCCATCAAGATCAGACGCAAACACTGAGCGGGGTTTGCTTCCCACTCCGTAATTGACCGCCGCCTGAAAAGTCCCGTCGCCATTATTTTTAAGGATGGAGACATTATAGGGATTAAAATTGGCTACCGCCAGGTCGCTATCCCCATCCCCATCAAGGTCGGCCACAAAGACCGAAATGGGTTGGATACCCGCCCCATAATTAACGGCCGGCTGGAAAGTTCCGTCGCCGTTGTTTTTCAGGATGGAGACGTCGCCGGAATAAGAATTGGCTACAGCCAGGTCGCTATCCCCATCCCCATCGAGGTCAGCGGCGTAGACTGAAGAGGGAGTACCTCCCGCCCCGTAGTTACCCGCCGCCTGAAATGTCCCGTCGCCGTTGTTTTTAAAAATGGAGACGTGGCTGGAATGAGCATTGGCTACAGCCAGGTCGCTATCCCCATCACCATCAAGGTCAGCCGCAAAGACTGATCTGGGAGTAACTCCCACCCCGTAGTTAACCGCTGCCTGATATGTCCCGTCGCCGTTGTTTATCAAGATGGAAATGTTGTCGGAACCAGAATTGGCTACAGCCAGATCGCCATATTCATCACCGTCAAGGTCAGCCACAAAGACAGAAATGGGATAACCCCCTACCCCATAATCAATCCTGGCCTCGAAAAGCGGATCGAAGGCAAAGGCTGTCGCCGCCACCAAAACCAGGAAGGTCGTTATAAAGATTGTCCGAAATCTCATCTTATCCTCCCGCTCAAACGGATTTATCTTAGAATTGTCATATTCCTGACCTAACGCAACCCTCTCGGTGCCACAAATTATTTAGCCTCAATCGTCAACATCGTGCTAAGACGGCTAAGTTATGATATAATTCCCGGTGGCTTATGCGCCATCTATTGCTCTACACTGAAAAATATCGAAATTTATTCCCCAATGTCAACAATAAAATGGCTTTACATATATCTTCCAAAGTCCGATTATGGATAATCATAAAACGTTGAAGCTACTAAAAGGAGGAAGACGATGGATTTTACCAAAGCGTTTTTTACAGCGATGTTATTATTAATTACAGCCACTAATCCGGCATCGACCGGCGAACCCTGGCAGCCATCCATAGATTTCGGCCTGAACTTAACCCAGAACTCCTATTCCGATAGCTGGACAGGCGGCGAGGCCGGCAATATGAGCTGGGTTTCCAGGGTGGATGCTATCTTTGAGAAAAAGGTCTCATCGAAATTCAATTTCAAAAACACCACCAAGCTTCAATTCGGCCAGACATATACGCAGGAGCAGGCAACCAAGGACTGGCAGAAGCCGACCAAATCGACCGACAAGATAGATATAGAAAACGTGGGACGGTTCACGCTGGGATCGTATGTCGATCCGTACCTGGCCTTTCGACTTGAATCTCAATTCCTCGACGCCTCCTACGATCCAATCAAACGTTACATTAATCCCATCCTGCTGACCGAATCCGCAGGTTTCTCGAGGCTGTTCTATGCAAAGGATAAAAACGAGATACTATCGAGGCTTGGGTTTTCGATCCGGCAGAATATGGACAAGGTGATTATCGATACCGTGGCCGAAGATTTCGAATATAAGACCGCCACCGATGGCGGCATAGAATCCGTTAGCGATATCCATTATGTCTTTTCAGATAAGCTGAATTATATCGGCAAGCTGACTCTTTTTAAGGCCTTATTCTTCTCGGAAAAAGATGAATTCGAGGGCACTCCGGCGGAGGATTACTGGAGGGCGGTCGATGTCAATTTCGAAAGCGCCGTCTCGGCGAGTGTCTCGAAATATATAGTGGTATCATTCTATGCACAGCTTCTTTACGACAAACAGATCGATCGGCGCGGCCGATTCAAAGAGACCTTAGCGCTGGGATTGACCTATAAGCTGCTTTAGGTGAGCAGTATTCGGTATTCAGGCCGAACTCAGGTGGGCACCCAGGGCATTTGCAAATCCCTCGATATCCTTTTCGGTATGAGCGGCGTTAGGAGTGACCCGAAAGCATTCGCGCCCGGCGCCGCCGATCTCCGCCTCGGTCACGATTGACAGGTAGCCGTCGGAGAGCAGTTTCCTCTGGATATCTTCGCAATCGTCGCAGGGGACGAGCATGATCATGCTTTCCGTCTTCACAAAATCGATTCCCCTTCGATACAGCTCGGCCGCAATCTTTTCCCTGGATCGTTTCAACGACGAAAAAATGGTCTCATCAGCTTCGAGCAGCTCGAGGGCTTTCAACGCCGCTGCCGCCGAAACGGGAGAAAGGGACGTCGAGTAGTCAAAGGGACGGAATTTCGATTTCAACAACGATTCAGAGTTTTTATTGAAGGCTAAGAAGCCACCCTGAGATCCCAGGGCCTTGGAGAAAGTGCCCATAATAAAATCGGCCGCTCCCTTCAGACCGAAATGCTCCTCCAGCCCGCGGCCGGTATCCCCGATACAGCCGGTGGCGTGAGCCTCATCGAGAATCAGCGCGAAACCCAGCTTCTTTTTCATATCGAAAAGCTTATCCAGCGGCGCAATATCGCCATTGATCGTGAATACCGAGGGCAGGCTGACGATATTGGTTTTACCCGGATGCGATTTTATGGCCGCTTCAAGATCCTGAAGCCGATCATGATCGAACCTGATGGCTTTCGAATCTTTGGCCAGCCGGACGCCATCCATGGCGGACGGATGATGCTGTCGATCTATATGAAAAACCATATCGCTTCCCCCGAGAGCCTGATGTATAGCCAGATTGGCCTGGTATCCGGACGGAAACGGGATGGCTTTCTCTCTCGATTTAAAAGCAGCAATGGCTTCCGATAATTGACGATGAATCCTGTCGGTGCCGCTGGTGCCGGGAGCACCGCCGGTCCCGGTGCCGTATAGATCTGCTGCCTCCGATGCCGCCTTCAAAACCTCCGGGTGCGACGAGATGGCCAGGTAATCGTTGGAGCTGAATAGTACGACATCTTTGCCGTCGATGATGGCTCTGGGGCCGCACCTTTTTTCCAGGACGTAACTCAAAACAATCTCCCTTCCGACAATATATCGTCACCGAAAGAATCAGATCAATATCTTTTATCGGAGGTTGCAATTGCGAAAAAAGGGGCAGCCTCTCTTTGGCGCCGCCGATTTTGCTGATCGCTTCCCAGAATCCACCCTTGAGATGCTTCGAACCTTCAAACATCAAATGCTCGAATAGATGTGCGAATCCGACAGGGTGGCATGCTTTCCCCGATTTTGTTTCGGGGTAAGCATGTCATCGTTGCTGAAGGAGCATGCTTATGCTTTCAGCAAAAGCATGCCACCCGTCGTCGCTGACAATAATATGGAATCTAACCGACAGACGCTTCGGAGAGTTGTCTTATTTCCGCATCGGCCGGAGGCTCCACCTGCTCCGGCTCTTCAGGCGATGCCAGATAGCGGCTCTCAATAGAGCTAACGGCTTGATCCACCTTTTCGAAGAAGGCGCCTACGCTGGAGATGAGGGATTCCCGGGCACTCTCGAGAAAGCCGGTATCGACTCCCATCTGGTCGGCCAGATTCTGGAAGAAAGCGTCGATCTTTTCGATCAGCTTATCCTCCGCCCCGTCGAGATAGGACTGCACGGTCTCGAAAAACTGACCTATCAGTCCGCCCGATGCCTGCGGAGAATCGACCAGGGCTTCAGTGTTGTTGATATATCCTTCGAGATTGCCGGTCTGGTTGAGCGATTCCGCCTGAGTATTATAGAAGTTTAACGCCCGCATATTAAGCTGGAAATCCTGGGTGTATCTCATGCTGAGCTTACGGGCCACTCGCAGAAAACCTTGAGAATAAGTCTGCCTTAATTTCTGGCTGGTATTAAGGCTTTCCCGGTAGAAGGCAGCGGCCTCGAATCCCCGGCTTCTCATAAGCGTCGCCTCGAGCCGGTTGAAGCGGCTCCATTGTTTGGAATGCGCGGTCGGAAGGGGCTCTCCATCGACGATTCTGTAATCCTCTTTGATGAAGGCCTTCGCCTTCAAATCGGTATGGAGGCCGATAGCCAAATCAGAATATGTTAACGCGTTAATTTCTCCATCCTCCGCATCCTCGGCCAAAGCCGCCACGGTTTGTGTAAACTCCGCCAGATTGAAGACCATATTCAGATTCAGCCGGGCCTGGGATTTTACCCTGGCCAGGAGCGTATCATTGGCGGGTTCAGCCGCCTTATTCTCCGGCTGGATCTCAGATTCTTCCGGCGACGAATCTGCCACGATCATCTCCGGACTGTAGGTCGCGGGAGGCTGTTCGCCTACTATCTCCGGATTGTTATTTGAAAGCTCTATCGAATCTACCGGCGCTTCGAGTTCGCCTGTAGGCTGAACAGCTCGGATTAGCCCGCTTGCCTGATCCTCAATTCCATCGGGCGAACCACGATCCTCAAGACCGGGCGATCGATAATCACCGGCGGGCGAAAAGTTATACCTCGATAGATTATGGAATGTGTATCTGCTGAAAAAGCTGAAAAGGTTTACGTAACCGAACATAGTTCCCCCCGATGATTGTTCGCCTGCTTGATAACAATATCGGCAGGCTATTGCAGATTTAAACGGTAGGGGGGAATTGTTGTTTCAGGTTGGAACAGGATTAAAACAGGTCGGGGATTAAATATCCGCAAGAAAACTGTAGGGTCGAGGTTTATCCCCCAGCAGGTTGCGGCCGGATATATCGACCGCCTACGACTATTTCCTGTCATACCTGCGAAAGCAGGTATCCAGAACGTTTTCGGAGTGTCATGATTTATTATCCTACGGATCTGTAGGCATAACAAGTTATGAGACGCGGATAAAGGCCGAACGACTTTACCTAGCTGAAAATATTGTAGGCTCTACACATTACAGTTTTTCGAAAATCTTATCATATAACCCATTTTCAATATTATCCTTGTTCTTTTTGACAAAGTCTAAAAGTGTTTTCTTAACCGCACCGCATCTGTAAATTTGATCGTTTGACAAGATATGGTTCGAAATTTCTGCAATCTGATCTCTGCTATAATCTTCTAGAGATACTAATTTCTTTGTAGAGGAAATTGTTTCAAAATAATTCGAGCTTTCACCAAAATTCCTTATTAGCCCATTTCTAAATATTCGAGA
>CBEWDL010000132.1:0-9168 GCA_965555375.1 uncultured bacterium
CACATCGGTATAGGCGCGCAGAGAATCGTGGCTATCGTATGCGGTAACGTTTACCTTGCCATTCCTCCAATCCCAGGTATAGCCGTCCTCCGACTCTATGTAGTAGATGTCGTTTTCCAGCTGCGCTCCCACGGCCGGATCCATCACTATCGGATGGGAATAAACGATGGCAACCCTGTCTGAAACCGGACTGGAAACAATGTTCTGTGATAGAGTGGAGGTGGTATCTACAGCCAGGAAACGAGACCAGCTCGCGCCTCGGTCATCGGACATCGTATAGCCCATAGCGTGTATGGTTACCCCGGCAGGGGGAGATTCCACGCTGACGATATGGATGTTATCGCTACGATCGAGGGTAATGTACGGCCAGAGGCATTGAAGGGTCAACATTTCCGGCGGATCGTAATATTCAAATATCCCGTATCCGGATACCTGGTCTTCCGCGTAGGTAACGGCATTAAGCGCTGTTTCGTGATAGGTAACCCCGGCGCGGTCGTCGCTGGTTATGGAAATTTGAGTATAACCAGCGCCATTCTCCTGCGAGACAACCTGTCCCCCGGGAACCGGCCAGTTGCCCGAAGCGTCCGAGTAGTTAAAATAGACTGATCTCTGCGTCGGAAATGGCATGCCTTTCATCCAGGCGAAATGCTTGCCGCCAAGGTTATCGATAACGATTCTGTTCCCCGTCGCACCGTTGGACTGATAATCGTACTGCGTCTCTCCGACTATCTCCCCCGGTGAATCGGTGATCAAACCGCCCGGAGCGGGGATCGTGGACATATCGGAAATAGGTTCATCGCCGGTAATAAGAACCTGTGCCTGCATGGGGCCCTTCAGGTTAGCGGCAATTGCAGAAACCGTAAATACCGCCACCAGCGCCAGAACTGACCAGAATAAAATCCTTTTCATTTTCTTTTGACTCCTAATAACAGGTTAATAGATAATTTCTCTTTTGTAACAAATTAGCTTCTGTATCACCTCCCCGATTTGATACTTAATCTTGCGGTCTGATATTAAATTTCCTTTCTGATTTAACGTGCACAAAACCCATGTTTTCCAGATCGCCCTGGAGAGCGTCGGCCTCCGAGCCGAAAAACTTCTGAAACTCTCCCTCGAATATTTCAACAATCGAGCTGACCGGAAAAGTTTCATCAATATGATCGTAAAGATACGTTGTGGCTCTTGCCAGCTTCCTCCTCGTATCCATCCGATCATCCGCCTTCAAATAGTTGATTAAATCCACCGCTGGCTCCACCAGAGGCATCGAACCCTGCTGGAGAACGGCCTTTCCGAAAACCCGTTGAGCCGATGCCAGCAATTTTTTCCCACCGACCGAGATTTCACGCCTGTCGATCAGAGCGAAGCACGGATCGGATGATGCTCCATGCCTTTTGGAAAACCTGCGCCAGCAGGCTTTGACGTTCAATCTCTGCAAAGCCGAAACGAGAGTATCATTGATTCGGCCAAATATTTCTCCTGCCTCGATGGCCGTCAGAGAATCCGGCGTCGGCCATACCACGCTGTAGCACAGATCATGACCATGCAATAGTTCCCGGCCTCCGGTCGGACGCCGAACAACCTCGATACCGTCACGGCTACAAAGATCGAAATCGATCCTCTTTCCGGGATCTTGATTGCGGCCGAGACTTATCGCATCGGATTCCCAGGTGAAGAAGCGGACGGCAGGCACAGAAAGCAGGGTATCCCGACCTAACCGCAGGTCGATTTCCATATTCACAATTCCCGGCAATTCAGGTGTGAAGGCGAACTTGAAAGAATATTCGTTTGTCAAAGTGCTATCAGATCGTTATTTTCCGCAAATTATATGCCGTCCCAATGCCGAATAAAAAGGGAAACTCCGGGATTCATTCAGATTCAATTCTGCCCTTAAGCTATTAAAAACTATCAAATTAGCGTATCACTCACGGGGAAAGTAATAAAATCCCCCTTCTATCATCAAGACTCGATTGTGCAAGCGCTTGCAAATTGCCGAATTGAATTTGCAGGCCTGCTCGTATAACTCCACATAAATCTATTCATTTAGAAAAAAATGTCAAGGTATTTTTACCGCGGATTATTTCAAGAGAATCATCCGGTAGGCTCTGGGGATATCGCCAATTCTGTAGAAGTATACACCCGAACCTGCAAACCCATCGAAATCGTTAACCCCCCACTCAATATAGTTCATACCCGGATTTATCGATACCTGTTTCCCCCCGACAATTCGTCCCAGCACATCGTATACAGTCATCTCGAAAACCCGGATACTTTCATAGCTTGAGAATATCGGTATTATCGTCTGCGCATTGAAAGGATTCGGATAGTTTTCGAAAACCTCAAACCGTCGGGGCGATTCCCCGATACCCCTGATATCCGTGGTATGAGGCTCAAGAAAGAAATCTATATTCTCGGCCTCGGGGAATTGGAGAAGATCGAGCTCGATAATCTCCGGATAGGTTTGCGCATTATATCCGAATAAATCGCAAACGACCGTATATGAGCCGGGAACCAGGCCGTTGATAATAGCGTAGTGACCCGAGGCGCCTGTTCTGGCAAACGCTTTGGGGCGGCTATCGCCAACCAGATAAGCGTAAATTCTCGCTCCTGATACGGGTCCGGAATAGGAGGTCACCCGACCGGATATCGCCAGCACCTGGTTGCCATAGTCCTGGGTGATGGCCTCAGATTCAATCCCGCCGTAATTCGATTGAAGGCTAACAATTTCAGCGCTCTGCCAATTCTCTGTGGCACGGTAGAAATAAGGGATCACATTCATGCCGGAGAAAAAGATAAGGTAATCGCCCGACGGAAGATTGTCTATGGCAAACTCTCCATTGCCAGCCGTTAGAGACGAATTAACAGCCTCGCCGGTATAGTAGTCGATTGCCGTTGTCACTGCATCTGCAAGCCCCTGACCCGTGCTCTCGTCAATCACGCGGCCGGATATGCTAAGATTGTAAGAGTTTGAAAAATCGAACTCGAAATCGATTCCTTCTATAGAATCCCCTGCGACAACTATTACGGCATCGGCGTACATGGGATCAAGCTGGTTGTCATAATAAATCACTATCCGGCCACTCCCGGGGTAACAGTCATCACAATCAGCGTAGAAAAAGTAGTTGCTGGCGGACAACTGCAGGTCGAATCTGCCGTCAGGTCCGGTTAAAGCGCTTTTCAGATTGGGGTCTTCCCAGAAGTTTTGCCATTGATAAGCTATAACCGGGATATCGGCAATGCCGCCTGGAATCCCCACTCCGAATACCCGCCCCGAGACCATTCCATTTCCGACCGGGTCCAGAGAAAATGAGATATCCGGGACACCCGCATCCCGTTCAACCTCTATCAGCGTAGCGTCCCCGAAATCCTGGACGCCAGGGAAATAAACCGTTTTCTTGCCGGTAGCACGAGCTAATGCTTTATATGTTCCTGGAATTAATCCTTCGAGGATATAATCCCGGGGGAACGAGCCTTGCAGGATTATGTTTTTATGCCAGCCGGCATCCGGATCGTCTATTTTTAAGGCCGTTACCAGCCCTTTTTCGATGTCCTCACCGCTAAAACCGAATAAACCGCCGATCCATCCACCCCGCTCCAGATAGAGAATTATGGAAGCGCTTTGCCCCGGATAAACATTTATCCTTACGGCTTCGGAATATCTGTATTGACCGGGATAAAATCTACGGATAAAATTTCCCTTGCCGGCGGATACCAGATATTCGCCGGGCATTACCTCAGCGCTGAACCAGCCGGTGTCTGAGGTAAATACAGAATCAAGGACTCCACCGCTAAGATCATGAAGGTAGATTTTGGCCTCGGCGATTACTTCGGTGTTGCCTTCAGCATAAACCCACCCCGAGATTATGCCTGAATCCGCAGCAAGAATCGCAGAGCACGGAACCGTCAGCGCCAGAATAAGCGCTATCATGCAACAAGATCTGCTCACCCGTTGTAAAAAATAGACAAAATAGTTTACATATGCAAGCTTTTTTCCCGGATGAACGCTTATTTTTGAAGGCAACGGGCGGTCCTGTACCATTTTCAGGATTTGAAATCGACACTGCTGAGACCGAATTTATTCATCATATGATGAAGTTGTGATCGATCCATTCCTGATATGCGGGCTGCCTGCATAACATTACCCCCGGCCTTCTCCAGAATTTGAATCAGAAACATCTTGTCAAGTCGGGCCTTTGCCGCCTTCAATTCCGTTTTGCTCGAGGGCACAGAGATTCCCGTTTCAGCTACAGCTCCCGAATGTTTTAAGGATTTGATCTCCGGAGGAAGGCTTTCGGTATCTATAACCTCGCTCTTAGAAAAAATTATCGCTCGTTCGCAGACGTTTTCGAGTTGCCGGACATTTACAGGCCAGGAATACAGGAGCAATAGATCAATCACCTCCGTCGAAAAAGATTTCAAGGAGATCTTCATCTTGCTGCAAATATCTTCCAGGAAGTATTCAGCAAGAATCGGAATATCCTCTGTCCGTTCTCGTAATGGGGGCAAAGTTATCTTAACAACGTTCAGCCTATAGTAGAGATCTTCTCTGAAATTACCCGCTTTAACCGCTTCTTCAAGATTCTTATTTGTGGCCGCAATCACTCGCACATCGATTTTTCTGGCTCTGCTATCGCCCACACGTCGGATCTCGTTCTCCTGCAATACGCGAAGCAGTTTGACCTGAAAGCTCTCGCTGGTATTCGTTATTTCGTCTAAGAAAATGGTGCCGCCCTCAGCTACCTCGAAAAGCCCGGCCCTATCGGAGTCGGCACCGGTGAATGCCCCCTTGACGTGGCCAAATAGCTCGGACTCCAGAAGAGTCTCCGTCACGGCGCCGCAGTCGACGGGCTGAAATCGGCATTCTTTTCGTGGCCCTGCGAAGTGGATGGCACGAGCCAGAAGCTCTTTTCCGGTTCCCGATTCCCCGCTGATAATGACGTTGGTATCGATTTCGGTTACCGATTCAGCCATCCTGAAAACCCGTTGCATCGGGGATGAACGCCCGATGATGCTGCCGAATCCCCAGATTGATTCGACCTGCCTTTGAAGATAAGTTGTCTTCTCCTCCAGCTTTTCCGATAGCCTGGCGTTTTCGATAGCGATGGCAGCTAAATCTGCAAAACTGACCATGAATTCGAGATCTTCATCGGTGAAGATAGTCCCGGAGCGGCTATCGATATAGACGATCCCTAAAACCCGCCCTTTTACCGCCAGCGGCACACAGAGCAAAGACGAGATTTTGAAATCTACGACCGATTGCCGGCTCGAAATATCCTCGTCGGTTCGGCTAAGAAGCAACGGCTTGCCCGTCCGGGCGACGTCAATAGCGCTGGACCGAGAAATCGTCGTCTCTCCAAAGATATCCTCCTGAGCTAGATTTCTGGCAACCACCGGCTCCAGAATTTCGCTATCGAGAGTCCCCTCTCGTTCCCGCGAATAGAGCATTACGAATCCCCGTTCAGCGGTCAATGTCTCCAGAGCCAGATCCATGATCTTATTCAGCAGAGGATCACTCTCTCTTATAGTGTTTATGGTTCTTGCTACCCTGAATAAAACCTCCAGGCGTTCCTCGCGATTAACCTTGCCCACAATTGATTCACCACCCTCTTGTTTAATAAATGCGTTATTCAGATATTTATTAAGACTATAAACATACATCTCTTCCAGACCGGTGGTCAATTTCGCAATCTTGCCCGACAAAATATCTCTCTGCCGGGAGATCTCGAAAGTATCCCCGATCTTAGCGAGGAATTCAATTTTCAGAGCCATTAGCCTGACGGTCTCCGCATGCTGAAAGAATTCATTTGATTTTCTTATGGCTTCGTCCAGCCTGGCGATCCAGATCTCCGGATTTGCTATTTTGACGTCCCTGAGGGCAAACTGCGCTCTGAATCTTGTTATGATGGCGCTTATTGAAGGATCTGATTCGGAAAGATCAGCAATCTGTTTTTCGATCATCTGATAATCCAGTTCCGCTTCATCTTTGAAACGTCGGGATACAAGCAGAGCCTTAATCCTCTGCCTCGGTTCGCCAATGCCTGCTGGAAGATTTAAGAATTTTTTTATGTAATCCAGGGCTCCCGCCAGATCATCGATTTCATATTTGATTTCTGTTCGGATAGGCAGAATAGTGGCCAGCTGTTCGGTATCGTTCAGTCGTTCGGCAAGGGCAACCGCTACATCCGCTGCCTCATCGGCCTTCCGAAAATCTGCAATGGCTGTTAAACTCTCCGCTATTCCAATACGATTGGCCAATTCTATCCGGGGCTGACTGATCTGCAGGCTCAACTCAAGACCTTTCTGGTAATGGTCTATTGAATTGCGGATCTCGCCTTTTCTGAAATACAGAAATCCGAGGTTATTCAACGTAATCGCCTCGGATCCTTTATCGCCCAGGGCCCTTTGCTTATCCAATGCCTCGAAGAATTTACTCTCGGCCGATTCCAGATCACCGGCTTGATTTAACGCATGGCCGATATTGAGGAGATTTATGCTTTCTATTCTGCGGTCCGATATCTGGCGCGAGATTTCAAGAGATTTGGCATAATGCTCACCGGCTTTTTCAGTCTGGCCCCTGGCAGAACATAGGTTGCCGAGATTACCGTAGAGATTCATGGCGGCCCACTGGAAGCTTTTTTTCAGGCAAATATCAAGGGCGCGTCGATAGAAATCCTCGGCGCCTGCGAGATCTCCACGCCTCTTGCGGGTAATTCCCAGGTAATTCAATACGCGGCACGAACCCTCGGGATAATCTATTCCGGCGAAAAGATCCAACGCTTCACGATATGAATTCTCTGCATCATCGAGCCGTCCAACCTTATCATAGACAAATCCCAGCCCGATCTTCGCCTCCCCCTGAAGCTTCCGATCCGCGGCGGCTTCCGCAGCAGACAATCCCTCCTGCAGCAATTCTAATGCGGTGTCGCTTTCACCAAGATCGAGGCTATTGCGTCCCGCAGCGATAGCCGCTTCAGCGAATTCCGATCCGCCAAAATCGCCGGATTGAACGATGGACACCGCTTCTTTAAGCGAGTCTTGCGCTGCCCGAGGCGATATGAAATTCAAAGCTTGACCACGGCCCAGATGGGTTTCGTAAAGATGCTGTCTTTTTTGAAGCGAATCCGCTGAAGCTTCAACACATTTGAGCGCGGCGGCGTATAGATCCGCGGCCTGCTTGAAGGCCAGAACCTTCAGGGCAACCTGTGCCGAGCTAAACAGATGCTGATATCCTTTTTCATTATCGCCGGCCAGAGCATAATGGCGCCCGAGAAATTCATCGCTTTCATTTCTATTCGCATAATAGCCAGCTATATAAGCGTGCCTTTCGCGACGGACCGATTCGGATAGACTGTCATAGGCAGCGCTTCTCAACCGACCATGCCTGAAATAGATTTTCTCATCCCGGCCAAAAACCTGACGCGTAAAAATGCCTTCTCCAATTAGTTGTTCTATAATGTCCTGGCCTTTTTCAACCGGCGCTAAGTCTATGATTTCGTGATCATAAAACGGTCTATCCAGGACAGCCGCTGAGCCGGTTATAAGCATTTGATCAGCACTCAAACGCCTTAGCTTGCGATTCAGGAGAGCCAGAATCCCCTCGGGAACTCTGATATCCTCTTCCCAGTCCGGTTTCAAAAACCATCTGCCCCTCCGTCGAATCAGACATTCGTCGGATATCAGTTCTTTTATGATCTCCTCGGCATATAGAAAATTGCCTCCCGTTTCATTGTATAGTTTCGAGGGGAAATCATCGGGGAGATCCGTATCGCCAAGCAGACTGTTGAGAAAAGCCTGCCAGCATTTTCTATTAGCCGGTTTGAGGATTCTATAGCACGCGTCATCATCGGTTAGAAAAGACGGCGCCGATCCATCGGGGACCGTTTGACCGGTACAGATAAAATAGACAGAGCTTTCAGTACTGCGATTCGACCATAAGAATTCGATAAAATCCAGCGTATCGCGGTCGGCCCATTGAAGATCCTCAAGTGCGACTATGAGATTCTGTTCCGAAATAAGATGATCCAGATATAACAACAGGTTATCGAACATGCGCCGCCGACCGGCCTTGATATCAGCCTCCGACGCCTGCAAGTCTCCTTGATCGAGTATCCCGTACCTTGCAGGAAAAAACCTTTTTAGATCCGGGCCGTAGGAGGAGAAAATCCGCATATCCGGATCCAATTCTACAAAAATGTAATCGAGCATCCTTACAAGGGGTCCAAAAGGTCCTAAATCGCCTTCACGGCAATGGGTCTTGAAAAATTTTATCCCCTTAATCTGCACCCCGATCCTGCATTCGTCTAACAAACGGCTTTCCCCGACTCCGGAATCACCCCCGATAAAATAGAATCGACGACCTCTACCAGGCTGCATCTGTAACCCCTGTTCGAGCCACTCCATTTCCTCCGCCCGGCCGACAAATTCGGCTTTTTCCGGAATCGGGCTTTTATCCTTCGGGCGCCTGAGACTTCCGATGTTTAGATCGGAGATCTCTTCCAGGATAGCTCCTGCAGATTCGTAACGATTTTTCGGATCGGCACACAGCATTTTCGTCAATACTACATCCATGTAACTTCCGCCATACTCCTCGGGAACCGAAGGTAATCGAACATCTCCTGAGAGTTTTCGCCCGATAATCTCACTTGATGTCCCTTCGAAGAAAGGCTTTCGGAAAATCATCTCAAAAAACAGAAGCCCTAATGAGTAAATGTCGGAACGGGGCGAAACCGATTCCTTTCGCAATAGCTCAGGAGATATGAAAGCGGCGCTCCCGGATGAGACAATGTCAAGATCGCTTCCTCGAATAAATGATAGACCGAAATCGGCCAGGAGGAAATTGCCGTGGGAGTCTTTGAGAATATTGCTCGGTTTTAGATCCCCGTGAATGATACCGCGGCTATGTATATAATCGAGTGCCTGGCAGATCGAAGATGCGGCCTCGAAAAACTCGTCCGGGGATAAAATACCAGCTTTCCCAAGATCACCGCCGGAAGCATATTCCATGGTGAAGAAACGGCCGTGGATATCATCGACTCCAAAATCAAAAACCCTGATTAACCCCGGGTGACGTAATTGGGAGAGGAGTGTAAATTCGCGGGTAAAATCTCTCAATTCGATGCTGCCGGGCTTCCGCAGTAATTTGAGGCAGATTTCTTTGTGTTCCCCGAGATC
>CBEWDL010000133.1:0-9165 GCA_965555375.1 uncultured bacterium
GGGGAATTCATTGCATTAGTAATTCCGCTCCCGATATTATCAACAACACCATCAGCGGAAATTCCGCTAATTGGTATGGCGGTGGCATATTGTGTTATGGTACCCATCCCCCCATCAGCGGCAATACGATAAATGGCAATACTGCTTATTACCGCGGCGGGGGGATCTATTGCGAGGGTTATTCTCATCCTACGATTGCCAGTAACACGATTTACGGAAATTCCACAATTACCATCGCTGGCGGACTCGGCGGTGGGCTTTGCTGTATCGATCACTCCAATCCCATTGTTCATAGTACTATATTTTGGGCTAATATCGCCACCGGTAGCGGGGATCAAATCTATTACGATGACTGGGATCCGAACGTTTTATATAGCGATATCCAGGGCGGCTGGGAAGGCGAGGGCAATATCGATTGTGATCCGCTGTTTTGTGACGCTGATAACGGTAATTTTTATCTCGATATCGCTTCCTGCTGTATCGGAACCGGGTATGATGGAGTCGATATTGGCGCTTTTGGAGTAGGCTGTGGTATCCCGATTATCTTATCAGTAGTACCCTCACAAAACGAATTGAATGTTTTTCCTAATTCAGATATTTCCGTTACTTTCGACATCGACATGGATGAATCCACCATCAACAACTCCTCATTCGTGGTCAGTGGAAGGTCTACAGGGCTACTCGAAGGCACCATCACCTACGATGGTCCGACTTTGACCGCCACCTTCGATCCCCTTGAGGATTTCCTGGAGGGGGAAGCCGTTACGGTGGTGCTTACTACTGGCATACAATCGTCGGGAGGGACTCCTCTGGCCGGCAGCTATGCCTGGTCTTTCACGATTGCAGTGGATGCGGGAACCGCAACCTTCGCCGATCACGTGGACTATGATGCCGGTGAAGGGACATGGTCTATATTCGCGGCGGATCTCGATGGCGACGGGGATCTTGACCTCGCAACCGCGAATGCCTACTCCGACAATTCCTCGGTTTTTCTCAATGATGGTGACGGCACCTTTGCCGCCCACACTGTTTATCCGGTAGGCGAGGAGCCCTGGTTTGTAACTGCCGCCGATCTTGACGGTGACGGTCACATCGACCTGGCCACAGCCAATATGTATTCCGAGGATATTTCGATCCTGTTGAACAACGGCGACGGGACCTTTGGCCCGCAATCAACTTATCCCGTCGGCGAGGGGCCTACATCGGTCATCGCCTCCGACCTTGACGGCGACGGAGATATGGACCTGGCAGCTACAAATTTGATTTCCGGGACTATCTCGGTTCTTTTGAACTACGGGAATGGTACCTTTGCGCCGCACTCTCAGTATCCGGCGGGGGATACGCCGGTGGAAGTCTACTCTGCAGACCTCGATGGCGATGGTGACCTCGACCTGGCGACCGCCAATTACGCCTTCAACAATGCCACGGTTTTATTGAATAACGGGGACGGAAGTTTCGCCGCATATACGCCATATGAGGTCGGAGATCTTCCTCTGTCGGTTTTCGCCGCTGACCTCGACGCTGACGGCGATCTCGATCTGGCAGCTTCGAACTGCTATTCGCAGGATATCTTGATTTTATTGAATGACGGGGATGGTAACTTTGCCCCGCAAGAAACCTATTCAACCGGCGAGTGTCCCTGGTCGGTCAAAGCCTCCGATCTCGATGGTGACGGCGACCTTGACCTTATAACCTCGAATGAGTTTTCGGACAACGTATCCGTTCTCCTTAACAATGGTGACGCGACGTTCGCCCCTCATATGGATTATGATGCCGGCGAGGGCGCCTATTCGGTTTTCGCGGCCGATCTCGACGGCGATGGCGACATGGATCTGGCCACTGCCAATCACGGTACGGACAATATCTCGGTTCTTCTGAATAAGGCGGCTTGCGAATATATCGCCGGTGACTGCAATCACAACGGTGTTCCATTAGAGCTTGGCGATGTTATCACCATGATAGGGATGTATCGGGGAACCGCAGAGCCGGAATACACCTGTGATTGCCCACCCCACGGCGATGCCTTTGCACCCGAAGCCGATCCCAACGGCAACTGTGTTGCATTCGAGCTTGGCGACGTGGTTACTGAGATTGGCGCTTACAGGGGTTCAACTACGGCATCGGGCTGCGAGGATTGCCCGGGTTCGGGCAGGCTCCTTCCCGGCGACGAGGAAGAGCTGCCTGTCGTCAAGCCGACGCTGAAGTCCAAGGCCAAGATTGGAGGGGGAAAGGCGGCGGAATAAGGTTGAGCGGACATCTTCCACTGAATATAAAGAACTGGGTTCTGGCAGCCGCTTTTCCATTGGAATAGGTGTGGTCGGCCGAGACCCTTAACGACGCAGAAAACTCTTGACATCCCCGTGGAATTGCGTATCCATATTTATAGAAAAGCTTAATCTTCAATCGCGGTCTGCAATAAGACAAGTATCGCGATAGGAGGATATGATGAGATTGGCTATAGTCTTTGCGTCGGTTCTGGTCGCCATGAGCTTTTTGCCCGCCTCGGCGACGATCATAAATGTGCCGGATGATTATCCCACCATCCAGCAGGGTATTGACGCCAGCCTGGACGGCGATACGGTATTAGTCCAGCCAGGAACTTACATAGAAAACATCAACTTCAGCGCTCGCAATATCGTTGTCGGGTCGCTATTTCTGACCACCGGTGATGCCTCGTATATCTCATCGACGATTATCGATGGCAACTCCTGGGGTTCGGTGGTGATTTTCGAGTATGGAGAGGATAGTCGTGCTGTTATTGCGGGATTCACGATTCAAAATGGATTTAGCTATAATGGCGGGGGGATCTATTGCTCTTACTCCAGTCCGGGAATCAGGAGCAATTCGATAAGAGACAATGTTGCCAGTAATGAAGGCGGCGGCATTTATTGTCATTATTCCGATTCCCATATATCCGGCAATTTCATCTTTGGGAACCAGGTTTTTCCTCAATACAGTTCTGGCGGCGGGATTCATTGCAGGAATTCCAATGTCTTGATCAGCGACAACGTCATCAGCCAAAACTCAACTACCCATATCGGAGGCGGCATCTACTGTGAGGGCGAAGAATTGACTATCACATCCAATGTGATTAGCGGAAACATCGCCCTTTCCGGCGGGGGCGGCATCTACTGCACCGCAGACGCGGCTATGATTACCTACAATGTTATCCACGGTAATACATCCGAGTATATGGGTGGGGGAATTATAAGCGCTTTCGGCGATCCGGCCATCATAAATAATACCGTAACGCAAAATCTTGCCGTTGAAGGCGGCGGGATCTACTGCTATGAATCCAATCCGGTAATACTAAACTGCATCTGCTGGGCGGATTCGGCGTCGGGGCAGGTAAGTGAGATTTTCTTGGACGGGGGTTCACAACCTGATGTTACGTATTGCGACGTTCAGGGCGGTTGGGATGGAGAAGGGAACATAGACTGCGATCCGGAATTCTGCGATCCTGAAAATGGGAACTTCTATCTGCAAGAGAGTTCTTGCTGTATCGGTGCTGGCGAGGGCGGCGTCGATATCGGGGCTCTGGGAGCAGGATGCCAGCCCTGCTTGTATACTCCCGGAGATTGCGACCATAACGGCGTGCCATTGGAGCTTGGCGATGTTATCGCCATGATCGGCATGTACAGAGGCACAGTGCCGCCTTATTATGTCTGCGATTGCCCTCCGCATGGGGCTATGTTTGCTGCCACGGCCGACCCTGACGGCAATTGCGTGGCGCTGGAGCTTGGCGACGTGGTTACTGAGATTGCAGCCTATAGGGGCACCGGCACCGCATCCGGGTGCGAGGATTGCCCGGGATCACGCAGGATAGGCTATGGCGACGGGTACCAGCCGGTTATAAGGCCGACGCTGAAGTTCAAAACCAGTCTAAGGCCCAGAGAACATTAGCTGTAAATCTCACGCGATAAAGCAAGATACAAATCTCTGTAATGCAAAGCGGTCGCAGGGCCGCTTTTTTATTGACTATATGGCGTATTCATAATAGAGTTATCCGCTGATTGGAGGGACGATGAAGGTAGTCCTGCAGCGGGTCGCCGAGGCCTCCGTCGAGGTCTCGGGAGAGATGATCGCCTCCACTGGCCGCGGGCTCTTGTTGCTCGTGGGCGCTGATCAAGGTGACTCCGAGAAAAACGCCGATTTTCTGGCCGATCGCTGCCTGGGACTCCGGATCTTCGAGGATGATGACGGCAAGATGAACCGCTCCGTGGTCGATATCGGCGGCGATCTCCTGGCCGTAAGCCAGTTTACGCTATCGGCGGATCTCTCCAAAGGTCGAAGGCCGAGTTTCACCTCCGCCATGAGGCCGCTGGAAGCGGAAAAGCTTTTCGATTATTTCGTGGAAAAATTGAAAGAGAGCGGGTTGGATGTAAAAACCGGACGGTTCGGGGCTAAAATGAAAGTGCTCCTTATAAATGACGGACCCGTTACGTTCTCTCTGGAAGGATGACAAATCTTCAGGAGATGAAAACAGAGACGGCTATGAAGATAGTCTTGGCGTCGGGTTCACCGCGAAGACAAAAACTGCTTTTAAAGCTGGGTTACGATTTCGAGGTCGTTACTCCAGTTGTTCAGGAGCAGAATATCTCCGGTGAATTGCCCGAGGATCATGTTAAACGGCTATCACGGCTGAAAGCCGAATCCGTTGCCCGGGAATATCCCGATAGCCTCGTAGTGGGGGCGGACACCATAGTCGTATCGGAAGGCAGGATTCTCGGTAAGCCAAAATCAAAAGCGGAAGCAAAATCGATGCTCAAGCTGCTCTCCGATAAAACCCATATCGTTTTTACCGGGCTATCTATGATAGTTATGACGAAGGATATAGCTAAATCCGATTACGATTCGACGAGAGTGACTTTCAACAAACTGAGTTCGGAGGATATTCATCGCTATGTGGAATCAGGGGAGCCGCTTGATAAAGCGGGGGCCTATGGGATTCAGGGGATGGGTTCGTTTTTAGTCGATACTTACGAGGGTGAACTTGATACGGTGATCGGTTTTCCCTCGAAGCTTTTTAAGAAGATGTATGAAGAGGTCCGGTCTTGTCCAGAGCTTTAGGTGATAGACTTCGCGAGGCCAGAGAGGCCAAAGAGTTAAGCATCGAGCAGCTTGCGGCCATCACGAAGCTAAACCCGCAATTCATCGAAGCTTTAGAAAGCGGCCGCCGCGATCTGCTGCCGGGGCAGGTTTATTTGAAGCCGTTTACCAAGAGTTGCGCTGAGGCTCTGGATCTTGATCTAAAAGAGCTCTATAGAATAATAAATGGTGAAAGTGAAGAGAAAACCGACGATAAAATTCAATCGCCAGATATCTCCCAGCCTAAAAAGGGTCTTGATTATAGACTTCCGCTTGTTATTGTAATCGGCCTGATAATCATCGGACTAATTTATCTCACCGTCAGCTCCCGGAAAGACCGATTTCCCGATATCGACGATACCGACGTTGTGCCGGCAGAAAGTCATCAACCGAGACGGGAAGTAAAATGGAGCAGGCCCTGGGAACGTCCCGCCGCCTGGGAAGGTATGGATCGTAATCAGAGGCTGCGGATCGAGGTGTCCGACCTCGTCTGGGCCAACATTATTGCCGATGGCGATACCGTATACACGGGATTTTTAAATCCCGGCACCGGTAAAACGTTTATCGCCGAGGAAGGATTTGCTCTGAGTCTCGGAAGAAACGATTGCGTCGTTGGATACCTCAATGGCCAACGAGTGGCCGAAATCGGCTCCAGCGTTAGAGGTCTTTTTAATTACCGTTTGGGAGTCACAGGGGAAAGGTAAAATCTTGAGCGTTAAGATTCGCGGTATTGTGCAAAGATTCGCCAGCCTGAAAGACAGGTTTAAATACAGTTCGGACCCCGTCAAATTCAGCGATCTTTCAGGCAGTCTCAGGGCCTGCCTTATCTGTATGCCGGCCAGGCTGGAGCTGATCAAACCGGCCTCCGAAATTTTGCCGGAAATAGCGGAGATCTTTCCCAATCGTGACATCAGGATCTTGCTGACGTCGAATGTAGATCCGCAGTCTCATGATATCATCAAAAAATTCGTAGTCATAAAACCACTCTCCTACGATCTCGATGCCTTTTCATTGCCGAAAAGAGAATTAATTCAGCGTGTTTCGGCGGGTGGCCTCGCCGTATCCGTCGATCTGGATATATACCCAAACTTTTTCAACGCCGTGGTATCGCTCAGGTCCGGAGCGATTGTCAGGACTGCGTTTGACAAAGGAGTCGGACTCCCCTACTATAATTTTATTGTCGGTATTCCGGCGGCGGAGGCGGCTCCGAGGGTTTCGTGCCGCGCCATGGCTGACATTCTTAGCAATTTTAGAATGTAAAGGAGAAGCTCGTGTTACTTTCCCGCCTTGAAATTTCAGGATTCAAATCTTTTCCGAATAAAACTACCTTAGACTTTGACGGTGGTATAACCGGCGTGGTTGGACCGAACGGTTGCGGCAAATCCAACATTCTCGATTCCATAAGATGGGTGCTCGGCGAACAGCGCACGAGCATCTTGAGAAGTTCGCGAATGGAAGAGGTGATATTCAGCGGCACCTCGCAGTTGAAACCTATAGGAATGGCCGAGGTTACTCTGTTCATCAAGAACAATCGCGGGCTTCTGCCAATCGAATATGACGACTTGAGCATTACCAGGAGGCTTTACCGTTCAGGCGAATCCGAATACTTGCTTAATAAAAATCAATGCCGCTTGAAAGATATCGTGGAACTATTTCTCGATACCGGTATAGGGCCGCATGCCTACAGCGTTATACAGCAGGGAATGATCGATGCTATTCTATCGGATAGAACCGAGGATCGTAGGTCTCTCTTTGAGGAAGCCGCCGGTGTAACCAAATACAAGCATCGTAAGAAGGAAGCGGAAAATAAGCTTGTGGCCACCGAGGCTGATCTTCTTCGGCTTGGAGATATCATCGCCGAAATAGAGAAGCAGGTCATTATGCTCCGGCGCCAGGCGAAAAGGGCACAAAGGTATGCAAAACAGAAAGGGCTTCTAAGAGATATCGAATGCATCCTGGCAGCCGCACGGCTTTTCGATTCACAAAAGCGATACCAGGAATTGCTCGAAAAGAAAAAGAGCCTGCAGATCGATATCGAGGCATCCAATGCAGGTATAGAAAAATATGAATTCAATCTTCAGGAAGAAAAACTTAAACTAACCGAGCATGAGGCTCAGGCTTCCGAATATAGACAGGCAGAATCTGATATAACCGTCAAGTCCGCCGGCATTGAGAACGAAATCAAGCTCAATAAGCAGCGTGCAGAAACGTCATCGAATGAGATTCAGAACTGTAAGGTGGAGATCCGTGCCCTGGAAAACCGTATCCAGACGCTGGAGGATGGGATCTCGGAAAACCGTCGTCGGCTGAACGATATCGAGACTCAAAAAAAATCTTCCGCAGAGGAGAATGAAACTCTTGAAGCGAAATTGGAAGAGCTTTCCAGTCAGATGACGGAGGCGGAATCGGCCCTCGAGGAACAGAGAGCCAACCACTCCACGATTACGGAGAGGATATCCGGTATAAAGGCTGAAGCTGTATCCTTGCGGGAAATGAAAGATGGTCTTGAGCAAAAGATCGCACGGCTCGAAAAAGATGCCAGGGAATATGATAGATTTCGGGACGAAAATCGCCTCGGCATAAAGAATCTCGAAGAGAAAACTCAGGGGATTATCAAAGAGATCGAGATCTCAAAGATATCCCGGAATTCAAAATTGAAAGAGATAGCCGATATCGAGAAAACGCTGGCCCATTTAAAGGAGAAAGTTTCCACACTGAGATCTGAATTTTCGGGATTGCAAGCAAGAGACGAGCTTCTCGAGCAGCTTATCGAATCGGGTGAGGGGTACTCCAGTGGGGCCAGAGCGCTTCTCTTGTGGTCTGAAAAACCTGCCGGTATGCTATCGCCCCTGGCTGAAGCTCTCGAAGTGCCGGAGGAGTACCGGGTGGCGACAACGGCAGCATTGGGTCAAATGGGCGAGGTCGTTCCGGTACGAAGTCACCTGGAAGCCAAATCGGCTATAAAATATTTGAAGTCCAATGGGGGAGGCCGGGCCAGTTTCCTTATTTTAGAGGGATTAGATGAATCAAAATCCTATGAAAGGAGACCCGAAGGAACTAACGGATTTATGGGGTATCTCGACGATCTGATCAAGTATCCCGATGAGTATCGTCCGGTCGCAAAGCTGCTGTTGAGTCGCATCGCCCTCTTTGAATCAAAAGATTCCGCCTTTAATGCCGATGGCCAATGGAAACACTATACCAGAGTTACTCTCGATGGCACTGTTTATATGCCTTCCGGTTTTGTTTCCGGCGGCAAAACGGTTCCGACGGTTCTTGGCAGGAAACAGGATTCAGACTCCGTTAAGGCAAAACTTGAGATAATTTCTTCCGAGATCGCCTCGACCGAGGCTGAATCGAGCCACAATCTTAAGATTCTGGAAAGGCTGAGAATAGAATTCCAGGATATCCAGGAAAACATCGAATGTCTGGATGACGATCGCAGCAAAGTCGAGACGCAATTTAGCCAGCTTAAATTCGATTTTAAAGAAAAGGAAAACCGATACTCAGCGGCCGTATATGAGGTGGGAAAACTAAAAAGGGAAACTGTTTATTACGGCGAAAAACTACATAAGCTCGATAGCGAATTGAAAGAATACGAGACCAAATCCGCAGAAAGCGCTGAGACCTTGACCCGAATGTCCAATCGTGCCGGGAACCTGAGAAACTCGGTTAAGGATGTTGAAAACCGGCTGACAAAGGTCCGGATCAAGAATGTGGAGCTTGATGGTTTAACTGCGAAACTGGACTCCGAAATCGAGCACCGCCTCGAATTGTGCTCGGAAGCTAAAAAAATGATTGCGACTAATCGCGATAATATTGCCAGAGCGCAACAGGTTATATCGGAATCCCAGGCGAAAAACGATGAATTGAAACGATCGCTCGAAAACTGTTTCGACGATCGAAACAAGCTAAAAGAAAAACTTAATATAATAGAAGGCGCTATTTCGGAGCTGATGTCCGATTCAAAGCGGCTGGAGGATGAACTCGCTGGCAGACGCAAAGGGAGGGAACAGCAGACATCCGCGCTACATGAACTCGATATGGAATTTCTGGAACTTGATTCCTCGCGAAAGT
>CBEWDL010000134.1:0-8828 GCA_965555375.1 uncultured bacterium
GGCCTGCCGAACCTGCTACCTTTCGTTCCACAGGTACGATCCCCCGAAATCGGCCGAGGAGCTGATCCAGAAAATAATCAAAAAGCGGCATCACTCGGTTCTGGAGCATGCCTCCGCGACGTTCAGGATCAGAGGCGGATCAAGGGTTTTCACCCATGAATTGGTCAGGCACCGGTTCATATCGCCGTCACAGGAGAGCCAGAGATACGTTTGCTACGCCGATAAACCAAACCGTAAAAAGACCAAAGACTATGAGATAGTTACCCCCGAGACAATCGCCCGGGCCGAACTGCCCGGAAAGGTCAAAAGCGCTGCAGAATTCTATAGAAGGGCGATTGCGAACTGCTACGATCTATACGAGGAGCTTCTCGATGCCGGCGTGCCGCCGGAGGATGCTCGCTATGTGCTTCCCAATGCCACGGTGTCAGAGATAGTCATCACCGCGAATTTCCGGGAGCTCAGGCACTTTTTCTGCGTGAGGACCAATCCCCGGGCCCACTGGGAGATCAGGGAGATTGCCGTCGAAATGCTTAAGATCATGAAAAAGGAAGCGTCCATAGTTTTCGGCGATTTCGAAATTGACGAGAAAGCTAAGTCGGCGACATTTGAATACGATACTTAGGATAGCTTTCTTTATAATATACTGGAGGGAGAAAAAGTGCACAAACAAAAGACTCAGATAAAGCCCCAGCTATCGGCAAATTCTCTCGCCGTATTAAGGAGGCGTTATCTGATCAGGGACGATCAGGGGCAGGTTAAAGAGACGCCGGAAGAGCTGTTCATGCGTGTTGCGACAGTGATAGCGGCCGGCGACGCCAACTTCGGCGCGACAACCGAGGAGATCGACGAAACGGCCACCGGTTTTTACGAAATGATGGCCAGACTCGAGTTTATGCCCAACTCCCCGACTTTAATGAACGCCGGCAGGAAGTTAGGCCAGCTTTCGGCCTGCTTTGTATTACCCATCGACGATAACATGGAGTCAATCTTCGAAGCCGTGAAAGACACTGCGCTGATCCATAAATCAGGCGGCGGAACCGGATTCGCTTTCTCCCGGTTGAGACCAAAAAATTCAGTCGTAGCCTCAACTTCCGGCGTGGCATCAGGGCCGATTAGCTTCATGAGGGTAATTAATTCAGCCACCGAGGCGGTCAAGCAGGGGGGAACCCGCCGGGGCGCTAACATGGGGATTCTCAGGGTCGATCACCCCGATATCAAAGAATTTATCAAATGCAAAGATAACCTGTCGGAACTGACGAACTTCAACATCTCCGTCGGAGTAACAGATACTTTCATGAAGGCCGTCAAAGAGCGCACAACATTTCCCCTTATCGATCCTCGCACCGGCGAACAATATATACTTAATGGCAAACCGCAGAGCCTCGACGCTTGCGAGGTGTTCCAGTCAATCGTCGAACATGCCCACAAGACGGGCGAACCGGGCGTCATCTTTCTCGATACAATAAACAAATACGAGAAAACCACCGACCTGGGCCTGATCGAGGCAACCAACCCCTGCGGTGAACAGCCCCTCCTTCCCTATGAAAGCTGCAACCTGGGGTCCATCAACCTCTCGAAAGTCGTTCGTGCCGTCGTTGATTCCACCGATACCTCCAGAATGTTCAGAAACGAAATCGATTGGGACAAGCTTAAGGATCTGGTCTGGAAGGGAGTGCACTTTCTCGATAACGTTATCGAGCAGAACAGATACCCTTTGAAGCAAATCGGCGAAGCCACCGGAAAAAACCGTAGAATCGGTCTTGGAGTTATGGGATGGGCAGATCTTCTGATTATGCTGGATACCCGCTATGACTCCAACGAGGCGCTGGAGCTGGCCGATAAGGTCATGGGTTTCATCCAGACCGAAGCCGATCTCGCCAGCCAGAACCTGGCTGCCGGAAGAGGAGTCTTTCCCAATTGGGAAAAATCTGTTTTTGGCAAACAGGGGACACAGAGAAGGAATTCCACCGTCACGACCATAGCGCCGACCGGCACCATTTCCATTATCGCCGGCTGCTCCTCGGGGATTGAACCGATATTCGCCATCAGCTATGTCCGCAACGTCATGGATAACACTCGCCTGATCGAGGTCAACCCGATGTTTGAATCCAGGGCTAAAGAAATAGGCTTCTACTCACAGATGCTGATGGAGAGAATCGCAGAGAAAAATTCTATAGCCGATTTCGATGAGATTCCGAAGTCGGTCAGGGATATATTCGTCACCTCCCACGATGTTTCGCCCGAATGGCATATAAAGATGCAGGCGGCCTTCCAGAAGCATACTGAGAATGCAGTCTCCAAAACCATCAACCTTCCGAAAGAAGCCACCGCGGATGATGTCAAAACGACCTATGAGCTCGCCTATGGTCTTACCTGTAAGGGAGTGACAATATATCGCGACGGCTCCCGGGCCTTTCAGGTCCTTTCTACAATGCAGACCGAGGAGTCCGGCGAGACGGAACAAGCCGCAGCCGTAAAAGGGCGCCCGGAGACCCTCCAGGGAATTACAAACAAGATAAAAACCGGCTTCGGTAACCTCTATATAACTATTAATACGCTAAATGGCAGGCCGTTTGAGGTCTTCGCCCAGATTGGCAAGTCGGGATACGACACTATGGCCGACACCGAGGCCATCTGCCGCCTTATATCGCTGGGCTTAAGAAGCGGCATCGATGTCGAGGTGATAATCGAACAACTGAGCGGTATAGGGGGAGATTCGCCGGTCTATGGAGCCGGCGGGCTTATACGCTCGGTGCCGGATGCTATCGCCAAGGTGCTGCATAAACATTTCGGCAACGGCAAGGCCCTCAAGGCACAGGCCGACCTTTCGGCGTTGAACTGTCCCGATTGCGGCGGCCGCCTGGAAACCGAATCCGGCTGCATCGTCTGCCCCGACTGCGGGTTCTCCCGGTGCTAAATTAAGGGAAATCGATTCAAATTATGAGGCGGCCTCCGCAGGGCCGCTTTTTTCATCCTTTGGTCTGCCGTAATCCCGATTCTTAGTGCTTCGGTTTTTTACGAGCGTAAACTACTTCTTCGGTATATAGAATATCCTGGCCTCGTGGAAACCGACCGGGAAGACCACGCCCTCCTTCAGCTCCCGGGAGGTGAATTTCAAGACCTCGTCGTCTAAGACATCATACATGGTCACCTTACCTCGCTTTATCCCCAGCGCATGCAGGTCCACCGAGGCCACTATCTTCTTCTTAAAATCGCTGCCGGGTGAGGTAAAGGTGATATCGGTGTTGATCAGGTAGAGGATCACGCCATTGTCGTTGACCTGGGCTATAAGATCGACCTTCGGATCGGATGTCGCTACCGGCGAGGTGATCTTTTGAGCCTTGAATAACGACCGCAACAGATTCAGTCGGGCCGGATCGTATTTGGGCGAAATATCGAAAGTGAAAAGATAAACCGATCCCTTGCCCACTTTCTTATAAATACCCATTACCCTGGCGCCGCTCTTGGCCAGCGCTTTACCCGCGCCTTTCGATGTTATATAGCCGTATCGTATGGCCCGAATCTCAGTTTTGTCCCAGACGATATTGCAGGGAGCCCAATCGCAGGCCGTATTCAATCCTATGGCTCTCGAAAGAATCCGGCAGGTTTTGAAATGTTCGTTAAATTTCGGCATCAGGCCAAACAGCACCGCACACTTACCGCTTTTTATAGCTTTCACGATATTATTTTGAGCCGCCTCGGCCATATATTCCGCGGTCGGTATGAAATAAACGTCTTTTTCGTTTAATGAATTCTCAGAATCGACATCGACAACGGAGTAATCGAATTTGAGATTCATGAAATCCTGCCCCAGGGGATTGAGGCTCTGCGGTACCAGATCGAGAACATACGGGAACTGTTCCTTTATGCCCAGATGATGCTGGATGAGGTATAGCTTATGATAGGCAATCCCTATCCGTGAAACCGGCTTTGCCGTGTTGATGCCTATATGCTCCAGGGCGGTATTTATCTTTCTGATTGTATCGTAATTCTCCTTGACGGTGCCGTCGGAACCGAGCGGTGAACCACGCCAGTGATCCCGACCGACGAACATATAATGATTCATCCCCTTCAGACCGGCTGCCAGCGCGCTGATAATCAAGTAGCGATGATAACGCGGACTTACATCGAAAGCTCGCTCTTCGGGAGAGCCATCCCCATCCACCGGTGCGCCGCCGTACAGGTTAGGCGTCCAGCAAAAGCCCGTCTTGCTGCTTAAGTAGCGAATGTTCCGCCCCAGCCTGCAATAATCGCTGGGATCGGGAACGGGCATCCCCAGAATCGTCTTCTCCCCCAGCAAGGAGTCTATGTTCAAGGGCAGCCCGAAATCATCTGTCCAGGGAATATTGACCGAGAAAAAGCATCCCGCACCCAGAGCCTCCAGCCTCTCCCTGATGTTTTCCACGTAATCGGCCAGAAGAGAGCCTTTAAATTCGATCCAGTCGAAATATTTCACCAGGTCTTCGGGTTTCTTCACCTCGATAGATAAAGGAGGCTCAATGCCCGAAAAATGCCTCATCTTTTTTCCATACCCGGCGGGAACGTTCCTGGGATTCTGATATTTCCCTTCCAGAAAGGGATGGTAATTCTCTGTTATGGTGAGATTGTTGTAATCTGCGGCCAGCGGCTCGAGATTTCCGCCGAAACTCAGTTCATCGTCAATCTGAATGATAAATACCGGCCCCTTGGGGAATATATAATTCTGTATGACATCTACAAGTCCCCCCAGATACCTCTTCACATGACCGAGGTATTTGGGGTGCAGGTAGCTCGGCTGATAACTATCCGCGATACCGGCGCCGTTTTTGGCGGAAACCAGCTCCCCCTGATTATCGCGGGCCACGATCGCCTCATCGAAAAAAAGATACTTGGGAAGCCCGCCGTCGGACCATTCGGCCTTGATCCAGGGCCCCGGCTTTAAGATAACCTTAAATCCAAACTCCCGGGACAGTTCTAAAAATACGATTAGATCTTTTTGCGGGCCGGTGTAGCCTCTGAAATCGAACTCCCCGGGCTTCGGCTCATGAAGGTTCCAGGGAATGTAGGTCGATATGATCTTGAATCCGGCCTTCTTGATCCTCTCGAAACAGATCGACCAGTAACGCTTCTCGACCCGAAAATAGTGCATCTCCGCCGAAAATGGGAAAAACTCGTCCCGCCCTATCACGAATTTGTTGTCAATCACTCCTAACATTCCAGCCTCTAAAACTATTTCAGTCTAAGAATCGATCCATAGAATAGGAAGTTATTGTAACAAAATTATCCCTGAAAGTCAATTAAAAAAAGATAACTTCTTGTCATACAATAGATTAATAAATCGGCGCGGGATATCCTCGTCTGCCGCCATACTGCCAGATTGGCATAAAAGCGTCGAGTATTAAAAAAGAATCGGGGCCTTTGAAGACCCCGATTCTCGCTTTAGCCTCAAGTCGAGACTAACACCAGAATGTCAACGGGTTATTAATCCGCGGACCCCTGCTGTGTAGTCTTGACCTTTGACTTTAAGGACGGTATGACAGACGTCCCTTCCTTTCCTAGAAGCGGAGGTGGAGGTCCATCCCCCGGACAATCAACACAGCCGTAAGCGATACCGGTGCCTCTGTAGGCCGCGATCTCAGCAACCACGTCAGCAAGTTCGAGCGCTACGCAGTTGCCGTTCGGGTCGGCTTCAGGTGCGAAGGTGGCGCCGTGAGGCGGACAATCACAGGTGTAAGCAGGTGTTACGGTGCCTCTGTACATACCGATCATGGCAATAACGTCGGCAAGCTCAAGCGCCACGCCGCTATGGTTGCAGTCGCCGGGGATGTAGTCGCATGGCGGAGGTCCGCTAGGTATACCATTGATGCAGAATCCGATATCCTGGCCCCAGACATCCGTCCAGACATCGTAGCCGAGCAGCGGGAAGTAGAGCAGGCACGGAGAGCCGGTCAGCTGATCGGTTGGCTGCGGGCCGCCCTGTCCGGTAGTCGAGAAGAAGTGCCTTCCAGCCCAGCCAATCCAGTAGGTCACACCGGGCTGCAGAGTCAGTTCACCTGGAGCAACCTCAACCCAGATCCGCCAGTAGCCGGCCGGCTCTTCCATGTAGCCGAATTGGCCCTGGGCGTATTCATGCGTCCAGACAATGTCGCCCTCGCGGGCGCAGTCAGGATCCATGTCGACCGGGTTGCCGCCGGGTACGCCGCCAGCGTCGTTGTAGATGTCGAAGATAACAGACTCAAGCTCAGACGGGTCGGCAGGCGGAGTACGATTCCAGAAGCCCATCCCGCCAACTATACTGGTGACTTCGATCGGGACATCGCCGGGCAGTATGAAGTCGTCGCAGACCTCGGCCTGCATCGGATACTCCGTATCGCACTGGCTGGCAAAAGCGCCGCCAATACTGTTGCCATTGTGGTAAACAGCGTCGTCGCAATCGATCGGTGGCGTGGGGCAATCGAAGGTAGCGCAGTCCTCGCCGTAATACCACGTGCCGCCTGCATCCGCGCATTCTTGCGGTGTCAGGTCTTCGCAGGTAGATCCGATACAGCATGCGGCCGGTTCGCAGGCGCCGAAGTAGCACGATTCTTCATAACCGAAGTCGCCGCCGCCGGAGCAGACCAGCACGAAGGCAGGATCGTAGACGCTGTAGAAGCCCGGTGGTAAGCTGATACCATCACCGAAAGAGTCATAGATGGTGAACAGATAGCAGCCGGTCGGATCGCCGTCGATGCAGGCCTCCGCGGTGTACATCGTTTGGGGATCGGAATACGGTCCACCCGAACCGACAACCTCACCCGTAGCAACATATACGAGATCCCAGGTGGTCTCGGTCGGATAATCGTCGGTCAAGATCTCGACGGTAACTATGTTCTCGCAAGGCTGGAGCGGCTCGCAGGTAAGAGTGAAGACGTAGTCGTCGTTACCGCCACCGCAGGGGTTGCCCGCGAAAGCCTGATCACCCATCCAGAGCCAGTGCTCGCCAGGAGGAAGTATCGCCTGGAATTGGTAGGGCGTGCAAGGGTCCAAAAAAGCATACTCGTATGTATTCGTAACGCAGTCGGTATTACTGGTAAAGAAGATCGGCTGGGAAGCGAACTCCGCTTCAAGGTCCCAGGTAACGGTTGAATACTCGGTCAACTCGTACACGTACCAGTCGGTATCCCTGAAATCGGCGTCAGCCCAGGCGGTGCCGCAGACCGTCATGCCGGACTCGATCGGCTCCCAGTACTGGGGCGGAGGGGGAATCATATTGCAGCCGCCGTTGACATCATCGCCGCAGGCCTCCTGCTCGATATAGCTTTCGGGCGGGCACTCGACTATGCAGGGTTGCTCACACGGATTCGGATCGCAGTCGGTGCCGTCGCCCTGGTACTGGCCGGTTCCGCCGAAAGCGTCGGCACACTCAAGTGCAGTCAGCTCCAGACAGTCTCCGGTAGCCGGATCGCAGCAGGCGCCAGTGGGCTGCTCGCCGCAAAGCGGATCGAGATTCGCGCACAGCGTGTTGGCCGCGAATCTCAACGGAGGCGGGCACTCGGTGACAGGTACGCCGTCCTGGCAAATACCGGTAAGGTCGTCGCAGCAGGCGCCGGTCTGCACAGGCTCGTCGGTCAGGCAGAAGGCCACGTTCTGATACTCGCCCCACGCATCGAAGCCTGATGTCCAGTCGGGATAGCCGAAATAGGCCGACTTGAAGTAAACTTCCGAGCCGGTTAGCGGAGCGGTAGCCCAGAAACTCTGGCCGCCATCATCGCTAACAGGCCTCACGCCGAGCCAGTAATATCCAGCAGGCAGGGTGATGTCCACGTAAAGCGTGTATAAGTAAACGGGATAACCAAAAATAAATTCTCCGGTGTCATAGCGGAAGTTGGGCAAGTCGTACATCTCCACAACTGTGGCGCCCGGCACTCCACCAGCGTCGGCCAGAATGATCAGATCGTCTGTCCCATTCCAGGTAATGCCCATGTCGATGGTCCACCAGTGGATGTCGCTGATGTGAGTTTCCTCTAAAAGCTCAACATCATCGACGACCCAGGAATCCCATCCCTGGCTGATGTGGCGCTCGCAGGAATACCCATTGACCCCGTCCGGCTCGCCATTGTGATAGATGGCGTTTTCGCACGGATCCACGGGACAGTCGACCTCGGTGATGTCGATGGTGTAGTTGCCACTGGCGGTGCCATAACCGTCAACCACGATATAGTAGGTGTGGCCCACGTTAAAAGCCACGCCGTAAAGCTCGGAGTCGTAGTTGTAAGGTGCGGAGCAGTAATCATCGTTACAGGCATAAGGCTCCTGGCCGTCGCCAGGATCCTGGCAGACGTCCTCGTAGATATAGAGCTTGGTGTCGTAATCTGTCTGGCCGATGCAGAGGGTTATGTCTACACAGATGTCGGCCTCGGGGGTGTAGGAGTAAACGACATCGGGAGAAGTCGAACCGGTAAAGAAGCAGACTTCATCGTAGTCGTTGGTATAGCCGACGGTGGTACCGTTATCGGTATACGGTATGGCGGGGATGGGAGTGGCGTCCTCGCATCTGTCGCCGCCCTGCAGGATCACATTTGGATCTGGCACATTTTCCGGGCCGGTATAGGGAGCCTTTACGGGCACGGGCAGAGCAAACTCCCTGGCCTGCATAACGGCAGGCTCAGCCTGTTGGATTTCCGCCTCGGCCTCTGCGGGCACAGCCAGCTGCACGGGCGCCACATTCGAAAGCGAAGCCTTGCCTGAGAGCATCTCCTGCGCAGGTCTTTCCTTTTCCGCCTTAGGGGCACTGCTGGTTGTGGGAGTAATCGGAGTTTGATCCGCTCCCACGACCGCCCATGTGCAGAGCAGTGTCAGAACAAAAGTCC
>CBEWDL010000135.1:0-8796 GCA_965555375.1 uncultured bacterium
ATACTTGGTCGAAAAGACCGCCAACTGACCAATTTAAAATAATCTATTTTGCCCTTTAAAATGCGGCGTTGCCCCCTACAGCCCCATCCTCCCGAAATACTCCCTGGTGGCTTTGACCACTTTGCGGGAGAGGAGCAGGGTGCCGATCAAGGTCGGGATGGCCATCATGGCAAACGAGGTATCGAGGATGTTGATCACCGTATCCTGGCTCCAGACAGCGGCAAAAAGCAGGCTGATTATATAAACATAGACATAATAGCTTCCAAATTTATATCCGAACAGGTAGCGCGAGCATTTCAGGCTATAATATGAATAAGAAATCATGGTGGAGACCGAAAACATGATTATGGCCAGCGTGAGGATATATCTTCCAACCCCCGGCATGGCGACTTCGAAAGCGTTAACGGTTATCACCACCCCATCGGTCGCATAGGGAACGCCGGTGGAGAGGATCACCAGGGCGGTCATTGTGCAGACGAGATTGGTATCCAGAAACGGGCCGAGCATGGCGATCAAGCCTTCCCGGACCGGCTCTTTGGTTTTGGCGGCGCCGTGGGCCATGGGGGCGGTACCGATGCCGGCCTCGTTGGAGAACGCGGCCCTCTTGACGCCGGTAATCAACACTTCCTTGAATATGATGGCCGTGCCGCCGCCGATGATGGCCTGGCCGCCGAAAGCCTGAGCGACTATAGACACGAATAGCCCGGGTATCGCCTGATAATTACTCAGGATCACATAGCCGGCGGAGACGAAATATAGAACGAACATGGCCGGGACGATCTTGCTGGTCACCTGCCCGACACGGACGATGCCTCCCAGTATGACGACCGCGACGAAAACCATGCAGACGACGCCTGTAATCCAGCTTTCTATTTCCCAGTTCGACTCCAGAAGGCCGGCCAGCTGGTTGACCTGAAACATGGCCAGACAGCCGATCATACCGCAGACGGCGAACATGATCGCCAGGGGCTTGAAGTATTTCCCCAAACCGACCTCGATGAAATACATCGGCCCGCCCTGCTCGATCCCCCTTTCGTCTTTTTTCCGGTAAAAGATGGCCAGGGTGCAGGTGAAATATTTGGTGGACATGCCGACGAACCCGGCGACCCACATCCAGAAGATGGCCCCGGGACCGCCGAGAGAGATGGCGATGGCCACCCCGGCGATGTTTCCCATGCCGATGGTGGCCGACAGGGCGGAGGTCAGCGCCCGGAAATGGCTGATCTCGCCGGGATCATCCGGGTCATCATACTTGCCCCTGAGGATATTGATGGCATGCCGGACCGCTCTAAACGGCAGAAATTTGCCGGCAATGGTGAAATATATTCCGGCTGAAATAAGAAGAATAACCAGGGGCAGACCCCAGGCTATATCAACCGCCGCGGCCCAGAAGTTCTCAAAGATTTCCAAGTGGATATTCTCCGGCTGATGATAAATCGTTTGACCGAATCGATTGCTGCATTGCCGAACAATATATCAGGAATGAGATCGAGGACAAAAGAAAAAGTCTTATCGAATTCTTATTTTTCGCTATTGGATGCCGCATCGGGAAGGCAATTGAGGCCGTTTTTCATTGACCTTTGTTCCAATAATCATTACATATGCGCTGTGAATGAGGATCCTCCCGATAACTCCACAAAAGTATTACAGGCGAAAAGCTGCTATGTCTGCGGATATGATAACCCGCGAGGGTTGAATGTTAGATTATACTATCAGTGGGATTACTTAAAGGGTCGCGGAAATGAAATATAAGCTGCTCGCTGCCATTATACTTCTAATTCCGGTATTGGCAAACGCAGAGAAGCCTTATTTTCAGCAGAAAGTAGTTTATAATATAAAAGCCGATCTTGACACCGAATCAGCCATAATAGCGGGAATCGAGAACATCACATATATCAACAATTCTCCGGATACCCTTTATGAAGTCTATTTTCATCTTTTCTATAACGCTTTTCAACCGGGAAGTTATCTGGATATGCAGAGTCGGGAACAGGGCTATTATCGCCTATCCAGTCTCCCTGTCAAAAGCCGCGGGTATGTGAATATCGATTTGATGAAGATCGATGAAATTGAGATTGAGGATTACGTAATCGATAATACAATTATGAGAGTTCCCATGCCGATTCCGCTTGAACCTTCCGACTCGGTTTTCTTCTATATAGAATTCACCAGCCAGATACCAAGACGGGGAAGCCGCACGGCTCATGGGGGCAGGCACTTCGACGTCGGGCAGTGGTATCCGAAACCGGTGGTTTATGATCGATACGGCTGGCACGTTCATCAATATCTTGACTACGAGTTTTACGCCGATTTCGCCGATTTCAATATCGAACTGACGTTGCCGTCGGATTATATAGTCGCCCATATGGGGGAACTCTTGAATGAAGAGGAGATCTTCGGCGGCAGGCTTCCGATGCCCGAGGGGGATTCGATAATTATAGATGCCCTTAAATCCCTGGAGGTAGATTCTGTGGAGGCGGGAATCGAAGAAATTGAGGCTGATAACCATTCTGATCAATTCCCGGTAAGCAATACGAGTAAAACCAATCTCGAAATCTTCGAGGAAGCTACGGATACCATTGAAGCTGTTGCGGTGGAACAGGATCTAAAGACCTGGAAGATTGCAGCGGAAAAAGTGCATGATTTCGCATTTTGCGCCGATCCGAAATTTATTGTGGATATATGCCGCTATAAGGATACTATAATCAAAACGTATTATAAGAAATCGACCCGGAAAAGATGGGAATATAAAGTGGCCGATTGCACCAGGAAGGCGATACGTCTCTTTTCCGAAAGATATTTTCCTTATCCGTACGGTCAGTATTCGACGGTGGTTTCGCTGGTGAATGGCGGCATGGAATATCCTCAATTAACCATGATCTCGCAGCGCTCCGCTTTCCGGGGAGAGCAGTATCTCAACCTGGAATCCACCATCGCGCATGAGGTGGGGCACGCCTGGTTCTACGGAATCCTGGGATTCAACGAAACCGAGCAAGGTTTCTTAGACGAGGGTCTTACCTCGTTTGCCACCATACAGCATATGGAGCATTATCATGGTAGACGTCATAACAATTTTGCGTATAAGAAGGGGTGGCAGAGGAAACTGCTTCCCAATGGCGACGAACGCAACGATGACCAGAAAAGATATATCATGCGTGCCCTGATGAATGACGCCGACCCCATGATTACTCCACCCATTCTGTTCGAGGACGGCGGCAGATATTACAGCGCCTCCTATTACAAGGCATCGTCAGTTTACCTGATGCTTCAATATGTTCTGGGGGACGAGCGATTTGACCGCTTCATGAGTTTGCTTTTCGAACGATGGGCTTTCAAGCATCCATATCTGTCCGACCTTCAGGCGATAGCGGAGGAAATCTACGGCGGCAACCTCGATTGGTTCTTCCGGCAGTGGTTCACCACCACCTGGACGCTCGATTACTCTCTCGATGAATTCAATAGTGAAAAAACAATCATTGCTGGCACTTCCGGTTTCAACACTACAGTATCAATCAGAAAACGGGGTCGGTGTATTTCCCCCCTTGATGTGACATTCTATTTCGAAGATGGATCGACCGATACCGCGTATATTCCTCTCGATGTCTGGATAGATGGTCGGGCGAAATTCGATACGACGCTGTTCTTCCCGGCAAAGCCTGAGAAGGCGGTTATCAATCCGGATGCTCGTCTGGCAGATATAAACCGCCTGAATAACTGCTCCGGACTTCCCTCCGTGAATTGGCAGTTCATGGTGCCGAAATTTATCTATCCCGACAATTATATTGAGAATTATGTCGAATCTTATACGATCGCTCACCATCCGACACTCTGGTATAATTCAATCGACGGTGCGAAAATAGGCTACCAATTCGACGGTTCATATCTGGGTGTTGCGAAGAGTGCTCGGCTTGAAGCATCTGTGGGCCTGAACAGTTGGCATGTAAATCATGATGCAGGCTATACAGATAGGTTTTTTGAAATTAATCCGAATCTGCAGTACTATTTCAGATCACGGGAACTGGAGGGGCGAGGGCGTCAGGAGATAGGCATATACTGGGATCGCAGCTTCAGGTGGAGCGGCAATTTTTTCCGAATGGATCTTTCGCTAAACAGAAACTACCAGTATGATTCCGAATATATTTACGGCGTCGGCTGGTCGGCCGGTGATGTTAATACAATTGAATTTAACCTCACCAAGCAGCTAAGAAAGCGGCTTAGCGAGGTTCGTTTTCAGACGTCATTGATATCCTCGATACCGGGCACAAAATATGATTTTACCAGGATCGAAGCTGATCTGACATTCACCTTGCTCGGGATCGTGGGAAACGATACCCGTATCCACCTAAAAGGCGGTATCTCAGATGGAGGTGTTCCTCTGGAGCGGCGGTTTTCTCTATCATCGGCTGACCCATACGAGATCTGGGAATCTCCTTTATTTAGAAGCAAAGGAACATTGCCCGATAAATGGAAAGATGATGGGTATCTGTTTAAGCCGGGCGGTGCCGGATTGTATGATTACTTCGACCGTGAATTAACGGGCACCCGCATGGTTTCGGTAAAGCTTGAGCGGGATCTGCCGAGAATGAGGTTTCCGATCTCAATCCCTTATCTCTCCAGAGAGATCGGCAGGATAGCGCCGGCGGCGTATCTGGCATCAGGGTATGTCTGGGATGAACCTGAAAACATGAAAATAAATGATTTCTTGTCCGAAGCAGGGCTATCATTCGATTATAGCATTCCATACCTGAATTTATTCATCAGCGAAAACGAATTAACCCTCTATTTGCCGCTGTGGTTGTCGGATCCGGCTTTAGATGAGAATAGGTTTGAATGGCGCTGGCTTTTCAGCATAACTACGTAAGGAGGATAGTATGTTTTTTCGGCTGACTTCAACAACCGTTGCTGCGATATTGACATTTGCCGTGGTGGCCTCGGCGGAGAGAGAGATAACAATAAACATCTATAATGACGGTTTCTCTCAGATAACCGAGAAACGGACAGTAGAGCTTGACAAAGGTCAGGAGACTGTCGAGCTTTACGATATCGCTGAAAAAATCGATCCAGGCTCTATAACTATCAGCAGTAATGATTTCGATGTCAGATGGATCGATTATAAATACGATTTCGTGTCCGCCGAGAGACTATTACATAAGTTCATCGGCAACGAAATTCAGATTCAGAAAGGCGATTCCCTGATTACAGGTATCCTGGTCAGGTATGATGAGAAATATCTATTCGTAGCCTCTCGAGGGTGGCCCGGGCCGGTATCCATTTACGAGCGCGAAGATTTAAAGAATATTGATCTCCCGATGCTTCCGGAGGGATTGGTCAGCCGTCCGACCATCAATGTTGGAGTTGACTCAAAGGGCTCGGGCAAAAAAGATCTAACTCTGTCATACCTGACCACCGGGCTGGGATGGCAGGCCGAATACCATCTCGAATACGACGGCGGCGGCAGAGGCGAGCTCTCCGCCTGGATAAGTCTCGACAACCAGTGCGGCCTGTCATTTCCCCGGGCAACGCTGGTTCTTGTCGCAGGGCAGGTTGAGCGGGACAAGCCGACGGCAGGCTCGGCCGATAAATTTGAGGAAGGTCGTTCCGAAAAAACGGGTAGATTAAGCCTGGAACCTATTGTCGATTATCATCGATTCAGACTTCCATTTAAGATCCCTGTGGGTGAGAAGGAATCCAAGCAGGCAGCTCTGTTCTTACCGATGAAGATCAATGTCGATCGTTATTATAAGTATAAATGGTCGGAGACCAAATCCGCCGTCAAGTCGGTAATCGCATTTAAGAACGACAAAAAATCGGGTCTGGGTTTTCCGCTTCCGCCCGGGAGGATCGGGATAATCGATAAAAAGACTGATACATTCCTGGGATCGGGCGAATTCGAAGGCACTCCGGCGGGAGAGGAAGCAGAGGTATTTATGGGAACCGCCTTCGATATCAAAGTCGAAAGGAAGCGGACAGATCATAGAAAATTAGGACGTAACAGAAATGCCGACAGCTTCGAAATCCAGATCAGGAATCATAAATCAGAAGATGTCAAATTGATCATTGTCGAGGAACTCTACGGATACTGGGAAATCGTTGAGAAAAGCGACGATTATACGAAGAAGGATTTTCAAACGATTGAATTCGAGGTTGCCGTCCCGGCTGGCAGTGAAAAAGAAGTCACCTATACCGTGGAGTATGGATATTGATGAGATCCAATCTCGTAATCGTCGCAATCTCATTTTCGATTCTTGCATTTTCGCTTGAATCGACATTTGCATCCGATTCGACCGGTGTATACTGGGTTTTCTTCAGAGACAAAGGCCCCGATACGACATCGCGCATTCTGGAATTCCAGGAGAGCCTACCTGATAGAACCATCGAGCGAAGAAAGAAAGCGAAACAAGGGGAGATAGTAGCGGATATTTGCGATCTGCCGGTCTACAGACCCTATGTCGATTCGCTATTGCCGCATGTTGAAAGAATCAGGGAAAAGAGCAGGTGGCTTAACGCGGTCAGCGCCATCGTCAGGCCATCCGGGCTGGATTCTATTGAGGAGCTACCTTTCGTAATAGATGTACGTCCGGTGCTGCGCTCGAATCCGAAAACCGTTGTTGTCGATGTAGTTGAAACATGGTCAGCCGGCGATTATATGCATAAGGCAAAGCCGACCAATATCGATTACGGGCGCTCGTTCGATCAACTCGAGCAAATCGATGTAATCTGGGCCCACGAACAAGGGTATCATGGAGAGGGAGTAATTATCTGTTTTCTCGACACCGGATTTTTAACCTACCACCGCGCATTCAATCAGATGAATATTCTGGCCGCCTACGATTTTATCAACGACGATGATTTCGTCGGTTTCGATCACTCGCAGGATCTGCCCGAGCAGCCCCGTCATGGAACAGGCTGTCTGGGAACCATCGGCGGATATTATCCCGGAGAGTTGATAGGGCCGGCCTTTGCCGCCTCATATATATTATGCAAGACCGAGGAGACCGGATCGGAAACGGCGGTCGAAGAGGATTACTATGTCGCCGGCCTGGAGTGGGGGGAGCGGATAGGCGCCGACATCGCCTCCTCCTCGCTTTCATATTCAGATTGGTATATTGCCGATGATTATGACGGTCAAACCTGTTTAACTACCGTGGCTGCCAATATCGCTTTCCGGAAGGGGATGATCCTCTGTTCTTCTATGGGCAATGAGGGGCCGGGTAGGTTTACCCTGGGCGCTCCCGCTGATTCCCGTTACTCGCTGGGGATAGGCGCTGTCCAGTGGAACGGTGAGCTGGCAGGGTTTTCCTCGTGGGGGCCGACTGCCGACGGCAGAATCAAGCCGGATGTTTGCGCCCGGGGCGTGGCAACCGTGGCCGCCAGCCCCTATACGACCGATGGCTTCGGCCTCTGGAACGGGACCTCCCTTTCATGCCCTCTGGTGGCGGGAGTGGTGGCGCTGGTGGTGCAGGCCCATCCCGACTGGAGCCCGTATAGGGTAAAGGAGGCGGTAATGGCGACTGCCAGTCACGCGACCCGACCGGATATCCGTTATGGCTGGGGGATTGTCAGCGCCAGAGACGCTATCAATTACCCCTCGTTCTCCGGATATCTAGCCGATGATCGAACCGGGAATGCGGTTGTAGCATCGATATTTCTGGAAAAGGAAGATACAGAAGAGATTCTGGAAGTTGAAACTGATGAATCCGGGCGTTTTATCGCGGCCAATCTGGATGCCGGCACGTATAAAATCACCATACAAGAAAAGGGGTTCCTTCCCTATGAGCGCACAATAGTGGTTCCGCCCTCGGAGGAGTTTGATATATTTCTGCGGACAATTGATCGGGAATAGGATAGATCATCGGTCATTATGAAGATTGATATTGGACTTATAAGGGACAATAAAAATAATTCGAATCGTATGAAAATTACAGGGGAACCGATAAATTGCTTGACAGTATAAAAGCTCTGAGGTAATATGATTTTCGTCATAAATAACTGTGAAAAGAATTTCAACCTGGAGGTGATTGAGTGAAGAAAGTCGTAGTTGCCGGGATGATCGCGGGGTTGCTGCTCTTGTTGTTATCTATTCTGGGCACCGCCCAGGAGGAGGAAGTGGGGCCTCAGTATGTGGGGTCGGCCAAGTGCAAGACCTGCCACAACAGCGAAGCCAAAGGCGCCCAATATGCTAAGTGGATCGAGTCGAAACACTCCAGAGCTTTTGAGGTTCTGGCGTCCGAGGAGTCTATTGCGGTCGGAAAGAAGCTCGGCGTAGATAATCCGCAGACAAGCGATCAGTGTCTGATCTGTCATGTTACAGCCTTCTCAGCCCCGGCCGAAGCCAAAGCTGAAAGCTTCGATCAAACTGAGGGCGTCGGCTGTGAAGCCTGCCATGGCGCCGGATCGGACTATAGGAAAATGAAAATCATGAAAGACCGCGAGGCCGCGGTCGCCGCCGGTTTAATCGTTTCGGATGAGAAATTATGTCTCGATTGTCACAACGAAAAGAGTCCGACTTTCAAGGAATTCAGTTTCGAAAAAGCCTCCAAGCTCATTGCTCATCCGAATCCGAAAAAACAGAAATAGTTTCTCGAGAAGATTGGATAAAAAAGGGAGACCTTCAGTTCGGTCTCCCTTTTAGACTATAATAATTAAAGCTCTACGATTTCAGAGCCTTCAGTATTTTCTCCTTGAGGAAAGATGGCGCTTTCTCCTGGATGCAGCTTTTCTGAACCAGCTCTTTCATTTTCTTTTCAAATTCGAAGTGGTCGCAGCAAAGCCGGCAAATATCAAGATGTTTCTCTA
>CBEWDL010000136.1:0-8767 GCA_965555375.1 uncultured bacterium
CCCTCGATCTGATTTGCAAACTCGGTGTTGAGATAAATAACGATAACGTTCTTTCCCTGTTGAGTGATCATGGAGCCCGGATCGACGCGGAAAAAAAGCGTGCTTACTACAAACAGGAGATGGTCGATAAAAGCCTGAAGACCGCGCCGGAATCATTCAAACTGTACGATTCAATTGGAAAAGAGGCGGTTGCTCTATCCGGGTATAATGTCAATTTTACACCGGGGTCGGCCGCGATCAATATCCTCGACGGAGGAACCGGCCAGATTCGCAGGCCGGTAACGTCGGATTACATTGCGTACTCGAAGCTGGTAAGCAGATTGAACAATATTGCATCCCAGTCAACCGCCATGATCCCGTCGGATGTGCACGAACTGGTATCCGATAGTTACAGGCTGTATTTGAGCCTTCTATTATGTGAAAAGCCGGTGGTCACCGGGACCTTTACTATCGAAGCCTTTGAGATAATGAAAGATTTTCAAATAGCGGTTCGCGGTTCAGGGAAAGAACTCGCGGAAAAACCGTTAACCGTTTTCTCATGCTGTCCGACCGCTCCGATTAAGTGGAGCGATGTAACATCCCAGAACCTGCTGGATTGCGCGGAATATTCTATACCGGTTGAATACATTGCCATGCCTCTTTCCGGTTTTATGGCCCCGGTAACGTTAGTCGGGACTTTGATACAACATACGGCTGAAACCTTAAGCGGCCTGGTCATAAGCCAGCTTGCCAATCCGGGGACGCCGGTTTTATACGGCGGTTCGCCGGCTGTGTTCGATATCAGGTACGAGACGACGCCCATGGGAGCCATAGGCACAATGATGATCGATTGCGCCTACAATGAGATCGGAAAATACCTCGGTCTGCCGACTCAGGCCTATATAGGATTAAGCGATTCCAAGATGCTGGATGCCCAGGCCGGTCTGGAATCGTCGATGGGGGCCACTCTTGCGGCGCTCGCCGGCATAAATAATATTTCTGGGCCGGGCATGCTCGATTTCGAAAGCTGTTTCAGCCTCGAAAAGCTGGTTGTCGATAACGAGATATGCGGTATGACTTTCCGCATGCTGAAGGGGATTGAGCCAAAAGAGGATTTCCCCGCATTGCCGAGGTTTGAGGAGCTGTTGAAAGAACAGCATCTGCTTATTTCCGATCATACCAGACGATATCTAAAGGAGGAAATCTATTTCCCTTCCCCGGTGATTGACAGAGCAAACAGATCCAGGTGGAAGGAGGAAGGAGGACTTTCTTTGGGCCAGAGGGCGCGAAAGGAAGTGGACAAACATATCGGGGAATATGAGCCGGTAGGATTGGGCGAAAACGTCATAAGCGAATTGACAAAATTGATGGAAATCGAAGCCCGCCGCGTCGGGATGGAAAAGCTCCCTGAAATAATTCGATGAAAAAGGTGTTGAAATTTCCAGTCGAGAAAGTAACTCCGTCGCTGGAAGCCGTCCTGAAAGCTCAGGGAATTTCCGATATTTCCATGGCCGATGACCGTATCCTCCGGCTTGCCGAAAAAGCTCGATCGGTCTATGAAAAATTCGCGAAGCCTATCGGAATTATAACAGATATTTCAAAGACAGATTTCACAGATCTGTTTTACGGGGAGGGTAATAACGAGGGTGATGCGCCGCTCGAATCGATATACAAATCCTCCGACCGCCTGGCGCTATTTGCCGTGACACTCGGTAATCGAATTTGCACTGAGATTTTCAATCAATTTAAGACTAACGACTTCGCCGCGGGATCGATGCTTGATTCGGCGGCCTCAGAGGGAACGGAAAAGACCGCCGAGTCTCTGGAATTATTCTATAGAGAAAGTCTATCGGGAAAAGACGGGCATGACGCATCAATCGGCATGATGAGATTCAGTCCCGGCTATTGTGGATGGCATATAAGCGGTCAAAAAAAGCTATTTGAATTCCTTCGGCCCGGGGAAATCGGAATCGAGTTGAACGATAGTTACCTCATGACACCGCTAAAATCAGTAAGCGGAGTTGTAATCGCCGGTAAAAAGGAGAGCTTTATTTTTGATGATCTTTTTGATTTCTGCGCCGATTGCGATAATCGTTCCTGCCGGGATAGGATAAAGGCGTTGATGGAATCCGATTCATTTTGAGGTGAAATGTGATGGATACACTGCTGCTTCTAAATGAGAGTCTCCAGAAGGGTGATGCTGAAAGCGTAGAAAAGCTGACCGAACAGGCGATCGCGGAAAATCGCGGCGCCAAGAAAATACTCGATGAAGGACTGATTGCTGGAATGACCATCGTGGGCGAAAAATTCAAGGCCCATGAGATATATCTTCCGGATGTGCTTCTTGCGGCCAAGGCCATGCATGCCGGGATGGATCTTTTAAAGCCGCTGTTGATTAAAGACGATATCCCGATGTTAGGCAAGGTCGTAATCGGCACGGTGCAGGGGGATCTGCATGATATCGGGAAAAGCCTTGTCGGTATAATGCTCAAGGGAGCCGGATTCGAAGTAATAGATCTCGGAAGAGATGTCGCTCCCGAAAAATTCCTTGATACCGCAAAGGAAGCAGGCGCTGATATTATCGGCATGTCGGCGCTTCTAACTACGACGATGCCGGTGATGAGAAAAATGATAGACCTGGCGAAAGAACAAGGAATTCGCCATGAGTTCAGGATAATTGTCGGCGGCGCTCCATTATCCGATGATTACGCAAATGAAATCGGAGCGGATGCTTACTGCTACGATGGGATCAATGCTGTCGACCGTGTAAAGAGTCTCCTGGGAGTAAAATAAATTGCGAAATCTTATCGATCGAATAGAAAGCGGCGAGATTCTGGTCGGCGACGGCGCCATGGGAACGATGCTAATACAGGAGGGACTGAAGGCCGGTGAGTGTCCGGAGATGATAAACCTCGAAAAACCGCAGATTCTCGAAAAGATTGCCCGGCTCTATCATCAGGCCGGCGCTGATATTATCCAGACCAATACCTTCGGAGGATCGCCACTTAAACTTGCACAATACTCTCTCGAGGACAAAACCGAAAAGATAAATGCTGCCGCTGTCAGGGCTGCTCGCCGTGTAGCAGGCGCCGGAACGTACGTTTCAGCATCTTGCGGGCCGTGCGGCCGCCTCTTAAAACCATACGGCGATACCGATTCGGAGGAGGTATATAATTGTTTCAAGAGACAGATTCGGGCTCTGGTTGCTGAGGGAGTTGACATGATATGTATCGAAACTATGACGGACCTTACAGAAGCCGCTCTGGCTATAAAGGCGGCAAAGTCAGTTTCGCAGTCGACGCCGGTGGCCGCCACAATGACGTTCGATCCCACGCCGAACGGATTTTACACGATCATGGGGATCGGTATCGAACAGGCGGCGACGGGTCTTGCCGATGCGGGAGCTGATATCGTGGGATCGAATTGCGGCAACGGCATCGAGAACATGATAAAGATCGCGGAAGAATTCAAAAGACAAACGCCATTGCCGGTGATGATCCAATCGAACGCCGGCCTTCCCGTGATGAAAGGCGAAAGCCCCGTCTACACGGAAACCCCGGAGTTTATGGCCGAAGGATGCAAAAAACTTCTTAAAATCGGCATCAGTATTATCGGCGGATGTTGCGGAACCACGCCAAATCATATCGCCGCATTCAGAAAAGCAGTCGATGATTTCGATAAATCGGGAAAATAGGCCATGATGAGTCGGAGGAAGTTCGAGGTCGAGAACGCTACTGTATATTTCTGGAAGGAGAGGCTGAGCGCGCCGACAACGCTGATCTTCCTGGGCAAGCCTGCCAGATCCGTATCATAATTCAAACCCTGCGTGGTCCGGAAAGGCGCTGAAACTGAACACTTGAAAGTAAGGCAAACCTTTCCTAGATTTGGAGACATTGAAGCCAGGTTTCGGAGGCGTTGTCGGGTGCAAGTATGATCCGCGGTGAGATCAAAGGATACTGATGGGAAAATCGAAACGTAAGAGGATCTGGAATGAAAAAAGATAAGAACATGATAATCGCCACAATAGTGCTGAGCGTTCTGTTTCAAGCCTGTGATGGCGAGAAGAGATCTCCCCGGGGCCTGAACTGCTCGAGTTTTCTGCCGGATAAGATCGCTCAGGCCGGAATCGAGCGATCCTCAGAGATACGAACGTTTAAGGGCGAATCACTTTTTGAATATATCGATGGCGGGGCCGAGATCTATCATAGCTACGGTTTCATCGAGGTTGCCACCGCTAATTACAGCTTCGGGGAGACCGAAATGGTAATCGATATCTACCGCCTTGACAACCCTGATAACGCCTATGGCTTATTCGCCTCATTCAGGCCGGATAATCCGGTATTTGTCCGACTCGGCGCTGAAGGATTCAGCTCTCCAACGAGTATCGATTTTGTCAAAGGCCCGTTCGTTGTTAGAGTGGTTGCTTTCGAAGAGTCGGCGGAGGCCGAACAGGCTATAGGCATGCTGGCATCGGAGATTAACAGTATATTACCGGGGAGCGATGCTCGCCCCGATAAGTTCTCGCTTTTCCCGCAGGATGCCGTTATCGAGGCCACCGATAGGGTCTATGCCGAATCGTTCCTCGGCCACAAATTCTTAACCGATGTGTACAGCCGAAATTACCGAATCGATAACGATACGCTCACCTTGTTTTTGACCGGGGATGGACCAGGAGAAAAGTTCATGCTGTGGTTTGAGCTCGGCATTACCGACGGATCGGCGGAACCGGGACCGGACGATCTTCCATTTGATGATGGAAAAGCATTTGTGCTTGAAAATAGCTACTACGGAAAGATCATCGCCGGCCTGAGCGGCGAGAACTTGCTGGGCATGATAAACTACAGCGACGATAAAAAAGATTTCCTGACCGAGTGGCTTAATTCGATGTATTGATTCTCGGATATAACTGAAAAGCAGCCGCGTTTCTCAGTTTCCTCAGGCGTACATCGCCTTTAGCTCATCAATTCTCTGATGAATATCAACCGTATGAGCACATCGTGCCGTACATTGCGTGCACGAAGCGCATGCCTGGATGCCTCTTGATTTCGGGATCTCATCCAGAACCGCGCGGGCGTGATGAAAATTCGCATATTGGGCAGCGTACATATGTGTCCTCATGAGCGTCGGCACATCCGCCCCCTTCGGGCAGGTGGACAAACATTGACGGCATTGCCGGCAAAATCCCATGCTCAGCTTGATACTGTTGTCCGAGAGAAATTCCTTTTCCTCCGGTGTATATTCTAAGTTTCTGGCGACCGAGAAATCCTCGTGCATATGTTCGTAGTTGTCGAACCCCGGGATTGCCGTAGCAATATTATCGTTACGCATTACCCACTTAAGACAGGCGGTGGCGATTGTCGAACTGTTGAATCTTCTAAGTGTTTCAGGATTCGGTAACCTCTGTCCGCCGGCCTGGGTCTTCATGGCTATTATGCCGACCCCTCTGGACGCAGCATTCTTGATTGCGTTCAGAAGGTCGACGTCATCGGCCATGGCAACGTTGATAGCCGCAAGTGCAACGTCATAAAATCCTTTCTCGGCGACAGCATTTATAACTTCTGTCATTCCCCCGTGTGTAGTAACACCGACAAATCTTGTTTTCCCCTGCTTCTTTAACAGCGCCATCGCCTCGATGACATCCTGGTCGTTGACTTCATCCGCGCTGCCTACCGAGTGGATATATAATATATCAATATAATCGGTTTTAAGACGATTGAGACTGCCCTCGCAAAGACCGATCAGCTTTTCCGTAACCTGTTTTGACGTCATTCCGCTGCGCTGGGCTGGACTTAATTCTTTGGTGGCAATCACGACCTTATCTCTTGCCCCCAATCGTCTGATGACGTTTCCGACCATCTGCTCATTTCGTCCGAACTGATATGTTGCCGCAGTGTCAAAATGGCGTATGCCGATCTCGTAAGACGCTTGCACTATCTCCGGGTTGTTGGAATTCATTACGCCCATCCCGACTATGGGTATTTTCAGACCCGTCCTGCCGAGTGTACGATATAAAATATTCCCTTCGGAATTGGACATCTCGGAGGTTTCCTGCGCCAGGGCAAGCCCTGGAGGGAGGCCCAAAATGCCTGTTGTAACGAGGCCGGATAACGATGTTGACAGAAATCCCCGTCGTGTGAACTTGCTATCTCCCATTGCATCCTCCATGAATACCATTTATTCCCGGCAGCTTTTCCTGGCTGCGCAAATGTTCCGCAGGTAATCGTAACGACGAAATCTTACACCCCATTCTCTTCACTTGCGCAGAATTGTAAGTGGCTTATCCTCCGAGCCTCTCCAAGCTTTCTTCGGCATGATTCCTGATCGCTTCTTTCAATTCCTCGGCAGTCGTTGTATCACCGGGCAGAATTTCCAGAGCCTTCTTAAGGTATTTAATTGCCAGCTCCGTCTGGCCGTTCGCCTCGCATGCTTCGGCGAGACTATCCCAGGTATTGGCGGAGAGTGGATAGGCATCGGTGTTCATCTTAAATATCCTAATTGCATCATCGAAATTTCCCGTTTGAAGTAATTGGTAACCGATGGCATTGAATACGTTTTCCTCAAAAAACACCTGCCCGGAATCCTTGAATTTCTCATATAGCTCGGCGGCCTTTTTGACGCCGTCCTCCCTTATGATGTTAATAAATTGCGCCCGTGTTGGAGGAAGCTCGTTGGCCGGTTGAAACCTGTACTCAATGAACCCATCCTCGATTTCCTTTTTTCGATCGAGGTCATCGATAAATTGCCGGCTATCATGATCCTCGTTCAGATGCGCATTGAAAAAATCGAATGCATAAGCACACACATTCTCGTATCCAGCTCCATCTGTCTCCGACGGCTGATCCTCTATGCGTAAGATCGTAGAAGCCAGCCTTCCATAGCTGGTGAGGTCGGAATGGTTCAGTCCGTTGAACTTAAGGGAATATCTATTGGAATACTCGAATGACTCGACCAGAGAAAAATCAACCGATTCCATTTCGCCGGAGTAAATTTGCAGCAGGGGGGAAGTCATCCTTCGGATATCGTAATACGGATTTTGCCGTGCATGCTCGAGGTGGCTCCCCGAAATATATAACCCATCGAAGCTTGCTACGGCATCTACGTCGCTGTTACGCATTTGCATAAGCAAGGCGGCCAATCCTCCCGAGCCGGAGCCCATGATACCTAATTTATCGACGTTTACGTGCGGGATATCGCGCCTGATAGCGATAATATATTCCATATCCCTGATGACTGTTTCCAGGCCTCGTTGAGAGAGTGAGGGACCTAAATCGGTCATTCCTACCGAATGAGTAGCTGCCACCATAAATCCGTGGCTGGCAAGATATTCACACATAATCGAATTTTCCGATACGCCGCTTCCCAGCTCAGAACTGTAGATTATTAGAGGGAATGATCCCGCATGAGCCGGGGCGTCTCTGATAGCGCCGACTCTTACGCTGAGCACGTCCAAAACAGCGCTACGATTGTTATTCAGTAGACGATGCAACAACCGAATTTCACGATCCTGAATAGCTGAAAGAAAGTCGAAAAAACGATCGTCCTCGGGGTAAGGGAAAGCATATTCCCCGTATACCATGAGCGGCAATTCTGTCGTTTTCTCAGCAGGATACCAGAAACAGATCTGAACCGGACGAGCCCTCTCCCCGTTTAGCGGTCTGCCGAAATAGTCATGCTTGGGCCTGAACAGTCTCGAATGATCGTATTGCTCAATCGTTCTAAACCCGACTGCATACGAGCCGGGTTCGAGATCGCCCCATATCGCCGGCGTTTCCGCAAAGACATCGATTTGATTGATGACGACAAATAATAACAGAGAGACGATCATAGCCGGATAAGATTTCTTGCCTTTATGCATTTTCCTCGCCATTCTTGAATGGTTCTGGTTGATATTTTTCATTTTTTTCATAGCGACATCATAAAACCGCCGCTTTTATCCCTGATACGGAAAATAGAACCCATTGTTACCCATTTTTCGGAATCTCATCTCCGCGCCCCGCCAGATGGAATAATTGCAAACCGCTGATTATATTTTGATGAGGTTAATACATATACAAGCTTTACACCATATGGCCAGAGCCACTCCCTACTATAGTTCTTTTTCTGTCCAGGCTATAATTGAGGCAGGGAGCGTATGGGCTAAGTATAATAGACTGGCAAAGATCATTATCAGAGTTGAGTCGCGTCCTCCGCTCAACAGGGCAATGCACATCAATACTATCAGGCTGAGAACGGAGAAAATGCTGTAGGAGTGCCTGAGAGATTCATGCGTAACCTGCACCTGTCTCTCATCAAGATCCTCGATCCTGGTGTGAACCAGCTTCCATAAGCGAGTTCTGATGTGGAGAAGGATGAAACTTATCAGGGTAGCAATTACCGCAACAACTGTTCCTATGACTACCGGCAGGCTCCAGCCGAAATAATTACCGGCATAGAAAAAGACAAGAAAAAGGATAACGCAGCCATAGTTAATTACGACTGCGATCCTTCTATTCGATTTTGGCATGTGACGTTGCATCTCATCCTCCCATTTTGCCTTTGTAATCCAGCAATTCTTGACTCATCGGTTTTAAAGGCTCAGTTGAGAAAATCAGGTCGATCGGCAAGGCGAAAAACTCACTTATCCTGAAGGCTAAATCTAAGCTCGGGTTGTATTCCTCTCTTTCCAGATACCCGACAGTCTGAAAATTGACACCGACTTTCTCTGCCAGCTCCTTTCGGGAAACACCTCTTTCCTGCCTGAGAACCGACATTCTATTGTAAATCTTTCTTGTCTTCATACGATTAATAT
>CBEWDL010000137.1:0-8701 GCA_965555375.1 uncultured bacterium
CGGTATGGATGCCTTCGTTGCGGCCTTTCGGATACCGAATCTTCTCCGCGACCTTTTCGCCGAGGGTGCGCTTTCTGCCGCTTACGTTCCGGTATTCACAGACAGGTTGAAAAAGGATGGGACACAGAGAGCCTTTCTGGTTACATCTTCGATATTCTCCATTTTATTGGTCGTTTTGGGAATCATAGTCGTTCTCGGGGTAGCGCTGGCGCCATATTATATCAGGTATTATGTTTCCGGTTTCGATGATCCCGCCAGGCTGGAACTCACCATAAAACTAACTCGCATCATGTTCCCTTTTATCCTGCTGGTGGCGTTCGCCGCAGTGAGCATGGGGACATTGAATGCGCTGGGACGATTCGGTATCCCTGCTCTGGCGCCAGCCATGTTTAATATCGTCATGATTATGTCGGCTCTCTTCGCTTCGACATATTTCGATCCTCCCATTATTGCTATCGGCATAGGCGCTGTTGTGGGGGGAGCAGGGCAGTTCATCATTCAGCTCCCGCAGCTTTTGAAAACCGGTTATAGATTCCGATTCCGGCTCAATTTCAAAGATGAAGCGGTTAGAAAAATCTTAAGGCTCATCCTTCCCGCGGCCATGGGAGTCGCGGCCTGGCAGGTTAACGTGGTGGTCGCAACCGTGATCGCTTCTTTTCTGGCCGTGGGAAGTATCTCCAGCCTTTACTACGCTCTGCGTCTGGTGCATTTCCCTCTGGGCGTTTTCGGGGTGGCGCTGGCGGCTGTGTCTTTGCCTGAGATTTCCGCACAGGTATCGTCGGGCGACGTCAAAGGCGCCGGCGCAACCCAGCGATACTCGTCAAGGATGGTGATTTTCCTGTTGATGCCGTCGGCAGCGTACCTGCTGGGCGCGGCGGAGGCAATCGTTTCGCTGGTTTACCAGAGAGGTAATTTCTACTGGGCGGATACTGTTGATGTGGCAATGGCTCTGCGGGCTTACGCGATAGGGCTGGTTTTCTTCGGACTGGTGAGGGTAACGGCTCAGTTGTTTTATGCCTTTAAGGATACTGCAACACCGGTAAAGATATCGTTTGCCGCCGTGGGCGTTAATATTATTTTAAGCCTGCTTCTGATGAAACCGCTAAAATTCTCAGGACTGGCGCTGGCGACATCGGTTGCGGCTCTGGTAAATTTTTCGCTTCTATATTATCATTCCGGCAGAAAAGCGCCAAGACCCGATAGGCTCGGTCTGGCACGCTATGCCGTTAAGATATCAGCCGCCGCTGCTCTATCCGGTTTTACGGCTTTCGGAATTGTGAAATACTTTCAATCGCCGGAAGGTTTCGGCGAATTCAAGATAGCACTTGCCGCCGCTTTGCTTTCGGCCGCTGGAGCAGGGCTTATATATCTGGTAATGTGCGTTATATTCGGGATCGATGAGCTGAGGCACATAAAAAAATCTTTCTTCGGAGGGGCATAGAATTATCCCCTATGACTTAAGGCAAGGTTATCGAGTCTATTCTGGAAAGTTGTTTTGCGGGATGGTATTGCCATGGTTAGGATTGCGGTAATTCAGACGGCGTTCCCCGGGGATGTCGTTCTTTCAACGCCCATATTTGAAGCCTTGAAAGATAAACTTACGGATTGCGAGACCGTCGCCGTGGTCAGGCCGGAGTCGAGGGCATTGCTTGAAAGCAATCCTTACGTAGACCATATATTTTCGTTTGATAAGTATGGAGCTGATAAGGGGCTTTCCGGGCTGATGAGAACGGCCGCCAGATTGAAGGGTTCTGACATGGCAATCATTATTCAAAGGCATCTGCGGTCGGCGGTTGCAGCATATCTGGCAAGAATTCCAGTGCGGATCGGATATGGCAATTCATCCGCCCGATTTCTTTATACGGATCGGGTTGAGTATCGAGGCGATAAACATGAAGTACAAAGATGCCTCGATCTGATCGGAATTGGCGATGATCATAGGTACAGGCCGAGGATCTTTCTGGACGACAAAGCTAACCGGAGGGCTGAAGGGCTTCTCGGATCTATGGGCGCAGGGCCGGATTTCGCGGTCGTGGCTCCAGGGTCTGTATGGCCGACGAAACGGTATCCATATTTTCCGGGATTGATTCATCTGATCAACGAAAAGCTTAACCTGCCCGTGGTTCTCATCGGAGGGGCATCTGATGTTCAGCTGGCAAATGCGATTGCAGAATCATGCAAGAAGATGCCGCACAATCTGACGGGGGAGACGAATCTTTCAGAATCGGCGGCGATAATCTCAAGGGCAAGATTGGCAATTGCTAACGACTCAGCGCCGGCGCACATTGCTGCTGCAGTCGATACCCCGGTCGTCGCCATTTTTGGCCCGACGGTGCAGAAGTTTGGATTTTCACCCTATTCGGAAAAATCATCTGTAGTAGATATAGGCGAACTCTACTGCCGTCCCTGTAGTATCCACGGTTCCGCCCGTTGCCCGCAGAAACATTTCAGGTGTATGCTCGAATTGCAGCCTGCGAAAATTATCGAGGCTGCAGGATCATTGATCGGCAGCTGATTTCAAAAGAGATTCGGTCAATTTTAGTTTCTGTTGCGCCTCGGGGAAATCGGGCCTTATTTCGATAGCCATCCGGAAGGCCTCGAGTGCTTCTTCAAATAAACCGACCTTACCGAGGGTCAATCCGAGATTGTAAAACGCTAATGCGTTGTCGGGATCGAGGTCGACTGATCTCTTAAAGGCGGCCAGGGCCTGCGGATATTGCCTGTTTTGATCGTATGCCAGCGCCAGATTTATCCAGCCGTCAGGATAATCGGGAAGAAACTCTGTCGTTTTTTTGAAGAACACAAGCGCCGAATCCATCTGTCCCCGCTGTACTGCCAGCAGCCCCAATTCGTAGTGCGCTAGCCCCAGCATTCTCTCCGGCTTATATCCATATGGTGTCTGTGAGCTATATATCGTGGAAAGATCGTATTTTTCGATGATGCTGCCGGGGGCGTTTTCAATAATTAACCGGTACTCGTTTTCAGCCGAATCCAGACGTCCCCGTTCCGACATTATCTTTCCCTTGAAATAGTGCCCGGGGAGATAATCCGGGAAAATAAAAGTCAGGTTATCGGCAACCCTGTAAGCGCTGGTGTCATCCCTGAGCATCCGCAATGCCAGGATCTCGTTGACATACGCTTCCAGATACTGTGGAGATTCCTCGATCGCCCGGCGAGCCTGGAGGAGCGCGCCATCGGAATCGCCCTGCAATCTATCCAGCACGGAGAGGTTGTTATGCGCCCGGGCTGATCGTCTGCATTTATCGATTTCCAGAATAAACTCCCGGCGGGCGTTTTCGAAGTCGAGTCTGCCAAAGTATATAATACCCCGGTTCAGGTGCGCCGATGGCACGCATGGGGCAAGCTGGACGGCTCTTTCGTATTCCTCTAACGCTCTGTCGGGCATCCCTTTTTTGAGATAAACATTGCCGAGCGAGAAATGCGACATGGCGAAGCTGCTATGGGAAATACCGAACAGGTCGATGTTGGTCAACGGGAAAAGAATCAATAGAGCCAGGCAGATTGCCAATAGGGTCTTAAAATCCTTGAGTTTAATCTTCTCTATGATCTTGAAAAAGGCGGAAGAGGCCAGGATAATCAAAAAGGGCAGCACCGGCAGTCGGAATCGGCTGGTAACGAAAAAAGCAACCACGGTAATCATATAGGCTATTATGAAGTAGCCAATGATATGGTATATCTTTTCCCTGCGGAATAGGCTTACAAGTCCAATGATCGAGAGCGGAGAGATGATAAAGAACAACGGTGGGAGAATCCCGGTTATAGAAGCGAACCGTCTGAAGAAATAGAGATTCTGATTATTGGAGATCTCGTAGGAATTCCAGAAATAGCTGAATTTTTTGAGAATCAACCCCACCCATTTCACCGGATCTTCATCGATAAATCGTAGAGCCCGGCGGTAATAGAACGACGATACCTCCGACGGCTTCATATTCTGACCCAATCTGGCGGTTTCCAGTTTGGCAAGATACTCGCAATCGGCATATTGCCAGGTGGCTCCGAATTCAGGCATTACAGCAGTAGCCCCGGTCGCATGGTTATTGTTACCTATGTAAAAATTGATTCCTCCCTGCGAGGCTATAAGCACCATATCATGGCCCACGATGATGTTCCGGAGAGTTACCGGTAAAATGAAAATCAGAGATGCGAGTATCAACAGCCCGAATCTGGCCATGATCCATTTATACTTTCTGCCGAAAACGACAAACATCCAGACCAGTATTACCGGCCAGATGGCGAGATAGTTGGGACGGGTAATGGCCGCCAGTCCCAAAGGTAATCCCGCAATAAAAAACCATTTCATAGCGGTTTTTTCCGCCGCTCTCATAAGGGACCAGATCAAAACCAGGCTGAATAATACGAGCAATGAATCCAGAAGCAATTCGTTCTCGAAATATATGAATACCCAGTAAAACGCCGAGATGAGCCCCGATACGATGGCAATCCGCCGGTTGAAGTACCTGTCGGCGAACAGAAAGATTAACGAACATGTGGCTGAGCCTACGATATGCTGGATAATCTTCGATATGGCAAGCGACGGCCCGAAAACGGCATATATAAAACCGAGGAAATAAGCATAGAACGGTCCGCGAAAAAACGGGCCGACCCCGAGTATATCGCCGGATGCGATCTGCCTGGCCCAGAGGTCATGATATAATGGATCAATTGTGGGCGAGTCCCAGCCCGGGAAACCTGCCTTGACCTGAAGAAAATAGACGATCCTGAGCGCCAGGGCTACGGCGAAGATGATCAGCGCCCAGAGATATTTAGAATCGATTCTCCTCACCTCACCTGATGATATAATTAATGTTTTCAACCGGCAAGGCCTTTATGCCCGATCTGTTACGGGCTTTGAAAATAGTTGCAGATATCCCGCATGAGGCTTCACCGCATCTCCCAAATTCAACGGGAACCCGGCCTTTGAAGAATCTTGGGCAATATAAAAATGGTTATTTTTCAAGTACTTAACCGCATATTGGGGAACGGAACAGGCTGTCTGGTAGGTTATATCATTGGATGGCAGGCATGGTTTTTGTCTTGATTTTTGCGTGTTATTTGCTTTATTGTGGGGAGAAGCGCGAAATTAGAATCTTTTCAGATACTAAGATGAGGAGTAATCTTATGAAAATCTGGATCCTACTAACATCGATTGGCCTGGCTTTGGCCACCCTCTTTTCACCGGGTCTTGCATCGGCTCTTTCGCCTGAAAGCGCCGCCCATTTTGAGGATGGAGTGGATTATATGCCCAATGTTATCATAGTGGCATTCACTCCGGAAAACGTTCCTCTTGCTCCGGCCCTGCAGAGCGGCGTGGCCATAACCGGGATTGATGAAGTTGATGAATTAAATCTTCTTTTCGAAGTGACCCAAATGAGGCAGTTATTTCCCGGAGCCGAAAAGCACGGTGAGATCGAAATGGCGGGTTACTATTCGATCACATTCCAAGACGGCCTTGATCTTTTGACTGTTCTCGAGGCTTATGATAAGCTTGATGCTGTCGGCCATGTAGAGCCGGACGGGATTCATCCGATTTACTATGATCCCGATGATCCCATGATATACCAGCAATGGGCAATTGCAAAAATCGAGGCCCGCGGGGCCTGGGATATTACGCACGGGGATCCGGATATCGTACTGGGTATCCCCGACACCGGAGTGGATTGGGATCACCCGGATCTTGGAGCGGACGTCTGGTTGAATGAAGCCGAAATTAATGGAGAAGAGCGGGTTGACGACGACGACAACGGATATGTCGATGATTATCGCGGCTGGGATTGGGTAACCGGTGGATATCTTTGCGACTATAACGGGGGCGAGGATTGCAGCGTTGCTGATAATAACCCCATGGATTTTGCTGGCCATGGGTCCCATGTAAGCGGCATAACATCGGCGGCCACTGACAACGGTGTTGGTATTGCCGGAGTGGGGTTCAATTGCAAAATTATGGCCTTAAGGATGGGATGGCAGGCGACCGACGGCGGCGGGTATGTAGGTATGGGCTTTGCCGCCTCCGCTTTCTATTATGCAGCAAACAATGGAGCCAGAGGTTTGAATTGCTCCTGGGGGTCCTCGAATTCCGGTGGCCTCGGAGCCGCCACCGATTACGCTATTAATAACGGACTAATCGTCATATCCGCCGCCGGCAACAATAATAACCAGTCGCCCTCATATCTGTGCAGCAGAAGCGATGTCATGGCAGTGGCGGCCACGAATTCCTCTGATCAGAAGGCATCCTTTTCAAGTTATGGGAGCTGGGTGGATGTCTCCGCCCCCGGGGTCGGCATCAGATCAACAGTCTTCAATAATTCATATGCCAATTACGATGGCACATCCATGGCGGCGCCGCATGTTTTAGGTCTGGCGGGATTGATCTGGTCGGCCGAACCAGCGTTGAGCCGCCAGGAAGTGATCGACCGAATTGAGGATACAGCCGATAATATCGACGATCTCAATCCAAATTATGAAGGACTCCTGGGTTCGGGCAGGATCAACGCGTATGCCGCTCTGGCATCGCCATATTTACCCAATATTCAGGCTGTGGATCAGGTTATAACTATTACCGGCGATGACGGCGACGGTATTTTGAATCCGGGGGAATCTTTCGAACTGGTCATCACCCTGGAGAACATCTGGGCCGATGCCGCTAACGTTACCGGTACTTTTAATAACAACGATGTTTTCAGCTTTTCCGATTCAGTGGCTTCGTTCGGCGATATTCCTCATGGGGGATCCGGCGACAACGCCGATAACCCGTACGTGCTGACATCCAGCGAGGACGCCATACCGGATGCGTCGACTCTGGTATTAAACGTTCAGGCGGATGGCGATTACGAAACCGATCTTGATATAATTATTACTCTTTCACTCGATCAAAGCGGTTTCCCCCTGGAGATCTCCGCCAATATCGAATCTTCCCCCTTGATATTCGATTTCGACATGGATGGGGAGAACGAGTTGATTATAGGGGCTAATAACGAAACGGTTTACGCTATCGAGGCCGATGGAGGCAATAGCCCCGGATGGCCGCAACCGGTTTCCGGAATCGTTATATCCGGTCCGGCGGTTGGAGATCTGGCGGCGAATGGTTCATTCCAGATAGTCGCGGTAACGAGAACCGGAAGCATCTATGCATGGGACGCCGACGGTTCTCTTCTGCCTGATTTCCCCGTGGACAAGGGCGGTACATTCTATTCAGGCCCCATGCTTATCGATCTCGACGATGACGATGACCTTGAGATAGTCGTAGGGTCGTTCTCCGATAACAACATTCATGTCTTGAATCATGACGGTTCAGACTACCCCGGCTGGCCGTTTATTGGAGAAGGCGGATGGTATGGTTCGCCATCGTCGGGCGACCTGGACGGCGACGGCCTTTCGGAGATCATTTATGCCCGTTTCGATTCCTCGGTTCATGCCTTCAACGCTGACGGCAGTTATGTCGAAAATTTCCCGGTCAGTCTCGATAGCCTCAGTGGTGTCGTGTGGTCTTCCGTCGCTGTGGGCGATGTTGACGGCGATGGCCATCCGGAAATAGCGGTTGCCACAACCTCTGGGGGCATCCATTTGATTAATCACGATGGCTCACCCGTCCAGGGTTTTCCTGTGGACGTTAGTAACGTCGACCGCTCGGCGGCGCCTACCATGGCCGATATGGACGGCGATGGCACTCCGGAGATTATAATAGGCGACAATAACGGTATGCTTCATGTTATCGACGCCGATGGATCCGAGCTTTTCGGATTCCCCGTGGAAACCGGGGGCTCCATTACGGCCAGCGCCGTAGTTGGTGACATCACCGGCGATGGTGAGGCGGATATCGTAGTCGCGGCCGGGGACGGCACCATTTATGGGTATGAAGCAGATGGCAATATGATCCGTAATTTCCCTATACCCGGTTCTACAAATGGACAAATAACCGCCGCAGCCCTCGGTGATCTCGATAGCGATGGAGATATGGAAATCGCCGTCGGTATCAGAGGTATCGGCGCTAATTTAATGGTGATCGACTATAAGGAAAACGCCTCACCGGCTGACCTGCAGTGGCCAAACTTCGGCAAAGACGTCTGGAGAAGCAACGATTTCAGCGATGTAGTGACGGCGGTGGACGATGCTTTGGAGGTTCCGGCGGAATTCGGGTTATCGCAGAACTACCCCAATCCTTTCAACGCCAAAACCACGATTCACTTCTCGCTGGGCGGCCCGGGAGAGGTTACTCTATCGGTCTTCGATCTGCTCGGGCGGAGAATCAGAGTATTGCAGTCGGGCTTTTTGAATGCGGGTGCGCACAGTATCGTATGGGACGGCGCTAACGAAGCCGGAAAGGTTGTAGCATCCGGTATCTATTTTTACCGCCTGGAAAGCCCCGAAGGCTCCAGAACCATGCGGATGCTGTTGCTTAAGTAATTAGCAGCCAATCGATTTGCCAATTAAAAGCCCCGGCGGATGCCGGGGCTTTTTTGCAAGCCATATTTCCGCTGATTCTGTCGCCACGCCTGACATATGTTGAAAATCAGGCCGCTGGCCAGACATTCTTTCTGCGACCTAACGCCTTGATTGAAGAGGGCAAGTTATTTTTACTTGACAATTCTAAGATAATCTTTACCTTGATTTAAGAGTTGGTGTAATAAAAATCTTTTCTTTTTTGGAACTGTAAAAGTGATAGGGAAAAAATCCTGCGTAAGCA
>CBEWDL010000138.1:0-8632 GCA_965555375.1 uncultured bacterium
AAATCCTACCACACATCGTAATTCATCCTTCTTGACCCGCCCCCCATCTTTGGTCCAGTTTGAATGATAATTTACTGTTTATTTTTCTTCTATGCAACCTCGATCTCCGTGGTCCTGGACTGGGCTACAAACTCTGCCGGGGATTGGTATCCCAACGAACTATGAGGTCGACCGTAGTTGTATTCATGGCGCCAGGCTTCGATCTTCTCCTTTGCATCCTCCAGTGACATAAACCAATGTTCGTTAAGGCACTCCTGCCGAAAGCGCGAATTAAATGCTTCAATCAGAGCGTTATCAGTGGGTTTGCCCGGACGACTGAAGTCCAACCCAACGTGGTTCCAATAAGCCCAACGATCGAGATCCTTGGAGATGAACTCCGGGCCATTATCGACTTGTATGCGTTCCGGGAGACCATGCTGCTTTGTTATCCGCTCCAGCACTGTCACCACGTCAATCCCCCGAATTCGCTGGCCAACCTTCGACGCCAGGCTCTCACGGGTGTGATTGTCGACTATCGTCAAGATCCGAAGACGACGACCATCATAAAGCTGATCCGACACGAAATCCATGCTCCAGCAGTCGTTCTTCGCCTTGGCCGTGGCCGTAATCTCTCGCCTCACACTGGCCACCCGCCGACGAGGCGGCTTTTTCCGCAAGGCCAATCCCTCTTCCCGATACATACGATAAACACGTTTATGGTTGATCGACCAGCCTTCCCGCTGCAACAAAACGTGCAACCTGCGGTAACCATACCCAATCCGACACCCGGCCAACTCCTTCAGCCGCATCCGTAAGCCTTCCTGCCGATCAGCCACACTCTGGTAGCGATGACTCGACCGGTGCCATCCCAGACCTCCACAGGCCCGCCGTTCACTGATCTGATATGCCATTTCCATCTCGACCACCAGTTCCCGACGTACGGCGGGCCTCAAAGCTTTTTTGACCCCGCCGAAGGCGGGGCAGCATCTGTTTGTCCAGCGTCAAATCGGCAACTAACCGCTTGAGGCGGCGGTTCTCCTCCTCCAGTTGCTTCAGCCGACGAACCTCGGATACACCCATACCGCCAAACTGCTTCTTCCAGCGGTAGAATGTTGCCTCACTTATACCCATCTTGCGCGTGATTTCCACCACCGGCGTTCCCGAAGCGGCCTGCCGCAATGCAAAGGCGATCTGCTGCCCGGTAAATCGTTTCTTCATCCTGGTCTCCCTTCCGTCCAATGGCTAAATATAACCAAAAATCTCTCATCCGAAATGGACCAGGATTCGGGGAGCAGAACATAACTTACGATGAGGTGCGACTATTGGGGGCAGATGATCTGGGCTTTAATCCCAGAGAGGCCGTTATCTATCAATCACTTACAAAATTTGCTACGAATATGCTACAAAAACGGCTGTGTTTCTTACCGTGCGTTTGAGAGACCAAGAGCAGTTATTCAAACAGTAATATTCCCCCTCATAGCAATAATTTACTACCTGTGTGCTTATGGTGTGCTTGTTTTGAATAGCAGAGATCTACTTTTTTAGAATACGGCCTCATGACCGCCTTCTTTTGCCATGGACTTTCCGCGGCCTCGGAATTTGATTGCTACGGAGGGGTAGTCCAGAGAACACCGCAGCCATCCCGTTTGCATCAACACACTCCCCGAGCCGCCTTTTCATATTATCGTATTGTTGACGCGGGAAAAACCGCCTCTTCTATGAATCCCTGTAAGTCCTTGAAACACAAGTAGCGGCGCAGGGACTCGAACCCCGGACACGAGGATTATGATTCCTCTGCTCTAACCAGCTGAGCTACGCCGCCATCTATCCTCATTGTCGGATAAACGTCATCGAAAGCAAGATCTAATTTATCCCCACCGTAACCGTTGTCAAGTTGAAATTAGAATCCCGGGTAAGTGAATTTCGCTTGACATACTATCGATCTAAAAGTATTTTTCGTAGGGGGTAGTGAATATTTTATTGGGGGTCTGATGATTACGCCCCGATACATAAGAATCCGTTGCTCTGCGAGCAGAAATAGGTTTACGCATGCTCATTATTCTAAGAACATATAAAGCGAATTTACGGGGAGGCCGGATATGAATGAATACAAAAACGGGATATCGCGTCGAGGGTTTATAGGGACAATATCGGGAGCTACCGCCGTCGCTCTGCTCGGCCTGGACCGGAGGGCCATAGCTGATCGAACTCCTGACCATGAAATGATTACCGATTATGTCGGTCGCCTCTGCTACAATGAAAATCCATTGGGGCCATCTCAAGCTGCTATTGAGGCGATACAAAATGAAGCCGAGATGGCGCACCGCTATCCGGACTGGTTTGCAGAATCTCTGGCCGCAAGATTATCATCCCATTTTGATATTCCCGTTAATAAAATCATCTGCGGTTGCGGAGCCACGGAGATACTCCGGCTCTGCGCCATGGCTTTCAGCAACCCCGACTCCAACGTCGTCGCTCCCTACCCCTCCTACGGCCAGTTTCCCGCCGATTGCCAGTTTTTCGGGGCCTCCGCCAGATATGTCGATCTCGACGGCGATCATCGGGTGGATCTCCAGGCCATGAGGGAGCGGGTCGATTCGAATACTTCCGCAGTTTGTATCACCAATCCCAATAATCCCACGGCGACCATCCTCGATCCCTCGGAACTATCCGATTTTGTCGACGACCTGCCGGCGGAGGTGGTGACGCTTATAGATGAAGCTTATTATCGCTATATCACCGTTACCGACTATCCGTCGGCCGTCGAAATGGTACGATCGGGTAAAAACGTGGTAGTCGTTAACACTTTTAGCAAGGTTCACGGGCTGGCCGGAGCCCGGATCGGTTATGCCATCGGGCCGCAGGCGGCGGTCAGCTCGATGCGATCTTACCAGTTGTATGCCACCGTCTCACGCCCGTCGCTGGAGGCCGCCAAGGCCGCATTGGATGCGCCTCAGCACATTACCGATACCGTAAATCTGGCGAATCAAACTAAAGAATATTGCTTCGGGGAGTTTAATCGGATAGGCCTGCAATATATTCCGTCGGAAACCAATTTCTTCATGGTCGATGTTGATCGTGAGGCCGGCTGGGTTAGCTCGCAACTGGCGTCGAGAGGCATCTATGTTCGCACAGGCTGGGGGATGCCGCATCACCTCCGGGTTTCCACCGGCACCATGGAGGAGATGGTTGACTTCATCGAGGCGCTCGAGGATATCCTAAACGAGTTGGGCGCAGGAAACGATCCGCAAAAGCCGCGCCTGACCGAGCTATTCCAGGCTTATCCTAATCCCTTCAATTCATCGACAAGTATAAAAATCTACCTGCCAAAAACAGCCGATACCAGGCTTGAGATTTTCGATATTCGGGGCCGCCTGGTGAAAAAGCTTGTGGATAGATCACTTGACGCCGGAGAGCATCCCTTCATCTGGAACGGAACCAATTACAATAATAGATCTGTATCATCGGGATCTTACTTCTATCGCCTGACATCGGGGGATGATGTCATAACAAGGAGGATGTTGCTCATAAAATAGCACCCCTTCGTCTGCCATCTAAACCCGCCTTAAGGGGCGGGTTTTTTATATGTTTCGATATACTACAAGGCGAAAATAAAGATTTGTTGCTGGAGCATTCGGAATATGCTAATTTTATTTGATTTTGCCGACGGAAAGGAAGGATAAAACGACGCGCAAGGCCATCAAAGGAAAACATTAAGCTCCGGCGGGGAAACCGATGCAGGATTTTTCTCCTAAAACATATTGGGAAACTCGCTTAAAAGAGCGATTCGATTTGACCGGTGCGGGCTTCCGGCGTAAGAGTGTGGCTTTTAATCGCTGGGTATATAAGATTCGGACTGACGCTCTATACGAGCTTTTTCGCAAATACGAGTGGCCAATCAAATCTCGCGCCGTTCTGGAAGTAGGATGTGGAACCGGATATTTCATAGAATACTGGCTTAATCGAAAAGCGCATCCCGTGGTCGGAATAGATATCGCCGAAACCAGCATCAAGAAATTAAAAGAAGCATTTCCGAAGGCAGAATTTTACCTTGTCGATTTGACGGAACCAAATCCAAATCTTGATGAAAGATTTGATTATATTAGTGTTTTCGATGTTTTATTCCATATAGTAGACGACAATCTTTTCGCAATTGCGGTTGAAAACCTGGCTTCGCTGTGTAAGCCTGGATGCAAGATCTTTGTTACGGATCTTTTTGGCTCGAAAACAGTTGCGGCCGTTAAGCATTGCCGCAATAGATCTCAAAATATATATGTTGACCTGTTTTCCAGATCAGGTTTTAAACTTATCGATTTAAGCCCTCTATTTTTCGTATTATTGCCTCCCTCTCGCCTGAGCAACGTTGTTCTCCGCTGGGCCGGGATATTGATCTGGGAAATGGTAACCTGGATCACTCGCTGGGAGAGTTTCGGAAATCTTCTGGGACGTATTCTTTACAGTATTGACTCAGTTTTAAGAAAAACGTTTAAGCGCGGGCCCGGAAGTCATATTGCTGTTTTTGAATTTGATGGCATTCCCGTAGAAAAGCAGTGATAGGATATTATAGGAGTACCTTCACCAAGGCCTCTCCTCATCTGGAATATACTTCTACCGCTTAAAGACCGATAGTTTCGATCAGAGCAAGAAGATGTTGATGCTCAAATAACGCCGGAGAGAATTCTTGCTGGCTGAATCCAGGCCTTTTTTTCGGTCTGGATTTTCTTATGCATATTATATTATTTATTGTCGGATGAATATTGTCCGCATCCTGATAACCGGCCCGCCCGGCTGCGGCAAGACGACCTTGATTAAGAGGGTGGCCCGCTCAATATCGGTTCCCTTTTGCGGGTTTTTCACAAACGAGATCCGTCAAGGAGGAAAGCGGGTTGGATTCGAGATAGAGTCCTTTGCCGGCAATAAAGCCGTAATGTCGCATGTCGATATCGAATCACCCTACAGCGTGGGCAGATACGGAGTTGATATCGAATCCATAGAGGGAATTGCCGTCTTTGAAATCGAGATTGCCCTCTCCGAAAACAGGCTTCTGATAGTCGACGAGATAGGCAAGATGGAACTCTTTTCAAAAAGATTCAAAGACCTGATTCTAAAGGTATTCCAGACGGAAATTCCCTTTGTAGGCACCATCCTGTATAAGCCACATCCCCTTTGCGATCGTCTTAAGAGCTCTCATGGAGCAAAATTGCTGACATTGAGAAAGAGCAAAAATGATATAGCCTACGGCAAAATCATTCGATGGCTGGAGAATATCCACCAGAAATGAGGGTGTGTAAAAATTACCCATCAAACTCTTTGACACCGTGGCCGATATCCCTTTATTTAACATCGTGGCGCAGAAATCAGAGATACTGATTATCGATGACGACAAAGCAATAATAGATTCCTTATCGTCGCTCTATAAAGATAACGGCTATATCCCTGCCGGAGCGCAAACCGGCAATGCCGCCCTGGAGCTTGCCGCTGACGATCATTTCGACCTGATCATCCTCGATCTGGAGCTGCCGGATATAGATGGCTTGGAGCTTCTCAGGATGCTGAAATCGCAAAAGGTCGCCGCCCCGGTCATAGTCGTATCGGGCAAGGCAACCATAGGCAAAGCCATAGAGGCGACGCGGCTGGGCGCATTCAATGTGATCGAAAAGCCCCCCGACCCTGGCCAGCTTTTACTCGACTCGAAGATCGCTATCAAGCAGAGAGCTCTGGAATTGGAGGTCGCCAGGCTTCGGCGGTCTTTGCTCTCGCATAACGAAATCGTGGGGGATTCGGAAGCCGTGAAATCTCTGCGCGAAAAGCTTAGGCGAATCGCCGGTACCGACAGCAGAGTCTATATCCTCGGAGAACCGGGGACAGGTAAGGAGCTGGCTGCGCGCTTCTTGCATTATTCATCCCGGCGGGCGACATCGTCATTCATGGCGGTCAACTGCGCCGCTATACCGGGAGAGCTTTTCGAATCGGAGCTTTTCGGCCACGAACGGGGATCGTTTACCGGCGCGGTAACCCGTCAGACAGGCAAATTCGAGGCGGCCGATGGCGGCACCATCTTTCTCGATGAGGTCGGCGAATTGCGACCGGATCATCAGGCCAAGCTGCTCCGCGTCATCGAGTCATCCTCCATACAGAGAGTCGGATCATCAAAGGAGACCAAGGTCGACGTCCGGGTGGTCGCGGCATCGAACAAAGATCTGCAGAAAATGACTCATGAGGGAAAATTCCGCGAGGATCTCTATTTCCGTTTGAACGTTATACCGGTGTTCGTTCCTCCCCTTCGCGAGCGGCTCGATGATATCCCGCTTTTAGCCCGACACTTTCTCGACGATCTCGGTTACAACCGTCTCCGCCTCGACCCCGGTGCGGTAACGGCGTTATCGGCTTACGACTGGCCGGGCAATGTCCGTGAACTGAAGAATATAATAGAGCGAACCGCCGCCCTCTGCTACGGTGATATCATATCCGCCTCCGACATTCGAGAGGCGTTGACGGGCGCTCAGGGCGGACGCGATTACACCAGGCCGGAGCCCGTTACAAAACCTCTCTCTCTGCGCGAGCATATCAACCGGTATGAGAAGACGCTTTTAGAGGAGGTTCTTCGCCAGGCCGACGGCAACATAACGAAAGCCGCTAGAATGCTCAAGATGGATCGCGGCAACCTCTCCAAGAAACTGAAGAAATACGGGTTGACGGGGGAGTAAGCGGAGGTAAAATGGCAAAGAACAAAACGGATTCCCGTATCGCCCTGCTTATCGAGATCCTCGACCAGGCTTTCGAAAGAGAAGCCTGGCATGGCCCGAACCTGCGCGGTTCCATCCGGGGGCTTTCGGTAAAACAACTGCTCTGGAGGCCGTCGCCCAAACGGCACAACATCTGGGAGATCGTTCTTCATACCGCCTACTGGAAATACGCCGTCCGCCGACGGCTGACCGGCGAAAAGAAAGGCTCATTCCCTCGAAGCCCCAGCGATTGGCCGCGGATTCCCGAACGTCCCGATAGCAAGGTGTGGAAGCTCGATCTGGCCTTATTAACAGACCAGCACAGGCTCCTGCGCCAGGCGATCATCGATTTCCCCGGGTCTAAACTGAATTCACATCCGCCCAAATCGAAATTGAGATATGTGCAGTTGGTATACGGTATCGCCTCGCACGATATCTACCACGCCGGCCAGATACAGCTGTTGAAGAGAATGCAGAAGTAGCGCTGGCTTATGGGGGTCATAATAAATTATGACACCCGGGGATAATTCAGCATGAAACGGCGCGACTCGTGGGTGGCATGCTCTCCCCGACCTTGTGTCGGGGTGAGCATGTTTGATTTTATAGCAGCCATGCTTAATCCTTCGGACAAAGCATGCCACCCACGCTTTCAATGCCGCAAACGTTATAAGAGGTTATGCATTGCTGCCATTGATAAACAATAACGGGCTTGTAACGATAACATTATGCAGAAAGTGAACCGCACAAGTGATCCAATAGGCTTTCCCCACAGAGAACTTTAACCAGTGAAGAAAAGTGAACGCTAACAAAATCCCGCCCAAGAATGAGGGTATTAACCTGAAAATGTCTAGCGTAGAATGGGGTATGGCAAAAAGAGTTGCTGAAATCAGCAAAATAATCCAAGAGGATCTAATAAAACGGCGGGCAACAAGTATTGGAACCATTTGGCCAAGGAAGGTTTCCAGAATTGGTGCAGTTACATTATATGAGATGAATAATACTAGGGGATCTAGGCTTGGGAGTTGACGCTCAATTCCTAGTGATGTTGAGGTTAGGTAAAACGGGACAGACACAATATCTGCAACGAGATTGTAGCCTGTCATTATTAGGATAAATCTTAGTGCTGGTTGCTGTTCTAAGTGATGAATCCTGTCTTGTATAAAATGTTTAATTGTCAAGTATCTGCTCATAAGACAGTCGCCTGAAAATCACTGGCTATGGACTGCACCCCTAATTTTGGACAGTTTGGGTTAGAATGGTCTGGCGTTTTTCCGCTTTGCCTTCATTCAACATCTCGAACTTTCCTTGTTGTCACGTCCCCACGGCTGACTCAAAGGGCAGCTGAGTACGTCCCCGCGGACGCCCGCATGGGCGGAGCCGCGACGGCAGGTGAACATCTCACTCCTCGGGCAGCAGCTTCCCCGGGTTTAGTATCCCCTTGGGATCGAAGACCTTTTTTATCTGACGCATCAATTCGAGTTCGACATCGCTTAAGGCTATCGGCAGATAATCCTTTTGCACCCAGCCGATACCATGTTCGCCGGAGATGGAGCCGCCCATTATCACCACTTCGCGGAAAAGCTCCTCGATAACGTGCGGCAGTTTGTTTTTCCAGTCATCATCGGAGATGTTTTTCTTGATGATATTGACATGGATATTGCCGTCGCCGGCATGGCCGTAGGAGATGGTCAAGATGCCGTATTTTTTGGAGATGGCGCCTATTTTTTCGACCAGCTCCGGCAGCCGTGCGCGGGGCACAACCGTGTCCTCTTCCTTATATATGGCTATATCCTTAACAGCCTCGCCGATATTGCTCCGCATCTGCCACATCTCGGCCTGCTTTTCCGGGTTGTCGGCCACGAAGACATCGACGGCATCATGTTTCACGCATATCTCCCCGATCTTCTCCGCCTGCTCATCAAGGACAT
>CBEWDL010000139.1:0-8579 GCA_965555375.1 uncultured bacterium
ACCCGAGGGAATCAGGTTTGTAACCTTCCGCAAATTTCGGATTGCCGCCTCCTTCTCGATTTTTAGCGACTTAAGATTTGCCCGGGCGGCATCAATCTGATCATGGGCCTGGCGAATCCTGGCTTTTATCTCGCGGTGAGTTAGTTCGGAGATGGTATCGCCCTGCGATACTACGTCGCCCTCCTCGAACCTTATATAATCCACCCGGCCGCCTGTCTTGAATGCAATATCAACCTCGACCGCTTCAATCGTACCGGAGAGGACGATATCGCTTTTTTCCGCTAACCTGTTTCTGCCGAGATAAAACACGACAGAAACCGCCGCAATGATCACAATTCCAAGAGGAATGCCTATTTTCTTCACCGATTATCCTCCCTGACCCGAATTAAACCAGACGCTTCGCTACAGAATCATCGAACTGACTATTATTACCAGTGTTATCCTATGTCAAGCCAATAAACGAATCAGATTGGCTCACAATTGACAACGTGATCAATGTCATTTATAATTAAATTGTATGAAATTAGTTTATCTTCCCCTGGCCCTTTTGATTCTCAGCTGTTCGTCGGACAAACAAGCCGATACTCGCTATGACCGATTCTTAGAATCGTTGGAACCGGCTGCCGAAATCGGGACGATCAGTCGTCTCACTCAGGACGGAAGATCCCTATATCCTGTCTTTGCCCCGGGAGACAGCATAGTATTCTATAAGCGACTTCTCGTCACCACTGCCGAGGATGCTGAAGGAAGAACCGAAGAGGAACTGGTTAAACCATATGGCATAAGCCTTATCACCAGTGAACTCTATACTATTTCCGGGGATTATCCATATATTCCGCCAAACAACGTCGATCTTTCCAGAGCGCCGCAGAAATATGGAGAAAATACGATCAGGGCCTTAGAATCCCCCGACGGAAAAATCATTGCTTTTGAAACGGCGATAAGCTTCGATCGTGACAGCCATACGATATATCTGGCCCGGGGAGATTCGATCACACAATTAACATATGGCGATCTGCCGTATTTCCTGGAGAGATTTTCCAATACCGGAAGATACCTTTCAGCCGTTTGCGGGCGCGGCCCGACCTGGATTGTAATATTCGATCTTGAAAATCAGGTCGGTTATAGAATCGAAAGAACCGAGAACAGAGTGGACTACATAACGGCATTTTCATCCGACGATAGGATAATGGCTTTCATCAGATCGGACAATCGGTACTCTTACGGACTCGATTTTTTCGGTGATGTCTGGCTTTTGCGATTTAATGATTAGCGCCTGATCTCGACTTATAGCTTTTACATTTCCCTCACATATGAAAAGGCGGTTGTCATCGCACGTCGCGATTTCACCTGGTTTTCACCGCGGTTCCAGAAACCGTCACCATGAGCATGCCCTCTCTTATGACCTCATAGTCGAGATCGACTCCGATCACCGCCGATCCACCGACATCTTTCGTCTTTTGAATCATCTCGTCCATGGCCACTTTCCTGGCTTTGGCCAGCTCTTTCTCGTAGGCCGCCGATCTGCCGCCGACGATATCGGTTATGGAGGCAAAAAAGTCGCGAAAAATGTTGGCGCCCATGATTGCCTCGCCGGTTACAATACCGACATACTCCGTAATCTCTTTCCCCTCGATATTGGGCGTGGTGGTTACGATCATAAATTCCTCCCTGATGAATTCGTACTTTTCCTGCATCTTTTTAGGAGAAAAGAATACGATTTGCAATAAAAAAGCCCGGGGGTATTATGATTTCACCGATGCTAATTCCCAGGGGCGTACAAAGGTCTCCTGAAGCCGGCAAATGAGCTTTGATAGTATTTCTCATCGAGGCTGGAGATTATCACGCCTCTCGACGTAGAGGCATGAATGAATCGCCTGCCGCCGATATAGATCCCAACATGGGATGGCCTGCCCGATTTTATTTTGAAAAACACCAGGTCTCCCGGTCTGCTTCCGGAGCCCCGCACGGTGATACTTTTCGTATACAGCGCCCTTGTGGTTCGCGGAAGATAGATAGAAAGATAACGACCATACATGCCGCATACGAATCCCGAACAATCCCAACCCGATGATGACGTGCCGCCCGGTCTATAAGGTTCGCCTATATGCTTCCCGGCCCCCGAAAGCAGTTTCCCGGCATCTTTTCGCGAAAGCGGAGAGATCCTGGCTGTACCACCGGGTTTTCTTGCGGGACCCGAACAGGCGAGCGATAGTATGAGCGAAGCGGATATGAAGACTGCCAGTTTTCTCATTCCGGATAAATTATCGACCGGACGAGAGCGGCTTTTTACGCGAGAGTGGGATAAATCATACGGAATCGGCGGCGATAGTATATCCTGGCGGTTACAAACAGAAACAGAAGAGCGAAAGCATACCAGAAGAAAGCATAGCAGGCAGCTAATGAAAGCAATAAAACCGAAAGTCTTGCCGCAAATACGGCATTCTTGACCTTCGGCTTCAAGGCGGCGTAAAGATAGAACGGCAGACTAAGATTGCAGGCTATAAGAAGCGGCAGATCCCAGACCAGCAATGATAAAAGCAACGAGACCATGAGAGACAGGGTCATGGCTACCGCTGTAAATTTGATACCGAGAACGACGGCGGGAGTCCTCTTGGCGGATCTGGCATCCCCCTCGACATCCGGTAAGGTGGTTCCCATAAAAACAGCTATGACGGCGAACAGATATGGAACGGAGAGCAAAATCGCATCACCGATAAGCCCTCCCGCCCCCACGAAACCGAAGACGAAAATGAGCGAGCCGTGACCGATTCCGTTTAGCAATGTGCTCGCTGCAGGATCGTTTTTCCCATGAAACGGCCTTCCGGAATAGAGATATCCAAGAGCTATCCCTGCCATGCTTATTATGCCCGCCTGGATGCTTATCAAGAATGATCCAACAACTGTTGCTCCCAGAATCAAACCGGCGTAGATATGTGCCGCCTTCATCGATATCAGCCCGAGGGGAAGAAAAAAGAGCTTGTTGTTCCGGCGATCGGATTCGACATCGGCAATCTGGTTTATAACATAGGCCCAGGCGGCTATCCCCGACGATACCAGCATGATCCAGATCAGTTGGTATGGCGATTCAGGTCTAACGGGGCTTCTGAAATAGCCTAAAATAGCGATTGTCCAGACGGGAGGATGAAGTATCGGTCTTAAGAAGAAGATCCAGTCGAATATGTTTCGCCCTGATACGGTTTGCGGGGAGACCGGTTGACGGAGAGTGTCCTGGTTTGATGTCGCAGATGACATAGTGTGAATAACTATATCAGGCTCCCCCTGATGGCGCAACCAAGGCTTCCGGAATCAGCCGAGGAGCTTTAGAGTAAAATAGACCGCCGGTAAGGCGAACATAAGCGAGTCGAAACGATCCAGCACGCCGCCGTGTCCGGGGATTAGACTCGACGAATCCTTGACGCCGCAATCCCTTTTAATAGCCGATTCTATCAAATCTCCTATCTGCCCGAAAAGAGTCGCCGCCAGGGATGCTGATAATATCAGGTATAATGCGAATTCACCTTTTAAAAATTGATACGCTGCTAAGGCGGCAACCAACCCCCCTGGAAAAGCGAACACGAATCCAACCCAGGTCTTCCCGGGAGAAACCTCAGGCGCAAGCTTGCGCCGACCGAGCCAGGTGCCGAAGGCATAAGCGAAGGTGTCAGCGATCCAGATATTGACGAAGGTGAACAGTAAGATCATCCAGCCAAGCCCGGAGGGATCCCTGCGAATCAAGATTGAAAACGATATGAAGAATCCCGGGTAGACCGCCGCCAGTATGGCCATGGCCAGCCGGGAGGTGTAGTTCGTAACCCCGGTTTCAATCATCTTGAGAAATGCCGCCAGGAAGAAAAGCACGAATAATATTAAAAGACCGGCCTGTCCGAAAGATGAAAACTGAAACATGGAAACCAATATTATCGCCAGCATGGTCGCCAGGCGCTTACCGACCTGGATTCTCTTGGCCATCAGCATTGCGGCCAGCTCCCAGCTTCCCAGAATGGCAACCAGAATGCAGAAAGCGTAAAGCAAATACCCACCCACGTAAATGATAAATACCAGGGCGGGAATGCCCACGGCTGCCACTATAAGTCTTTTTATGAGGTTTTTAGACATCGCTACCGGGATGAGACCTTTCCAAACCGCCTCTCCCTGGACTGGTAATCCAGGAGGGCCTGGAGGAAATCATCCTCGGAAAAATCGGGCCAGAGAACGTCGGTCACATAGAGCTCCGTATAAGAGGTCTGCCAGAGCAAGAAATTGGAGATACGCATTTCTCCCGACGTCCTGATGAGGAGATCGGGATCCGGCAGGCCGTTGGTCTGCAGGTAGGTCGCAAACAGCCCATCATCTATCGAATCCGGCTTTATCCGACCGACGGCGATATCCCGCGCAATGTTTCTTACGGCCTCGATGATCTCGTTCCGCCCGGAATAGTTCAGCGCTAGATTGAGCACCAGGCCGGTATTATTGGTGGTCTTATTTATGGCGTCGACGAGCACCTCACGCCTCTTTTCAGGGAGCCTCTCTATATCGCCGGTGGCAATCAGGCGGACATTATTTTCCAGAAGTTCAGAAAGCTCTCTGCGAGTAGTCTCTCCTAAAAGTTTCATTATAGCTGAGATCTCTCTTTTCGGACGTTTCCAGTTTTCTGTGGAGAAGGTAAAAAGCGTAAGGTATTCCACCCCAATCTCGCCCGCTATACGGACTACACGCTTGACCGCTTTTACGCCGGCACGATGGCCGGCGGTTCTCGGCAGACCTCTCTTCTTAGCCCAGCGACCGTTGCCGTCCATGATGATTGCCACGTGGACAGGCAGGTTACCGCGAGATTCTACTTTCGATTTCAGGTCATCGAGGGTCATGCCGCAAACGCCCCCTCAAACTTCCATTACCTCAGCCTCTTTGGCTTCGACCATCTCATCTATTCTGGATATATGATTATCCGTGATCTCTTGAATATGCTTTTGACCGTTATGAAGATCATCCTCGCTGATATCCGAGTTTTTCTCGGCTTTTTTGAGCTTCTCGATCGCATCCCGACGGATATTCCGGATTGATATCTTGCCGTCCTCGCCAAATTTCTTGACCAGCTTGACCATCTCCCTACGCCTTTCCTCATTCAAAGGCGGAATCGGCAGACGAATAACGTTCCCTTCGGTCACCGGGTTTAATCCCAGATCGGCCTTTTGAATCGCCCTGACTATATCCCCGACGGTATTCTTCTCCCACGGCTGAACCACAAGCAGCTTCGGGTCCGGCGCCGAAATCGATGCCACCTGTTTTAAGGGGGTCATTGTTCCATAGTATTCAACTTTCACGCCGTCCAGAATCGTGGTGGTTGCTTTTCCGGTGCGAATACCTGCAAGCTCGCGGCCGATCGCCTCAACCGCTTTGTCCATTTTTTGCTCGGTATCACGATAAATTTCTTTTAGCATAATAGCCCCGCTTATGAGACCAGTGTTCCGACCTTGCCGCCATATATTATACGCCTCAAATTGTCTTTCCCATACAGATTAAAAACAATAATCGGCATATCGTTATCCATGCACATGGATATGGCGGTGGCATCCATGACTTTCAAGCCTTGATTCAAAACCTCCAGATAGCTTACCCGGTCGAATTTTTTCGCCTTTTTATTTGACACAGGATCGCTATCGTAAACGCCATCGACCTTGGTGCCTTTCAATATCACCTCGGCGTCGACCTCCGTGGCCCTTAATGCAGCCGCCGTATCGGTTGTAAAATACGGATTCCCCGTTCCGCCGGCAAAGATCACGATACGGCCCTTCTCGAGATGACGCAAGGCCCTCCGCCTGATAAATGGCTCGGCCACCTCGGCCATTTCGATGGCGGTCATTACGCGGGTGAACTTGCCGATTTTCTCGAGGTATTCCTGCAGGGCAAGAGAGTTTATGACGGTGGCCAGCATCCCCATAAAATCGGCGCTGACCCGGTCCATGCCCTCGGCAGCCGCTTGAAGTCCCCGAAATATGTTTCCGCCGCCGATAACAATACCGACCTCCACGCCGAGATCGGCCACGTCTCTCACCTGCGCCGCTATGCCAGCAAGTGTTTTCCCATCGAGCGCACCGGACTTCCCTCCCATGAGGATCTCACCGGAGAGTTTCAGAAGTACCCTCTTATACTTCACCGTCCCCCCGGCCTCAACCCTGGAGGAGGATCTGGATTTCGAGGCAGGGCTCAATTATTCCCCCATTCGGAAGCGCGCGAATCTCTTGACAACTATATTCTCCCCGAGCTTGGAGATGGCGTTATTCAAAAGATCCTTTATGGCAATATCCTCATCTTTGACGAAAGGCTGTTCTAAAAGAGCAACTTCCTGGTAATATTTCGATAGACGGCCTTCGATAATTTTATCAATCACTTTTTCCGGCTTGCCCTCGTTTAGAGCCTGGGTCCGATAGATCTCTTTTTCTTTTTCGATCAGAGGCGGATCGAGCTGACCCCGCTCAATCACCAGGGGATTTGCGGCCGCTATTTGCATGGCGATATCCTTGGCGAGGATCTGAAAATCATCGGTGCGGGCTACAAAATCTGTCTCACAGTTGATTTCGAGAAGAACCCCCAGCTTGCTGCCAGGGTGGATATAAGAATAAATCAGGCCTTCATTCGCGCTCCGATCGGCCTTTTGGGCGGCTTTGGAAAGCCCCTGCTGGCGTAAGATACCTACGGCTTTTTCGACATCACCGTTAGATTCTATGAGAGCCTTCTTGCAGTCCATCATACCGGCGCCGGTCATGTCCCGCAGTTCCTTTACAGTCTTGGCAGCAATTTCCATCTATTCTTTCTCCCGACCTGCTATGTTGATTTTCTCGCTGCCTTCTGCCGCTTCCTCCATCTCAGCGGCGCTCACCCTGGCCTGCGATTCGACTATCTCGTCGGTTATGGCTCGAGTTATGATGGAGATTGACTTTATCGCATCGTCGTTGGCCGCTATCGGATAATCAATCGGTGTAGGATCGGTATTGGTGTCGATGACGCCGATTACAGGAATCTTTAGTCTATTGGCCTCGGCTACGGCTATCCTTTCCTTTCTGGCATCGACTACATAAAGCAGGGAAGGCAGACTATACATCTCCTTAATACCGGCCAGGAATTTCTCCAATTTTGCAGCTTCCTTTTCGAGTCTGCTGGCCTCTTTCTTGGTGGCTTTCTCCAGAAAACCATTCTCCCTCATCCTCTCGATATCTTTCAAGCGCTTGATGTTGCGCTTAATTGTCATGAAGTTGGTCAGCATCCCGCCAAGCCAGCGTTCGATTATGTAGAACTGTCCCGCACGCTGCGCCTGGGTCTTCACAACCTCCTTGGCCTGTTTTTTGGTGCCCACCAGCAACATCTTGCCGCCGGATTCGATAACCTCGCGAACCTTCTGACAGGCCCTGTTAATCGATAACAGGGTCTTGTTGAGGTCGATGATATAGATGCCGTTTTTGGCGGTAAAAATGAATTTCTTCATCTTGGGGTTCCATCGCCTGGTCTGATGGCCGAAATGAACCCCGGATTCGAGCAAATCCTTGACTGTTACATCTGGCATGGTTTGGTTTCTCCTCCACCGGTTTCATACCCCGAATGGCTCCCGATTTTTTTCGAGAGACCCCAACCGGAGTCCGCCGATGTGTGTCGTTAGAAAATTACCTCTTCGAGAACTGGAAACGCTTACGGGCCTTTACCTGACCATATTTCTTGCGCTCCACCATTCGTGAATCGCGGGTCAGCAGGCCGTTGCGCCTCAAGAGCGAATGAAGCTCGGGATTCAATTTCGTCAAAGCTCGTGCGATCCCCAAGCTAACGGCGCCTGCCTGACCGGAAAGACCGCCTCCCTTAGCCGTGCAGGCTATATCCAGCTTGCCCGCCAGCTCCGCAATTTCGACCGGCTTCAGGGCGTGCATGACAAGATTGGCCCGGCAAAGATAAGAATTGATATCTCTGCCGTTTACCGTAATCTTACTCTTACCCCTTCTTAGCCTTATTTTAGCAACAGACTCTTTTCGTCGGCCGGTTGCCGTATAATATTCTTCGGCCAAATTACCTCCATTAAAGCTCTGCTAAATTTTGATTTTCTCAGGCTTCTGTGCCGCATGGGGATGGTCTTTTCCCGCGTAAACATACAGCTTCCTGTTCAATCGCCTCCCCAGCCTGTTGCGAGGAAGCATACCCTTCACCGCTTTCTCGACCACCCGCTCCGGATGATTTGCCAGCATCCTTCCCACGGTAACCTCCTTAAGGCCGCCGGGATACCCCGAATAGGAGTAATATTTCTTCGAAAGAAGCTTCTTGCCGGACAACGCCACTTTCTCGGCGTTAATCACGACAACATAGCCTCCCATGTCAAGGTGGGGTGTGAACAACGGGCTATCTTTGCCGCGAAGAGTTGTCGCTATCCTTGTCGCCAGACGGCCAAGAGGTTTGCCATCCGCATCGATCAGGAACCACTTCTGATTTTGTCTGCTCTGTTTAGGTATAAAAGTTCTCGTATCCATCTCGGCTCCATTTCAGCCACCGTTTCTCGAAATCCGCAAATCTTATAATTTAAATAATGCAATTCCCATGTC
>CBEWDL010000140.1:0-8579 GCA_965555375.1 uncultured bacterium
CATCATTATCAGGAAGCAGGTCATAACGGATGGGAATGCAGCTATCAAAAGGATCATTGAAATTTTCAGCGGAAGCAAAATACAATTCATTGAAAGTGATAAGCTTCTTGTGATGTTTATTTCTCCAGTTCGCGTATTTATATAGCACCTGGGGCAGTTTAACACTCATTGGTTTCACCTAGATTCAATAGGGTGCGATCGGGTTTCCCCTTCTGACTGCTTTTTCGTCAAATACCATGACCTGAAAGATCTTAGAAGGCTGCTAGCTACCGGAAAGCCCTCGATTCTGGTAGATTATTTATCATTTTCCTTGAGCATCTCCTTTCGCAAACCCTGCAATCTGTCTTCTACGTATTCACCTGCAATTCTATCGGCCGCAATGTAAATTAACAAATCAACAGGAATGTATGTATTAGCAGGATCCTTGTAAAGTTCGGTTACTTGACGCACTAATACTCCAATACCTACATCTAATTTTCGGCGAGTCGATCGATCCGCCATTATTGAATCAAAATTCGCACCCATTACCTCCTTTATTGCCCAATCCGAGATCGCGGCATCATATCCCAGATAAAATCCTCGTACGAAAGCACTAACATAAACCTCCTTTTCGGAATCCGTTAAGATTTCATTCCAAAACTTGCCGAAGTTTGTTGGTTCCCCACCTTTCGTAGAAGAGATAAGTGCTAATGAGATCATGATAAATATTAATACTCCAAATAACTTTTTCATGTTTTCATCTCCTTCCTCCATATGGAAATTATTTATTGTCATTAGCAACGCATATCCTACGGCACCAGGGACGCCCATTTCCCTCCTGCTCTCAACTCTCCTCACTTGACCGTAATTACAATCTAAGATATTCCATTTTGACATTTCCGGCAACACGTTTTATAAAGGTTCCAAAGAATGAAAAACCGGGAGGGAAAAACCATGTTTAAAAAAATTGTAATGATATTCTTGATCGCGACAGTCGGCGCCTCAGCCCAGGAATCGGATATAGATCGCCTCGGCGCCGCCCTCGACTCGGTCGGCTTCACCAGAGCCGATCTGGGATTCCAGCCGAAAGGGTACTGGAACCGTTTCCCTCAGCCGGATGGCATCCCCTACACCTTGCCCTTTTTCACGGATTTATTCGCCGAGCCGCTGCACGTGATCGAATATACCCAGGCTATGGGAAACACCATCAGGCAATATCTGGAACCGGCGTTTTACGACACCACGGATGTTTCTCTTCATCGCATTTCGTACATGCTCGGTGTCGACCGGATGATGACCGGATTTCGCAACTACTCGGTCAACCTCGACGCCCGGATCGACTCCACTCAACCCATGATGGACGCTTTCGAGCAGATCTATCTGGCCGAGGGCAAGCAGCTTAATTACATGACATTCGGCAATAAATCCGACTGGCCTGATTATAAGACCGAACTGCAGGAAAAAATCGACGAAATCCCCGATGAATTGCAGATCATAATTGCCGAACTAATGCTCAATATCTATGACGCTTACAAATGGCGGAGGATCGCGATCAGAAATGTCGATACCAATGATGCTCTGATTCTGTTTTCGATCAAAGATCTGGCCGAGTCTATAGGCGATGGTCAGAAATACTATCCTCAAATCGATGACATAGCCGCTGCTCTGGACGCTCACTCACTCTATTACGGATGCATGAAAGCGGCCCAGGCGGCGGAGACAGCTTCAAAGAAACTAAAAGTTTATCTATCTGAAAAACACAAAGGTCTGGATAAGATCGATTTTGATTTTCTCTCGCCAATAGGCAGAATAATAATATCGGGAACCGACAGGGACGAACACACGCAGAGAGACTGCGCCATCCTGGTGGACTTAGGTGGAGATGATAGATACACCGGCAATGCCGGAGGAACGCCGTCGTATGAAATATCGATCGCCGTGGCCATCGACTGCGCCGGAGATGATAAATATATCAATGAAAACCCGAATCTACCGTCGCAGGGCTCGGCCATACTTGGCGCGGGGATTCTGATCGACAACTCCGGCAAAGACCAATACCGGGCGGTGAAGATGGCCCAGGGTTGCGGCCTGTTCGGACTGGGGATACTTCTCGATGTAGCCGGCGAAGACGATTACCAGCTTGAGACCTCCGGACAGGGATGCGGCTATTTCGGGATCGGTATGAATCTCGATATATCGGGCAACGACACCCGCTATCTCTTCGGCGATGGCCAGGGGATGGGAGGCGTAGGGGGAGTGGGCGTGTGCGCCGATTACGAGGGTGATGACAGATACACCGCCGAACCATTCGAGGAAGTGGCACATCGCGGCGATTATCATTCAGAAAACAAGATCAATGTCAATGCGGCGCAGGGCGCCGGTATGGGACGCAGGGGCGATGGCTCTGACGGTCATTCCTGGGCCGGCGGCCTCGGCATGCTGATCGATATAAAGGGCAAGGATCATTACTACTCTGGCAACTGGACATTGGGCTGCGGATACTGGTTCGGAACGGGGTTGGTTTATGAGGGCGAAGGCGACGATCTATACGAATCGGTTTATTTCACTCAGGCTTCCGGGGCGCATTATTGTATCGGCGCCATTGTCGATGAGGGCGGCAACGATACCCACAAGCTCTGGGAGACCGCCGGCGCGGGCATAGCCTTCGGCTGGGATTACACCATCGCTCTCTTGCTCGATAAGGGCGGCAACGACCACTATGAAGCCAATATAATATCGTTGGGCTGTGCTCAGATCCGCTCCGACGCTTTTCTGATCGATATCGGCGGCGACGATTACTACCAGCTTCAGGGAGGCCAGCAGGGATTAGGGGCAGCAACCTACCGGGAGGATTACGACAATCCGAACAGGCTGTCGCCATATAACGCCTATGCGAAATCGTTCGGCCTCCTTCTTGATATAGGCGGCACTGATACATATATGGATTGGGATAAAGAGAACGACAAGCTTACCGCTAATCCATTTTGCGGCAACAACAAGACCTGGTTTATGCCGGCGAAGGATGACGACCATTACGGCGCCAACAATTTCGGCGTGGGCATAGATGTCGAGGAGGGAATCGTGGCGGAGGCGCAGTTTTTTGAGTAGGCCAGATTCTTAACGGTGTTATGAACGGGCAGCGTATTCAGGATATATGAAAATCACAGACCTTACCGGCGCATATATCAAGCACATCCTCTCATCCAACAATTTGCCGGAGTATGAGAGCTCGTATCCGGCCCTGTTCGATCACTATTTTCGCTATTGGGGCGACAGAAAAAAGTCATTCGCTAAGTTAACGGAAGGCGAAATTAACAGGCGAACCCGACTGATTAATAATCAATTGAAATTCATCGTCAACAAATTCAACGCTCTTAGGCTGAACACTAAAGATTTGAATATCGTTCTATTTGTTGGCCGGGGCACCTCCAACGGCCATGCTTTCAGAGACGGGAATCGGTTTGTGGTCTGGCTTCCGGTAGAAACATACGACTCCCCCATGCTCGCCCGCGTTTTTGTCACCCATGAAATAATTCACGCTCTGCATTATACGGCATGCCCGGAATTCTATTTTGACAGCCAGCAAGAATTACGGCGAGTTTCCCGGCGACTCATCACCGAAGGCATAGCAACCTATATGGCCATGAGAATCCTCGAAATCGATGAACTCACGGCGTTATGGGCCGACTATCTGCCGGATGATAAAGCCGACCGTTGGTTCAACGAGTGCAGGACAAGCGAAAAAGAGATTTTTGCCAATCTACTGGCGAACTTTTCAACGTGCAATCCCGATTTTGGGCTCTTCTATGCATCTGATCCGAACGACATATTTAAGTTTCGAGCAGGATATTTCGCCGGCCTAAGATTAGTCGAACAGCTTGTGGAAGAAAATAACATAGAACTGACAGAACTACTGGCAATTCAAAGAGATAGATTTGAGAAGCTCTTGATAGAAAGGCTACGCCGGATTCGGTTCACCGGCTGAAAGCTGGCATTGAATTCCCCTTGCCTTTACTCCGCCGTTTGCGTAACTTTTCACAAGCGTAATGGGGGAAGCATGCCCTACAGGTCCGTAGGACTCATCCTTCGGAAAAGCATGCCACCCAATTCTGACATTGTAGAATGAAAGAATGAGGTAACCGATGGCTTCCGGTATTTACGATGAAGGAGCCTACCGCGAATTCGTCGAGAATCTGATGCCCCTTCTGAAGCGGAGCAATATCGAGAGACACTCCATGCGCAAGCTTCGCTCCCTGGCCATCAAGACCGGCACACAAACCGTCTTCGGTTCCTGGGGATGGCGCTCGGCGGTCTCCAGCCGGATCGGGCCTAAAACGGTCTATCTCGGTTCGCCCGATGTCCGTCTGCCGAAACTGACACCGGTGCAAAAGAATATTATCGAGAACTCACCGGAGGAACTGCATAAGGTTCTACAGTTGATGCGTACCCTGCCTTTTATCCATGTAAGACGGCAGATGGGTCATAATCCCGATTTTAATCCCATCTGCAACCTATATGTGTCGGTGGCCGATCCCAAGAATTACCGTATCGCCTACATGTGGGCCAATACCATGGCGAAACCGTCGAAAAGACCCGGCCCGGAGTTCCACATGATTCACATCCCGGAGGAGCATCCGATCCGGCAACAGGTGCTGGCGATCCCCGAGCACAATATCAATATCGCGTTGGGCACCGATTACATGGGTGAGGACAAGAAAGGATTTCTCCGCCAGGCCATGTGGGCTTCCGACAGGCGGGGCATGCTGGGGCTTCACGCTGGCACCAAGGTAGTCCATGTCAAGGACGCTGTTTCCGGCAAACTGAAGACGTTCGGCGTGCTACTGTTCGGGCTTTCGGCTACCGGCAAATCAACATGGTCCTGCCACCAGCTTGGCCTTAGCCATAAAGAGGGCGAGAGAACCGAGGTTGCCCAGGACGATATCGTGTTCCTTCGCCCCGACGGCTCAGCCTATGGCTCGGAACTCGGTTTCTTCGTCAAGACAGACGTCGATGCCAAATTGCAGGAGGCGATGTATCATGCTCTGGTCGATAAATCCGCTTTATATGAAAACGTCATGATCGACTCTGCAGGCCGCCCCGATTTCTTAGATGAACGTCTCAACGCCAACGGCCGATCAGTGATTCGAAAGGACAAGGTAAGGATCAGGCTGGGCAGGAAATTCGTCTCCATCGAAGCGCCGAGCATAAACCTGCCGCCCATCGAGGAGCTTGACGGCCTGATCTTCGCATTTATAACGCGCCGAAATACGATTATGCCCTTTGCACAGAAATTGACGCTTGACCAGGCGGTTTTAGCCTATCTCTGGGGCGAATCGACCCACAGCTTCGCCTCGGAGCCGGTCAAGGCCGGCGAATCGGTGCGGACCGTGGGAACCGATCCTTTCATCATCGGATCGCGCGGCTTCAAGGTCAACCGTTTCTACGAGATATTAAAAAAGCTGGAATCGAAATATCCCGATAGATTACATTTTTACCAGTACAACACCGGCGGTATGGGAGAGATTCTGGAGACTATCGAGGAAGACGGCATCAAACGCAAAAACATGATCCGCAAGACCGTGCGCGTCCCCATAGGTCTCATGGCCGCCCTGCAGAGAGGCGATTTACGAGCCACCAACAAATACCGCCTGGCGATGTTCGGAACCGAGGAAGCGCACGAGTGCGTTGGCGGCGATCTCTCTCTGTTCGATATCAATAAATTATATTCAAAGGAACAGATCGACGGCTACCTTCAGGAGATCGTCCGCGGCCGGCGGAAATTTACCGATGCGATCATTTCCGAGGGCCTGAATGGCGATATAATCAAAACGGCTGAGAAATCATTCAACATTGCGCCTGAAAAAAAACCGAAATTCGTTTCCGCTGGTATTCCGGCTTCATCCGATAAAGATAAAGGCGAGAAAATGAGAATTGATACATCTCCTCCCCGTTCCATTTTCTCAGACATGCCGTCCGTGAGCCGACCTTCAAGGAATCTCCGTAGAAGATAACAAAACTTTCGTTTATGGTTAATATAGAAATAAACCGTCAGATCTGAAGATCTGACGGCACAATTAAAGAAACAAATAGCTATACGCCCAAAAGAATCAATATATCATCTTCTTCCGCTTCCTGTACGGCTCATGCTTCCGGGAGAAACATTCTTTCGTCAGCTTGGCTGTAGTATTGGAAAGCAGCAATATCGCAATCAGGTTCGGTATGGCCATCAAGCCCAGGCCTATATCGCCGAACCCCCAGATATCTTCAAGCTTGCTCGTCGCCCCGATAAACAGAACAACACAATAAAAATATCTATACGGCACGATGGCTCTATTACCCAAAAGATATTGTATCGATCGATCACCGTAATAAGACCAGCTTATCATGGTGGAAATGGCGAACAGAAAAACAGCAATAGTGATAATATATTTACCCCCATCACCCAGAATAAAGGAAAGCCCGGTTTGAAACCCCCAGGCAGTCAGCGGCGAACCGTTCTGGTATATCGCACCCTCCACGGCCAGGTATCCTGGCGGCCCTTCGGTGATCTTGATATCCTGTCCTGCGGGGGAATCCAGGCCGCTGATTCTGAGTCCGCCTGTAAACGGATCACCATCGATAAGTATTTTCATATCATCCACGAAGCCATGGTTTCTTATCAGACCCAAGGTGAACAGACTGTCTTCCGTCAACCCTGCCGGATAAACGGGAGTTGTAGAAAGCCGGACGGTGGAGATCTTCCCGTCGGAAACAACGACATCACCGTCGAACTCCGCTATGCCGAAAGGCGTTTCCTCATGCTCCTTATTGTATCTTTCGATATTGAAATTCATCCACTGATCGCTATGATCCACGGGAACCGTTACCATATCGAAATTGAAGTGATTAAAATCGCGGATCTCCGTCATCTTCTTATTGAACACGCCGGTGGTTATTATCACCAAACCAGTAAGCGAGCAGATTAAGAGCGTGTCGATATATGGCCCCAGCATAGCAACGGTGCCCTCGCGAACCGGCTCTTTCGTCCTGGCGGCCGCATGGGCTATGGCTGCCGACCCCTGCCCGGCCTCGTTGGAGAAAAGCCCTCGTTTAACTCCCCAGATCATGGTCTTTATAAAGAATACACCGGCGAAACCCCCCAGAAAACTGACCGGAGTAAAAGCTGATTTGAATATTAATGCAAATGTCCCCGGAAGCTTATCAATATTAGCCAGAAGGATCACCAGGGGCGCCGCTGACATAGATAATGGCCATTCCCGGAGCCAGTATGGAGGTGACGCGGCCGATACGCTTGATACCGCCGATAATCACCATGGCCACCATAATCGTCAATCCCAAGCCGGTTATCCAGATCGGAATGGAGAAATCGGAGTTAAGCTGATCGGCGACCGTGAACGCCTGAATGCCGTTACCGACGCCGAACGAGCAGATCACGGCAGCGATGGCGAAGAAAATCGCCAGCGGTTTCAAGCCCAACCCTTTCTGGATGTAATACATCGGTCCTCCCGATGCCGATCCGTCGGCGTTTATATCTCGGTATTTCATGGAGAGGGTGCACTCGGCATATTTCAAAGATGTCCCCAGTATGCCGGTTATCCACATCCAGAAAAGCGCTCCGGGGCCGCCATAATGAATGGCCGTAGCCACACCGGCGATATTGCCGATTCCGACGGTCGCCGACAACGCCGCCGACAGCGCCTGAAAATGGGTTATGTCGCCTGAATCGGCGGGATTATCATATCTCCCGCTGGTAACACCTATCGCGTGAACGAAGTGTTTGATCTGCGGCCAACCGAGCCGAAATGTTATGTATATGCCGGTCGCCAGCAACAATACGACCATAAAGGGAACAGCGGATGGTGTCGCCCAGATCAAGTCGCTGCCGGCCTTGATAATTGAGATAATGAATTCCAAAACGCCTCCATTGGATTATCAGTTGCAAAATAAACCGGCGCGGCTGCGGAAGCAAACGGCTCGCCAGCAGTTTTGGCTTAGATATGATATTTATATTTTAATGTAAAGCCTAAAAAGCCTTCGGCGGCAATTGCCGATCTATACGCGGTGCCCTGAGCCGAAGAAAATCCTTGCAATTTTGCCATCGATATCCGAAAGTCATTTCAAGGAACAGGTGCTCGATCACAGAAAATTCAAGGAGGAGAACAGCATAGGTGTTTCAACAACCATCACAAACGGCAATAGACCACTGGCTCTATGCCTGGTACCATCTCCTGTAAATATTTCCATATGCTTAGCCTCATCGCCTGAGAAGCTCATCGAGGAAGATAGAGGGGTATTGAATTCGCAAGATGTTAACTGTCTGATGAGGTATCACAATGACGATATCGTCTTTGAAATCCCGTCGCCAGCACCTGGTCCCGTTATTATGGAAGACGGCTTTGCTGGTTTCAGGTAGTTACATCTGTCATCGAGATATGGCTGGTTCATGAAAGCTAATAGGGAAACCTTAGATTGGCTGTGCGAGCCGAATAATCCCCCCGTCAGATATTTGACACTAAAAAATCTTCTCGACAAATCAGAATCAACATCGAAAAGAGAACGGGCCGGTCTGAACGAATATGCGGTTATCAAGAGGATATTTA
>CBEWDL010000141.1:0-8520 GCA_965555375.1 uncultured bacterium
TGGCAGCATCGAGGATAATTTGTGAATGTTCTTTTTTCCCTTTATCGCGTTCGAGATGCTTATGGGCGTTTTCCACCATCACCACCGCCGCATCGACCATGACGCCGATCGCTATGGCGATACCCCCCAAAGACATGATATTGGCGTTCATGCCGAGGTAATTCATCACGAACAGGGAGATAAGGACGCCCGCAGGTAAAGTGAATATGGCCACGAACGCCGAACGCAAATGCAAAAGAAAGATGACACATATTAAAGCGACAACGATCATTTCCTCGATCAGTTTCTCACGCAGGTTGATAATGGCCGATTTTATAAGTTTCGAGCGGTCGTAAACCGGCTTTACCACGACGCCATCAGGTATGCTGCCTGATTCCTCAAGCTCTTTGATCCTCTCCTTAACTCTGTCAATGACTTTGAGGGAATTCTCTCCGAAACGAATCACTATGATGCCACCTACCGTTTCCCCCTGCCCATCGAGCTCCGCCAAGCCTCTCCTGAGTTCCGGACCGAAATGAATGTTGGCCACCTGGCTTAAGAGAATGGGGGTGCCGTCGGGTGAGGCGTCGATGGCAATGCTGCGCAGATCATCGAGGCTTTCTATATATCCCAGGCCTCGAACCATGAACTCGGTCTCGCCCATCTCCAGAAGTCTGCCGCCGACGTCATTGTTGGAGCGCATGATAGCGTGCTTGACCTTGGAGAGGGGAATGCCAAAGGCGGCCAGCTTGTTAGGATCGATCTCGACCTGATACTGCTTCACAAATCCGCCTATCGAGGCCACCTCGGAAACACCTTCAAGGGCCGTGAGTTCATATTTTAAAAACCAATCCTGCAAGCTCCGAAGGTCTGCCAGATCGTAATTTCCGCTGGTGTCCTCGAGCGCATACTGATAAATCCAGCCCACCCCGGTGGCGTCCGGGCCGAGCTGAGGAGATATTCCTTTCGGTAGGCGACCCGATACGAAATTCAGGTATTCCAGAACCCGGCTGCGGGCATCGTATAGATCGGTGCCATCCTCGAAGATGATATAGACAAAACTTATCCCGAAAAACGAGTAGCCTCGAACAGTTTTAGCATTAGGCACTGAAAGCATGGCTGTAGCCAGCGGGTAAGTAACCTGGTCTTCGACAATCTGGGGTCCCTGGCCGGGATACTCTGTCGATATTATGACCTGCACATCCGAGAGATCGGGGATGGCATCGACCGGGATGTTAAACAGAGCATATACCCCGGCCAGGCTGATTATCGCCAGGAAGATGAAGACGACCAGCCGGTTGTTTATGGAGCTTTCGATCAGTTTCTCGATCATTGCTTGCCGCTCTCAATTGTTTTTTCAACCAGCTTCATGCCGCATTTTGGGCAGCGCCCCGGCTCCGCGGAGACAATGCTGTCCTCGGGCATGGGGCAGATAAAGGCCGTGCGGCCGGAGGTCTCCTCCGCCGGCACCAGGTTCATACCGCATTCAGAACATTCACCGGGGCCGAACTGCACGATATGGGAGTGCGAATCCATAGGACAGGTAAAAACACCGCTCATTTCTTCTGATTGTGATTCTTCCTGATCATGCTTGTGCATATCGTGAGAATCGCCCTCATGCTTATCGATCCCGATTGATTTCTCCACCAGCTTCATGCCGCATTCAGGGCAACGTCCCGGTTCGGCTGAAACGACACTATCCTCAGGCATGGGACATACGAAAACAGTGCGGCCGGACGTCTCCTCCGCCGGCACCAGTTTCATACCGCACTCCGGGCATTCCCCCGGTCCCAGCTGGACGATATGGGAATGAGAATCCATGGGGCAGGTAAACACACCGCTGGCCGATTTGGATTCGGCTTCCTTTTTCTTTTCCATTTTCATCCGCTTCATTTCCGCTTCCGGATGCTCTTTGTGTGAGCGCTTTTGTTTTTCCACCGGCTCATCTTTAACTGCTGTTGCCGATGCCATCTGCGCCCGGATTTTGCTGGTCGCCTCTCTCAGACGCGATTCGGAATCGAGCATGAACTGCGATGATGTAACAACCATATCGCCTTTATTAAGGCCAGAAACAATCTCGATCATATCGTTCTGCCCTAAAACGCCCAACTTCACTTCGCGGGGCATGAATTTCCCATCTCCCAGCGAGATAAAAACCAGATTGCGAAGTCCGGAACGGATCACCGCCTGATTGGGAATCATCAACCGCTCTCCATCGAGAGTCGACCTGATTCTGGCATCGGCATACATGTTCGGTTTCAGCGAGAGATTTTTATTCGGGATCGCAATCCTGATTTGAACGTCCCGGGTCTTGCTGTCGAGATAAGGATAGATAAACGATATCCGGCCCGTAAACGTCTGGCCGGGAATGTAGGCTAAAGAAAGCTCGACCTCCTGCCCCAAGGCGACAAACGGCAACTCGTATTCATAAATATGAGCCAGCGCCCAGACTCTGGTGAGATCGGCAACCTGAAACAGCTTCATCCCCGGAGCGACTTTATCACCTTCGATAACCATGCGCGATATCACAACGCCGGCGGCGGGAGAATAAAGTGTGAGAGTCTTCTTCACGGCACCCGTTCGTTCGAGATTTTCAATCTGTTCCTCGGTAATATCCCAGAGCAGCAGCCGGTCTTTGGCGGCCATTAAAAGGTCAGCCGCTCCCTTGCGGGCGGATTCCAGCGAGGCATCTTTCAAATTCTCATAATTTCTCAAAGCGGAGAGATATTCCTGCTGGGTAGTGACAAGTTCCGGCGAGTAGATTTCAAGAAGAGGATCGCCCTTCCTGACCGACTTGCCCTCGTAATCGACATACAGCTTTTCGATCCACCCGGCCACTTTGGAGTTGACTCCATAAAGCTTTTCCTCGTCATAATCGATATGGGCCACGGCAGCAATCTCTTTGGACAGCAGACGCTTCTCGGCCATGGCCATCTTAAGCCCCATGTTCTGCGATGTTACCGGGTCGATCTTGATGATGCTGCTTGTTACCTCGTCCTCATACACCGGCACCAGATCCATCCCCATGGGTGATTTCCCCGGCTCATTGCGAATATAAGTTGGATCCATAGGGGCCATCCAGTAAGCGATCTTCCTCTCGCCGGTTGGCGTCCCGGTGGTTTCCCGCCTTATGGGAGTAAGCTTCATCTCACATATAGGACAATACCCGGGCTCATCGGAGATAATCTCGGGATGCATGCCACATGTGTATTGTTGTTTCGCTGCGAAGGTTCGTGTTGGACTGCTGTCTTCGCCTGTGCCGAAGAAAGCCTGCCCCAGGAACATTCCAATTCCCAGCGAAATCACCGCTATCGGTACTATCCAGAATCTTTTCATTGCATTCCTCACTTTCTTAGTTGCTCGATTCAGGCACGGCATCAGCCGTCAACCTGTCTATCTCGGCCAGCGCCTTGAGGGCATCGGCCAACGATCTATGTAATTCCAACTCCGCGTTAAACAGCTCCAGTTGAGCCGTAATAACATCGAGAAACTCCAGCTTACCGACCTGATAAGCGGTCCTGGCCGATTCCAGGGTCGCCCGCGTCTGGGGGATCAAGGATTGCCCGTAGAGCGCATATTTCGATCTGTTACGCCGGTATTCCAGCAGATATTTTTCAAGCTCGAATGTAAGCCTGTTTCGCAGATCCGATCTTGAATATTCCGACTGACGAAGATCGGCTTTTGCCGATAGGACGATATTTTTCTGTTTCCATCCGGCCCAGAGCGGAATATTCAATCCGGCCGTTACCATGAGCATATCCTTACTGAACATCGGGAACATATCGTTTTCCCACCTGAAACCGTAGCCAGCGCCCAATGTAAGATCCGGGAGGTAGCCGAGCCTGGCTTTTCTCAAAAGATCTTTGCGCATTTCGATAGTAAAAGCCGAATTCTTATATTCCGGATTACGCCCGATCAAACGATCTCTCAACGATTCCCCGTCTTGCTCGGGCAGGCTCTTGACCTCGGGCAACGAAGCGGATAAATAGTCCGGATTCATATTCCCCAGAAGCCTGGCCAGCTGCCATCGTGAGGTCTCGACCATCTGACCGATCATGAGTTTTTGATCCTCGAGCCGCGTCAGGCTTTTCTGGGCCTGCAAAACATGCACCTGAAGTCCCTGACCGACTTTGTACCGTTCCCTGGCGACCGCCTCCAGTTCGCTGACGAAATCTATATTTCTTTCGACCGTCTCTCTGGCGTCGAGCCAGTAGGCCAGATCGTAGTAAGCCGACTTGACTCTGGCCGCAAGCCTCTGTCTGGAAGCCTCCAGAGATTCCACCAGACCCCCGGCTCTGTTCTCGGCGGCGCTTTTCGATGCTCCTTGTTTACCGGGGAAAGGAAATCTTTGCGATAAGCCAACCGTGACGTTAGGCATCGCCATCGGCTCTCCGACCCACGATTCGGCCAGCGGCCCCGACAACCCTACAGCGGCCATCGGATCGGGCAGGGCTCCAGCCGGAGAGATCATATATTCCGCCGATTCCGCTCTCTCCACGGCCGCCTGAATATCGGGATTGTTATCCAGCGCAGACAATACCAGCGAATCCAGCACCGGATCACCGGGAATCGGCTGCCCCGATACGGTTACCGACAACGCCGGTAAACATGCAATTTTCAAAAATACAACTATCCTCCACATTTTTCTATCCTTTTGCAACAAGTTAAAAGACGCGGTTTATACCGGCCTTTAAAATACTATAGTCGCTGCAAAAAGATCAACAGATCAGTGGAGTATTTATAGAGCTGATCGATAAAGGTGGCGATAGAGATTGGGTTTCGATAAATCTACATGAGAAATCGTCACTGCCTGCTACCGCTATTTCACCAGTAAAAGCGATGGACATTTCGGTGCGAATATGATCGGGAACGTCAACTTTCTGAGCCGTTGCCAGCTGAATCGGCATTTGCGCCACTTTAGAAATCTGGCACCCGCAGCAGGGCGTTTTTTCCAGAGAAACCCTCTCGGTTGCCTCCGGCTGGCAACAGCAGTTCGTCATCTGACATCCCTGCTGGAACGCCACCGGCCCGGCGAGCAGAAAAAGGCCCAATCCGGCGACAACAATCGATCTTGCAATTCCCGGCATGCTCATCATGCTCTAATACGACCTTTTCGGTTTCCCGGTTCCCTCAAATAAGATATATTCTTATTATCGGCAGGCAGGATAAAAATGATGATCCATTCTTCCCACGGCCGATTATAAGATCTCAGGAGATTATGTAACCTGCCAGGTGATATGTGGTTACTATTCCGCTGCGATCTCCGAAGGCCCGTTATTTTGCCAATAATTCATCGATAAAATACTTAGCATTAAGCGGCTCTCCGGTTGCATCTTCAACAAGCCCGAACCAATCTTTCGATGCCCCGGGCTTGAAGTAATTGTCTATAAGAAACTCCGATGTTGCCTCGTTATCTATCACGGTTCCGTTGATCCTTTTAAGATGGGCTAATGTCTGAGCCGCTATCATCCCGGCAAGTATATAGTTATGCACATAAACCGGATGGTCGGTGTAATGATGAGTTAAAGCCCAGAGGGCGACATCATCATGGCGAGCCCCGAATGTAAACCTCTCGCGCATATCCCAGTACAATTCTGTCGGATTTTCGGCACCGGTGTGGTACAACTCTCTTTCGAAATAGACATTTGCGAGGGCAAATCTAAGACTAACAATTCTCCAATTATGCAAGAGATCTAATATCGGGGAAATCATGGAATCCGGAAATCCGCCATATTTTCTGAGCCACTCAGGTTGATGCAATAATGCCTCGTTGAAAGAGGCCATTGCCTCCGCGACGCAGCCAGCGGGAGATCCACGTAGCGCATAATAAGGCTGATCTATATATGAGGAATGAAGCGCATGCCCGACTTCATGAAACAGGATCCGATATGATGAATAACCATCATCGATATTGGCCAGTATTCTGATATCATCGGGGACGTTGATTGGAAAGCAAAAGGCGCTCTGGAACTTCCCCTGTCTTGGCTCAAGATCGTATTGTAACGATAGGTTGTCCATATCGTATCCGAGCCCTGCCATGGTTCGATTCAACACCGACATCAAGCTGTCTTTTTTAAAATAGGAATCAAAAGCCAGCGTTAATGTATCTGCAAAATAGCCTAAATCCCAGGGTTCGATTGTCTCCAGGCCGAGCATCATCTTCCTTTTCTCGAGGATCTGCAGATAGGGTTCCTCAGTTGATGCATCGAGCTTATCCAGTACCATGAATAAGTTATCCACAGTCATGCCCATGGCGCTCAATTGGAATTCATAAAAATCGTGGGCTCCACACTCCCGGGCAAGTTTGTTTCTACTCTTTATCAATTTCCGAAGCTTCGGCGCAATATCTGATGCTATAAGTGTATTCGCATACCATGCCCTCCTTCGCCTTTCTCTGTCTGATTCTTCGCGCATCAATCTCGTGAAGTAGTTCGCTGAACGTTCCTCGCCTTCGAATTCGGCACGATGGTTTATAAATGTTTTCATAATCGAGTTTTTCAGACCGTAGGCCTCGTGTATGTATCTATTTCGTCCAGAGAGGATTCTTATATATATTAGCCTGGCAACCCGATTAAGTTCATCGGACCCGAACTCACCCTGAATTCTATCAAGCTTTTTCCGGCTGTATGTGCTAAATATAATTTTTCTTCCTTCCCGGGCATATTTCTCGGGAATATCGGGATCTTCTCCAGTCGTATAAAAAATCCATCCGGCCCTGGAAAATACTGAATCATTTTTTTCAAGCTTTTCCTGGAGCTTTAGAAGCCAGACTGAATCGGCTGCAATATGCCTGGGTTTCGTGCCATAGGGGTGCGCCTCAACGGCTAATAGAAGTATAAATATCGAGATATAGATTCTCATACGACCCTCCCGTCTCAGCTATTCGGAAAGATTTGAATCGGTTTTCCCCTCGTATATATATTCTTCCGTCGCCTCCAGCATGCGGCCGTGGCGATAATCGAAAACGACGATCGGCACGCCCTCATTATAAAGGGAATCCGCTACCATTTCAATGTTTACCGGCCCGCGGGTGGCGTCATTGGAAGCGATAACATAATGCTCATAATTCAGTTTATACATCATGGACGGCCCGATGATAGCACGGCCCGGTACGTTATCGAAGATCGTGAATTCATACTTATTGAAATCGACACCCGATTCCTTCAGATCCTCGATTATATCGGTGACAAGCGCCTGAGTCTTACGATACTCTAAAGATGCTATATCGATAGCTATCATGCTGATGCCGATATAGGCCAGCATTGCTGCCAGGCAGGCTCGCCTCAACCACAGGCTAACTCTCCTGCTCGATATAAGACCATGAAGTATGTAGCCGGCGACGACCGCAATCCCGAGCGATGGCAGATAGATGTTTCTCGGACCGACCTTATATTCTAATGGCAATATGGGAAGAAGCATTATGAAAATAAGGAGCAAGAAAAACCTGACCTGCTTCGGCGCCTTTATATAAAGCCATATCGAAAAAGGAATCAATCCGGCCATGACCAGATAGTTTGCCCCCCTCCAGATATGATATACTTGACCGTCCACCTTTGTAGCTAACGACTGGAAATACGTATGCTCCGGCGAAGGAACAACAAACCACCCGAGATAGTCGAAAAAAACCCTGATCATATGAAAGCCGAAATAATAATGTTGCTCCGTTATGCCCGGGCGGGCGATAAGAGCGGTTCTGAGTGAAAAATATAGCAGCAGAGCTATGATGCTTGAAATCATCACCGGTTTCAAGGCTCTGGCCGTCCTGCCTTTGCCGGCGAATACGAGAACGAAAACCACGAATGCGACCGGCGCTATCACGAAATCCTCGACAATAAAAAGCCCTGAAAAAGAAAAGAGCGCAAAAAGCCAGAACGATTTCTTCGAACCACCAATTACAAAATTATGCAGATGCCAGAAACAGACTATGTAGAATATGGCAGCGAACTCCCTGATGACGCCGTACAGCCATATAACCGCCTCGTAATGCTGAAAATATATAGCGAAAATGAGAGCGGAAAGAAAAGAGGCCGTTGGCGGCAGTTCGATTTTCAGAAGAAGCCTATATAACATAACCGACACGGCCCCGTGCAGGATAACGTTAAGGGCATAATACAAAAAAGAGGTATCGACGAAGACCAGATATCTAAGATAAAGCATGATGTTTGTGAGCGGCCGGAAGCGCCCGGGGTTCTCCATTGATAAGAAATCGCTGAACGAGAAACCGTCGCGAAGATAGCTCAAGACGATCCAGTCATCGGTGTGGAAGTCATTTATGAGGCAAACGATATAGGCAAGAATGGCCAGAAGCCCTATTATGATTTCTTCTCTTCTGGATTTCAGGATTTTCAAAATGTGTTGTACCCGGTTATAGCAGGCTTGAAATCAAATCCGACTCGTGATATAAACCTTCCGGCTCAATTTAACCTTTTTCGGAGGTAATTCAATGAAAAAGATTGTTCACACCAATAAGGCTCCGGAGGCAATCGGTCCCTACAGCCAGGCGGTTATCGAGTCAGGCACCGGCCTGGTTTTCACATCGGG
>CBEWDL010000142.1:0-8391 GCA_965555375.1 uncultured bacterium
CGCCAGGCTCTGCAATATGTACAAATAGTATGGCATAATAAAAAACGGGGCCGAAGAGACTCGAACTCAAAATTTGCCTTACAGGGTATAAACTTACAGCTACTGGGCCCAAATTGGGACCGTTTGGGAATGTAGTTTTATACCACTCGTTGTTGTCGTATTATTGACGTGGCAACATAGCGGAAGGATATTGCCCCAACTCGAAGCCATAAAACCTCAAACAAACTTGACTTTCGCTATGGCAGGGCTAACTTAAAGGGTGGTACATCTATTGGAGGCAGGACAAGAGTTAGTGACGTTTCTGAAGGAATTTAATTATGAAGCTCGGGTGGGCCGAAAGCTTGAGTAATATAAAGGAAGAACAAATATGGAGAATGAGATTGACATACATAAAAAGAAGATCTTAGATTATCTTGAATCCGGTGAAAGAATCATAGAAATTGTGTTTGGCATGTTTGAAAATGGGAATCGAGGAATAATGGCACTGACTGCAAAACGTATTTCGCGATATGCTGAATGGCAGGGATTTTGGAGGAAAAAATGCCAATTTCAAGAATTCCCTCTTTCGGAAGTATCAGTGGTGCGTCAATATAGTTCAAGCGACATGGCAGGCACTTCACTACGAATTGAATTTAACACTTCAAATTCGAGATATCATATGGATGTCATTTGGGGGGATCTTGAGAATTTTGTTCGACATTCCAAGTCATTGATAAATTAGCAATCTAATTTGAGGGGCTCCTACTGACCTGCCCCCCATAAATCGGTCCAGTTTCGGAGTCAGTATATTGCCGGATTAAGATTATCATCGGCAAGCCAGCCAAAACTGCCTCTTAGTTCAAATGCCTATTCTGTCCCGAAAATTCTGAATTCAAACACTTTAACTAGTGCTCAGTATTCATAACAACTCTCTCCTCAGAACCCGAATATTAAAACCTATCCCTCTCGACACCAGTAGCATCCAGAAGCCTTATCTCATCCCCTGAATTATTAAGGCTCATCCGTTGACCGTTTCTCCTAATAGTCCCAGATTGGCTCGCGGCAAGTGAGCCCATGGAACTCAAATCCCAATCTCTATTACTTCGGTCTCGTAAAATCCAGCCAGCCATGGATACAGCTTGAGCGCCATTGTTCCTTATAGTAACTTCTTCAAGCTGTCTATCTTGACCCTGGGGATTCGGAAGTATACTTTCAATCACTACAGATATATCAGGCCTGCCACCGCCTTCAATTTGATAAGTGTCATAGACACTGCCCCGGAGAGAAACCGTATAAGTACCAGCCGTATTATCAACCTCTACTAATATTGTTCCGTCTTCGTCGCTCGTTTCCGGATCGCCGATTCTATCATTTTGCACGTTACCGGCAGGGCTTCCGGCCAAACATCTATTTGTTTGAAATACAATCGGAGGTCCTGCGAGCAACGAATAAAGGTCAAGTGTCGTCTGCCGGGGATGATGATAAGTGCCATGACTGCCGTTAGATATTACAATTACCGTAGGGGATAGATCCTCCATAAATTCCTGCAAAGAACTGGAATGTGAACCGTGATGATTTGCTTGATAAACATCTATATCCATAATCAGATCTCGGGATGCAATGTCTTCCTCGGTCTCGTGTTCAATATCTCCGCCAATGAAATACCTGAAGCCGCCATAGGTGATCAGCAGGGATATGCTCATATCGTTTTCATCAACTCCGGTTGTGGGGTTTTCTTCACCTATTACAACGCCACTGGATGAAATACAAGTAACTCGGATTTCTGGATCAAATATGATTTCATCTCCCGGAAGTAGAATTATCGCATCTTCACCTACGGCGTTATTATAACCCAGAAAAGTGGTACTATTCCTTTTGGATGCAGGAATATGGTTCTTTTCTCCTCTATCATAGGTTTCTAAAACCGGCACATCGTGATCGTTGACCAAATCGTCGATTCCACCATAATGATCTTCATGGTAATGCGTGCAAACGAAGGCATCAATCTGGGTGACGCCTGCTTCATTCATTGTCGCCATAAGCCTATCACCATGGCCGTTTTTACCGCTGTCAACAAGCAAGGTTCTATTGGAAGGCGAGACGAACAATGTTGCATCTGCTTGTTCGACATCGATGTGATAAATGCGGAGGTTCTGGGCGTAAGCCGTTGTAGTAATCGCAGATGCGATCAGAGACAAATAGGTGAAAGCTCTGAAGAATGTTTTGAGACTATTCAATTTTGTTCCCCCTGTGAAAAGGTTTACCGATGATGACATAATTTATTAGAAACTCTTGTGTGTTCTAACATTCTCTCCTCTCTAAGATTCTCGCTACTATTACAAGAACACCAAACCACTATCCGTATAGCCAGATGGCCAGCCCAGCAAAGGCTAGTATTTCAAAAACATTCCCGGGGGGTGGGAAACTTTTGCTAATAAAGAGAATCTCACCCAGGTGTGTCAAGGACTTTTTATCGGACAAGGAATCTTTGGAAAATGGTTCCCCCCATTTCCGATAAGTTCCCATTAGCGGAAACGGAAAAGCCCCGACTGAAGCCGGGGCTTGACGTAAAAGAAGTTTTACACCGTAAGCCTACTTATATACGATCCTGACAGTTGCCAAATTCTTGATGGACCGTCCGAGGGCTTCCGGCAACTGCAGATTCGATTCACCAAGCAAATCACCGACGGCGATTAACCCGTAGTTCGATCGCTCTTCCGCAACAACTTCCCTCACAAAGGGCGTAATATCGATATGGAAATCATTGGAATCAGCCAGGCTGACTGTAAATGAACCGGCGCTTATTGTGTCAGCAACATCTCCAGCTGTATCGAAATCGATCTCGGCCTCGGACCAGTCCGAAAGCGCGGGATAGAGCTTCAATTCAAAGAGTGAACTGCCTTCTTGATTGCTGATAGCGACGGGGATATGCAGCTCAGCATATATTAACTCCTTGCCAACCACTTCATTCGGTACAGCAAAATGTATGGGGATCTTGCTTTCTGCGGTGGCATCGTTCTCAGCATTCAAGACTACGCAGCGATCAAGGGTGGCTGTCGTTTCAGTTCCGTAAACTGCCGGAGATACCATCACTATCGTCAGTAGTATCACTAAATATCGCATATTTTCCTCCTATCGCAATATGGTCATTTTCTTCGAATCAAAGTGTTCACCAGACTGGATCGCGTAGAAATATATCCCTGATGCTACCGGAACACCGGAACTATTTCTCCCGTCCCATATAACGGTGTGCTCTCCCACGTCTAAATATTCTTCCGCAAGGGTCACGACATTTCGTCCTAATAGATTGTAAACCGTGACCGTAGTATGTGCAGCCTGATCCAAGGTAAATGATATGGTGGTCCGTGGATTAAACGGATTGGGGTAATTAGATCTGAGCATAAAAGCATAAGGAACCTGCTGATCAATTGTAACCTTGGGGAATGGATCATACGTTATGTAGGGAATATAATCGATTGGCCCATAAAATTTGGAGGTGTCGGGCATTCCTACTCCAAAATAGTTGGCCTCTGCCATTAAGAGGTTTGGTCCAAACAGCCAATCTTGATAAATGTACCATTGGCTACAGCCTTGAAAATCACTTAGTCCTGAATCTACAGGTATCGACGAAACGATCCCAATATCCGGTAGGGATCTACCGGTCACTTTTACCCCGATCGGGAGATTTGCCAAATTGCACTGTCGGATATAAGGATTAGAGGAATTGGCAACATAAGTTCCATAGTTTCCATTACTTCGAAGATCTGAATGTTGAACGATGCAATCTGAACTTGAAATATATATCCCGCCTTGATCGTAGCTTTGAACTCGGCAATTCGAGATCCTTACACGATCATTGTTATCTATCTTTATACCGTATAGTGATGGATTGGGAGATGGAGACAAGCAGGTTATTGTATCGCTCAGGATATATGTCGAGTCGCTGGAGGCGTCAGTGCCGTATATTCTTATGCCGTACGATACATTGTCCGCGAACTTTGTATTGAAAACTGAATCTGCGCCAAGATAGCCATGAAGACCGTAAATTCCGTTATTGGCAACTCTGGAATGGACAAGATCGAGAGAACCCTTGTAGTTATAAATGCCCGTTGTCGAATTATCGCCTATATGACAATGAGAAACATTAACATCGGCATCCCGTCGCATCTCAATGCCTCGATCCCCATAACGGATCGAACAATAGCTGAATTCTCCCGAGGTAAACTCATCAAAATATATTCCGACCCAGTCACCCTGCTCAGGAGAGTCTGCGAAAGGAACGAACCTGATCGAATCGAATGCTGTGCCATTTGCATAGAGCTTGCCCTTGGTGATTATCTCGATGGTCGAGTCCGAAAATCCCTGGTTGTTTTCATCCCAATCCGGATAAATATATAGAGTAACGCCAGGTTCTATTACGAGGATACCATTCGTATCAATTACCAAGTCCCTTGTTAATAGCACATCATGCGATAAAACTGTGCTGTCGGTGATGGGACCCTTGAAGACGTCCGTGATCCTGTAAATATTCCCATCGCCGGGACCGACAGAATCTGCAAAAGTGAACCACCATTTACCATCGGCTGACGAATCCGCATCACTAAGGAACCAGATCTCTTCGGTGTAGATATCCTGAATTACCGGATAATAATTGGTTGGCCTCGTGAATATGGCCGCCACTTCGCGATATGATGCTGGTGCCCAGCCAGAGGTATCGTTATCGCTACTTCCTGTGGATGTGACCCTGTTTACAAACATGAGGTAATCAGTTGAATCAGTGACTGAAGTATCGATGAAGGTGGATGCCTCCCAATAATGAACGGCAGTATCGCCGTAGGTTGTATCTGTCAATTGAACCAGCCAGTCGCTGGCATTCCCATTCACCCAAGCAAGGGTATCCGGAATACCGTAGCTCGCTATGGCTGTGGCTCTAAGTTTTACCAATAGAGGGCCGTACTGCTCTATCTCGCCAAAGAGCTCAGCTACATGTTCATAGAGACTGACACCCTGGTCATAATTAAAGGCATAAGGTGTATAAAAATTGTCCGGATCGTCTGGGCTGTTCGGAAACCATTCTCTTCTTTCGTCTTCCGCACCACCGTTATAATCGAGGAGGCCGACCATGGGTCCGAAATCGGGACCTACCGAAGGTCCATATACAAATGTCAACGCTCCTTTGGCCCCTCTTGAGATAGCCAAAAAGGTCTGTAATCTCATTTCTTCCCGTGACGGCAACCTCCTGCCCCGCGGTTGGACATTCCAGTTACTCCAGTATCCTCCTACAGTGTCCACACCATCCAATACAGGAATACATTCGCAAGCGTCCAGACCATAAATGGTGTCCATAGAAGCATAGGTTTGTATGACGGCGAGCCAGGGCATTTTATTCGGCTCTGTGAGTATAATGTATGTAGAATCATACCAGATTAACATATCGTCTATCACCTCCTGAAAGGACTCACCGGAGATTTTTAGACCGGGCCATGTATATGGATAGTGGAAAAACTCAAAGACATCGAGGTTCAGCACGCTGTCCGGGAAGAAGGGTCTGATTGGCATCTTCCAACCTTGATCTGGTCCATAATTTTTGTACCATATCCCATCAACGATAGAAGTAAGATGATCAGGATCGCCATCGAGCAAGTCAACGGCTCCGGCCATAAAATCTATGGTATCGTATTTCTTATAGGTAAGAGGGAGAGAGGTGGTTTTACGTGTGAATTCGTGGGCCAAACCATAGCCAAAAACTCCCGTTTCATCTGTATAGACGGAATCATCCCAATACTCAACAGCTTTTTCATAACCGTCCATCCAATCTTGATCTGGCCAATCATCCGAATCCCAGACGAAGTGATAACACCAAGGCCCACTAATACAATCACACCCAAGCCAAAAGGTCATGTTTAAAGAATCAAGCTGCGTTGGGCACGGAGGATAAGGGTCTGTTACTTCAAATCTATAATTGGTCTCGTAGCCGACACGCATCTTTATCTCGCCGCCAGACTCATTGCAGACCTCCTCCATCCAAGATTGTTCGAACCACAGAAATGCGTCAACAAGATTGGCATTCATTTCGTGCAATAGACTATATTCTCTTTGCCAGTCCACTTGATCAGAATCCCTACTGGTCACCCCAGGAATGCAGTGGAAATATGCTGTATCTTCATCGCTAAATGCCCAGTAGGTAAGCCACGTTCCCCTTACAAAATCATCCAAGGTGCCTGCGCTTGGAGCCGAAATACGGAAGACGAAGATCATTATCAAAATCAAAAACCGTTTCAAAACTACCTCCCTCTTATGCTCCGTCAATTCTTAAGCATAGCATTAATATGATGTCGATTATCCCTCCTTTCTATGAGAATGTTATTTTAGAAGCAGCATTCTTGTTTTTTTGGAACTCCCAGCATCTGTACTTATTCTCAAGAAATAAATCCCACTTGGATATGCCTCCATATTTAACCTATATGTACAGTCTTCCGCAGGTTGATCGCCCAATGCAAGATCCAGAATCTTTCTACCCAGTAAATCGAATATCTCTACCATTACGTCTGATTTTTCGGCTAAGCGATATCGAATTGTCGTCGAACGATTGAAAGGATTTGGGTAATTCTGAAAAAGCGATATTATATCCGGTTCCTCTAAATCGTCTTCAAATACGGCAGTATTGGAATCGCCGCCCACATGACCGTCAGCATAGATCTTCGCAATTTTTATGTCCATTGAACCGCTTGCCTTCCAGACCGTTATCATGCCGTCATATCCATCGGTTAATATCCGATCCGACTCGCTTATAATATCCCTGCCTATAAATGGATAATCCGGCCAGAAGCGGAAACCGGTTGTGTCAACCTTCGCGCCCGCCCCGTAGGAAAAAGGCTCCCCGACATATGCGGTCTTGAACTTGAAAACTCCATCCGGTTCCATAAACATAGTGTAGACATGGGATGTGTCTAAGACAACAGGTTCATTCCATATAAAATGGCCGTCCAGGCTGAGGTAGGAGACCATAAATTCGCCGCGGCCCCAGCGAAACATGAAATTACTGCCGACTTTGAAGGCCTGACACTCAAGGGCCTCGTATAGTAGATTGCTGCCAAGCTGCAGGCCGTTTAACTGCCATAAAGACTGCCCGGATGAAGAAAACCTGTCGGCAAAAAGCACGGAGTTGTATAAAGTCCGACCATCAACCCAGACAACCACAGCACCCCCATGGCCATCGGCGACAATATCGTGCCCAACGTCTAGATATCCTTGATGTTCAGGCCATAGAACCGCTGGAATTCCATCCGGGTCCCATAATACATTTCCCTCCAGGTCAAATCTTTGCATATAAATATCATCTTCAAAATCCGTGTTGTGGAATCTGTAATCTCGCCAGCACGTGATGAACGTTGAATCAGTTGCTCGGCACGTTTTCGGATATGACTGATGAAAATATGCCTGTGTCAAGGCAATTCCCGGTAATCCCCATAGAACGCTTCCCTGAGAATCTACCCTTTGCGCTCCAACGTCTATCATACCCCAGCCATACCGGCTCCTATAAACGGCTACAAAGCCGTCGTGGCCGTCGTCCTGCAGATCCGCGTATTCGTGGCTCATTGTGTCAGCCGTTAATCTAACACCCTCCGGATCCCAGAGATAATTGCCGAAGCTGTCCAGCCTTTGGCCATAAAGAGCTATGCCGTCCTGGGAAGTATGCCTCCAATCCGACCAGACCACAAAAACGCCGCCCTCGCCGTCCGGCAATAGCGCTGGGAAATCCTGCCTTACACCATCGTCCTCATATACAACCATGCCGCCCTCGCCCCACATCTCATATCCCGCTGAATCGATACATTGCGCGTAAATGTCATAATCCCCGCCCCTTATCCTGTCCCAGGCCACAACGATATTGCCATCGCCTATGTGGGCCACGGCCAGCCCGCTGGTAGAGGTGGAGCGTAGCCCTATCACCTTCCCTCCATACTCCCACTGGGCAAGGGCGGGGGAAATACTAAATGCCGATATGGCAATAAGGAAAATACAATATGGGCTCAGAGACTTCACTTCTATTCCTCCAAAATGGAGTATCTACGGTACAATTTAGCTTCTATTTCCGATCTGTCAAGGAAATTCGATAGCTGTAACCTGCTACGTATCATTTCATTTCGACATCTTCCCGATTCCGTGATCCATGCACCTATCTCCAATAATAACATACGATTAACCCCTGCTTCAGATGTAGTGCGAATATTCTTATGCGCATTTTATACGGATTTTTTTCGTATCCAAATAGCAACTGAGCACTGTCGCTATCTATATGATTTCGAATGAAACGAGCCTTCTTGGTTTCAAGACACCCCGCTTTGAACCCTGACTGATCTTCCCCCATTTTAACGGACAGTGAGTTAAGATAGCGTTTTATTTTTTTCA
>CBEWDL010000143.1:0-8269 GCA_965555375.1 uncultured bacterium
AGGTTCTCGAGCATATCAATCCCGATATCAACCCCCGTTTGTCCAGGCCGGATTACGGACGCTATCGGCGACTGCTGGCACCGGGGACTTACACGCTCAGGTTTCTAAAAGACGAATATTTTACCAAAACCATCGGCAACGTGAATGTCACAGGCGGCAGCCCCACGGAAGTTGACGTCCTTTTAGCTCCCGTAAACCCGGAGCCGGTACCAACTCTCTCGGAATGGGGCATGCTCATAATGGCGCTGATATTACTGGCTTTTGGCACTGCGGCCGTCATCCGAAGACGCAGGATTGTCTATGAGGGTCGCCGATACTCATGATAGATGGAATCATAATGGCATCGATATTGTTTATTCTATTGAATAACTTAAGCGGGATCTTATCCCGCTAGATCGAGGAAGCCTTAAGAGATGAAATTGAATTAAACAGGGGAAGCATCATGAAAAGGGCATTTTATTTTTTAGCGTTACTCTGCATGCCGCCGGCAATGATATCCGCCGCCACAAACAGCCATATACTGGATTCAGCCAACCTCGATATGCCATCTATGCAAATGTTTGGCTCCAGTCAGTCTGGAACCGATCTCGGTTTCAGATTAGCAGGTATCGAGACCGAGGAGGTGGAGCTTGACGGAAGAACTTATCAATCAGTCATACCTATGGCGCTGGATATTGAGATGTATGGAGAGACGGCCGAGGAAGGACTGCCGGATCTTCCGGTATACGCCCACCTGATTGGCGTCCCCGATCAATCCGGAGTGAGAGTGGAGATTGTATCGTCGGCATTCGAGATTGTCGAGGGTTATAACATCATGCCGACACAAACTCCGACCCTGGAGGGATCCAATGAGGTGCTTCCCTTCGTGATAGATGAGAATTTTTATAACAGAGATGAATTTTATCCCTCCGAGGTTGTAAGGCTTGGAGAACCGATCATCTGTCGCGATCTCAGGATGATCCAGGTGGTAATAAGTCCGGTTCAATACAATCCGGTCACCAAGCAGCTCAGGGTCTACACCAGCATCGACTACAACCTGGTCTATGACGGTTTCGACGATCGCAATGCGAAGACTCGTCGTTCCAATAGAGTCTCCGAATCGTTCTTGCCGCTGTATCGAGCCCTGGTTCCGAATGCCGATGAGCTTCTGGCAGCCTACGAACCGGTCAGGGGCGGTTATCTCATCCTCACGCCTGATGCTTTCGAGGATACGATGGCCGTTCTGGGTCGCTGGAAGCATCTGAAAGGCTACGATGTGGTTATCGCCACCGCCTCCGATATCGATCCCAACGGCAGCTCGCCTGACTGCGGGGAGGTAAAAAGCTATATCCAGAATGCTTATGACACCTGGGAGATACCGCCTGAATTCGTCTGCATAATCGGAGACATAAGCACGGGTATCCCGGATTACCCATACGGAGGCTACACTTCGGACCATAAGTATTCTCTCGTCGACGGGAGCGATTACCTATCGGACATTATGGTTACCCGGATGTCAGTTACCAACTGGACAAACCTGAGGGTGGCCATGTATAAGGCGATCAAATATGAGAAAGAGCCCTATATGGGAGATGCATTCTACTGGCTAAGAGGCTTATCGGTGGCCGGCAACGCCTATGCAATCACGCCACGCATTACAGTATTATGGGTCCGGCACCAGCTCCTCAACCACGGTTTTAGCCAGGTCGATACGGTCTTCGCATGGCAAGGTATCCCCGATCATCCTAATGTGAATCCGGGCGCTGCGCCTATTCTCGCCTCCATGAACAACGGGGTTTCAATGGTAAGCTACCGTGGCTATGCCTCACCGTCAGGTTGGTATTACCCGAGTTTCAGCACTTCGAATCTGGATCAGGTGCAGAACAATAACAAGATCGGTGTTATGGCCTCAATTGTCTGCGGAACGGGAGCATATGATTATCCTGAGTGCTTTGGAGAAAAATGGATCCGCATGGGAGCATCGCCAACGAGTTTTAAAGGCGGCCCGGGGTTTTATGGAACGACCAATCTCGGCACTCACACCAAATGGAATAACCCCATATTGATAGGATATTGCTGGGGATTTCTTGAGGAGGACATATACAATTTCGCCTCGGCGGCATTCCGGGGAAAATTGCATCAATACAACACCTTCCCCAGCCATAATAGTCCCGGGGGAAGGATCGAGGAATATCATCATACATACAACACCCTGGGCGAACCGGAATTCGAGATCAGAACGGCCATACCCCGGAGTATGACAGTTACTTACCTGTCCACCATCCCTGTCGGCACCAACATGATGCAGGTCCATGTGGCCGGAAGCGGCGGCCTGCCGCTTGAAGGAGCCTATGTAAATCTTTTGAAAGGTTACGGAGCCAACGAGGAGGTCTTTGTCGGCGGCAGAACCGACAGCAACGGCGATATCACGCTTGATTTTGCCACCTCCATGGAGGACACTATGTTCGTAACCGTAACCGCCAGAAATTACATACCCCATACCGGCTATTCCCTGGTTCAGATACAGTCTGTAGCGGTTGGAATAAGTGCCATAGTTCTTGATGACGATAACTCCGGAAACTCATCGGGCAACAATGATGGCAATGTCAACCCGTCTGAGACGGTCGAATTCGCCATAACGCTCCGGAATTTCGGGAATTCCACCACGGCTACTAATGTTCAAGCGACCCTGACCTCGTCAAGCGATCTTGTCAATATAACTGTTCCCGATCAATCCTATGGCAATATAGCCCCCGGTTATACGGCCAACTCCGGGAAATTCGCCGCGGAATTTGTGAATAATATTCCCCAGGGGGAACATATTATTCTGGAATTAGAGATCACCTCCGATCAGGGAAGCTGGACGGCTGCGGTTCCGGTGGATATTAAATCGATGTATTTTCTGCATCTCGAATCAGCCTTCCCCGGCAATCCCAACAACAGGCTCGATCCCGGAGAGACGTCAGGATTTGTTATCACTCTTCAAAACTTAGGCGAACTGGCGGGTTCCTCCTTAACCGGTGATTTGACAACCTCAGACCCCGGTATAACTATAATCGACGGATCAGCCGATTTCGGCGACATTGGGATCGGCGAGACCGGTTCCAATGACTCTTCTCCGTTCACCGTCGAAGTCGCCCACGATGTTTATAACGGCCATAACGTCAATTTCGATCTGGAGCTAACCTCCAGCAACGGCTCGGTAGCCTCCAGGGTCATATCCGTTGTCATCGGAAATGTCACCACCTTCGATCCGGTCGGTCCCGATGATTATGGTTATTATATGTATGACGACACCGATGTCGGCTACGATCCTGCTCCATTATACGACTGGGAAGAGATCAGCCCTTATGCCAGCCCTCCTGGTCCTGGCACCAGGATCAATTTCCCCCACAATACCGATGATGACGCCGCCGTCATCTCATTACCGTTCGATTTCGTCTATTATGGCCAGAGTTTTGACTATATGCTGGTCTGCACAAACGGATTTGTGGCCTTCGACACCTCCACCTACGACATGGGAGGAAACCGCTGGTCCAACTCCCACAACATGCATATCCCCGAGCTGGGGGCTCCACGAGGATTAATCGCTCCTTACTGGGATGATCTCGAATATTCCGGCAATAACGGGGTTTTTCAGTATCGCGATACCGATAACCACCGTCTCATCATCGAATGGAAAAATTGCACCCATGCCAGGACAGGTTCCTATCAATCGTTCCAGATGATCATATATGATCCGGATTACTATCCAACGCCGACGGGTGACTCGGAGATACTGTTCCAGTATCAAACCGTTAATAATGACGATGATGATTCGGATTCCCAAAGGCCGGGGCTTTACTGCACGGTGGGATTCCAGAACCTTGAAAATAGCGATGGTCTGCAATACACGTTCGACAACCATTACCATCCCGGAGCCGCCATTCTCCAGGCCGAACGCGCCATAAAGGTTACTACCGTGGCGGGTGTGGCTCCGCCGCCGGATATCGAGTATGACCCATCATCCTTTTTCGCCTCGGCACAAGTCGGCCAGACCACAACAGACACTCTTCACATCTCCAACGTGGGTGAGGGCACTCTTATCTTCAGCTTGGTCGAAGTGGCCGACGATCGCCTTCTGGTTGATGTCTATCCCGGCAATGATGCTACCTCCGTTACACCGATCGGATACTCGGAGATGCCCGACAACAAGGAAGGAGATCGCATACAGCCGATTTATCCACCGTTAATTACTGGATCCGGAGGTCCGGACAACTTCGGCCATATGTGGATAGATTCCGATGAGCCTGGCGGTCCGACTTTTGATTGGGTGGACATTTCCGGTATCGGCACGGAAGTTTACCCTGGTGAGGATAGCTGGGTGGGCCCCATCAGCGTAGGATTCAGCTTCCCATTCTATGAAAACAGCTATTCCAGTATCTACATAAACTCAAACGGCTTCTTATCATTCGGGAGCGGTTCGGGCGAATACAACAACGCTCCCATCCCCAGTACCGGCTCGCCAAATAATATCATCGCCATGTACTGGGACGACCTCAGCCCTCAATATGGATCTGTATATTATTACCGGGATGTTCTTAACGGCAGATTCATAGTCAGTTTTAACGAGGTCGAAAACTGGAGTTATGGAGGTTCCCTGACATTTGAAGCGATTCTGTATCCCTCCGGTCAGATAATGTACCAATATGACGTGATGGATCCCGGTAATGACAATCTATACGAAAATACGGTTGGAATCGAGAACGCCACAGGAACCGATGGCTTGCAGATAGTATACAACGGCGTATACATACATAATTATCTGGCCGTCAGGATAACCACACCTGCAACCTGGTTGCATTCCGACATTCATGGCGGGGTTTTGCAGGCCAGCGAGGATACTCTTGCGGTCATAACGTTTGACGCAACGGAACTGGAGGAGGGCGTTTATACCGGCGCCATCGAGATTACGTGCAACGATCCCGCAGAATCGTTCATCAGCATTCCGGTGACTTTCAATGTTGGCGATCAGGGCTGCGTCTATACCCCCGGCGATTGCGACTACAACGGAACCCCGCTCGAGCTCGGTGATGTTATCGCCATGATTGGCACCTATAGAGGCTCCCTGGCTCCGCCTTACGAATGCTCCTGCCCGCCGCACGGGAGCAACTTCACCCCAACGGCTGATCCTAACGGCAATTGTGTGGCAAATGAGCTCAGCGATGTAGTGACTGAGATAGGTGCCTACAGGGGTACTGCTGAGGCTTCAGGTTGCGCAGATTGCCCCGGCGACCGCCGGCTTGGCCATAAAGACGAGGACGAGCGGTTGATGGTGACTCCGCTGAAATCAAAGCTGTCGACCGGCAGGGGGCGAGCTATAGATTAAATCCGGGGTTCATACGATTGCCACAATAGGCGAGGCTGGCGTCAGCACAGTCTCTTTTCCGGCAATCCCTCTGAAAAACATCCTTACGAAGAGGATTAAAAAGGGATTTTGCAGATTGATATTATCCATATCATTTATTTTCCTAAAATAGTAAATTCGAAATTCGTCTGGACTTGTCGAATTCGATAGAAACTGTTTATTTTTGGAAGTAGCGGCGAAACTGAATCATACAAATGGTTAACAGACAGTGAGGCGAATCTATGGGAGTTGAACAGGATTTCTTATTGGTTTTGAAATCGTCCGGGCTGGGTGATGGCGAGCCCGATCTAAGAGAAAAGCTTCTAAAATCGTTTCTGGATGTACTCTACGAATTAAGAGCCATACCCTCCAGAATAGTCTGCTCGGGCACCGGTATTTTTCTGACCACTGAAGGCTCGCCGGTGGCCGAAACCTTCAATAAGTTTAAGGAGGAAGGCACAGAGATTTTCTCCTGCAGTACATGCCTTGAACATTACAACCGAGAAGATAAGCTGATCTTCGGCACGCCTACGACGATGAAGGATACGGTTAGCGCAATGCTGAGCTTCAAGAAGGTAATGGCGCCTTAAAGATATGCTTCCGCCAAAAGAAAGGGCGTTGACAACCCTGCCAACGCCCAGCAGGAAAACATTATGATACATCCCTGCACGATTTTTAGCGGGTTAATCTCAGCGCCATATCCTATGGCGTTACGAAATCCGGACTTCTCGGAAACTCCACGCATTCTTTTATCGACTGTGCCTGCATGATGAATTGTATCAACCGCTCGAATCCGATACCGCATCCGGATGAGCGCGTATCATCGTCCAGGATGGTATCAAAATACCATTCGAATTCTGCTTCCGGCTCCAGCCCTACCTGCTTTATATGCTCATACATCAGCGATTCTTTGAACTGCTTTCTTATGGTGACGGGATCACTTACCCGCACGGCGCCGCCGACGGTTTCACCGACCCCGGGCAGCAGAAGATCGCAGCAATCGGTCACTTCCTCGTTTGTCGCCTGACAATCAGAACCGCTGTGGCCGTTTTTCTTACGAGCCATGGAGAAGAATTTTATAACTCCCCCCTGCCTGGGGCGAGGATCGGAGGGATACTCGGCGAGAAATAGCGGCGCCCCTCCGGTCAGAGTGACGAGTATCTGCTCATCATGGCTGGTGAAATCCTCGCCGTAACGGATGGTAACGCCGTGATCCCGTAATACGTCGATGCCCTGCTGATATGTCATCCTCGAAAACGGCATATCGATATAACCGCCCAGGTTTTCCCGATGACCATTGCCGTTTTTATTCAGCACCGCCCGAAAACAGGCCTTAAAAAGCGATTCGAGTTGATCCATAAGACCGTCAAGACCGAAATCCCGGCCCTCGAACTCCACCAGGGTGAACTCCCAGAGATGCCTGGAGGTTACCTGCCTTTCGTAGCGAAACGATGTCCCTATGGTATAGACCCGGTTATGGGCCAGGGTCATCGGCTCTAAGTGGAGTTGCGCAGTCTGCCGCAAGAATATCCGACGGGGATTCCCGAGCTCGTCAGTCATCTCGACACTGATGGCGTTGGGGAACCACTCGCAGGAACCGGTGGGGCCGGTCAATGTCGGCGGGATCACCTCGACATAGTCATTTTCTTCAAACCATTGTCTCATGGCCGCCAGCACGGTGGCCCGGATGAGAGTCAAATCTCTCATCCTCCCCTGGAGAACTTCCAGATGTCTCATACTTCCTCCATTTTGATATTAAGAATCGCTTTTGCATGGCAGGCAAAAAAAATCCCGACATCAAGGTCGGGAACCGGAGGCTACACCCATGGAAGGGGAGCCGGATCTTCGAAGAATCTATTATACCGATCCCTGCAGGCAAAAAAAATCCCGACACCCGGGCCGGGAAAGAGCTCTGACCGCCCATGTGATGGGCTCTTAGAAATCGCAGTACGATCTTTAACCCCATCGCTACCTGAATTAAATTTCTCCTGACCGCATTTCTCAGAAAAACGGCTTAAAAATTTCCGCAAATTTAGCATGGCCATGGTAATTGTCAAGGTTTTTTTTGAGCACAGGATACTTTTTCGACCAACTTGCAAATTGACCGCCAACCGCCCACCCCTTATAAGATTACCATGCAATCTGAAGTAACCAACCAGAGAAAAGCGTGTTGATAGCTCAGGTAAAATATCCAACGGTTTCTTAATGAACTGGGAAACGGCGCTGCGGCTTCCATGGGGGATTTTGATTCTTTTCGGAGGCGGTTTCGCTATCGCGGGGGGATTCCAGCAGTCCGGCCTCGATATCCTGATCGGCCATTCTATCAAGCCGCTTCTGGATATTCATCCTCTGCTGATGATCGGGATAATATGTCTTTTGATAACTTTTCTAACTGAATTAACAAGCAATACAGCCACCACCGCCGCTCTGCTGCCCGTAATGAGGGGCACGGCACTGGCCCTCGGTGTAAATCCTTTGCTTTTGATGATTCCCGCCACTATATCGGCATCATGCGCCTTTATGCTGCCGGTAGCGACACCCCCCAACGCCATCGTTTTTGGTTCCGGCTATGTGCCGATGTCCAAAATGATCAGAGGTGGGATTATATTAAATATTCTGGGAGCAATAATTATTACTCTGATCGTATATTTTTTTGTATTGCCTATCTGGGGGGCCTCCATCGAAATCCCGATCTGGGCTCGTTGATAATAATTGAAAAGGTCTTGCATTTTTGTATTTTTATCGTAATTTAAGTATGTGCCGGTTGAAGGTTAATTTGAAAAGCTAACACCTTACCAATGAAGGAGGCACCCGGCTGTTGAGCTAACGCCATGACCTCCGGGTTCCGGGGCGAGCGGACGCGAAATATTGCCGGTGGCTGTAAAATCCTTTATCGTAGCGAAA
>CBEWDL010000144.1:0-8268 GCA_965555375.1 uncultured bacterium
GTATGCTGGTTTCCGGGATCGCCGGATGCGGAGCGAAGCTTCCGACCATGTCGGAATATGATCAGGACGATCCGCAGGAGCAAAAAATACTGACATATACGGAAATCATCGAAAACGAGGAAATTAGCCCACTCGTAGACTGAGTTTAGAAATGACGCGGTATTAAACCCTCGGATGTCTTCCACCCCCTCCAGAGGATATTTGAGGTTGATCCGCTCAACTGGCCCCCTCGTAAGAGGGGGCCTTTTTATATGAGATTCGCGTTACGGGGCTGAAGTTATATAGATAAATCTAACTGGATAAACAATCCAGACGGGTAGCCTTATTCCATTGGCCTCTGCCGGCGTATACCTGCTCTTCTGTGCAGCCTCTAACGCCGATTCTTCGAATCCTACGCCGGCGATACTGCTAGAGAGGATCTGAGCGTCGACGACATTCCCGTTTTCATCCACTTGAGCCTTTACCCAGACTACCCCGGATATCCCTCGCTTCTTGGCCCAGATCGGGTATTCCGGCGGCACAATGTCGACCGGCACAGGCATCTTCTCCACGGTTATAAGCATACTATACGGCGTTTCGGCGGATTGGATCATCCCGGTGTCAACGACCACCTCGGAAAGCGACGCCCTCGTTTGCTGGGACAATACGGGAACGGTTTCATCAGTCAGGTAAACGGCCTCGATATTGACCGAATCCGGCGCCGGCCTGGTCACGGGGGCAGGGAGTATTGAGAACGATTCGACGGCGTGATCTTCCTTTCCCGCTATTCTCCTGGGCGCCATTTCGAGTTTTTTTGCGCTTTCCGGGGGACGTAGGTGGATATCTATCCTGTCATATTTCTCCTCAGCCACCGTGGCCGGTTTCCCTCCCCGATCTTTCTGCAGGGTCAGATCACCAAGATCGGAAATGGAGAACACCAGGAAAATAACGATCGCCGCCGCCAGACCGACCGAGACAGCCATCCTGAACATATACCCATGATCCTCGGTTTTGACTGCTGAGGCCTCGGTTTCGCTTCGAATTTTGCTCATTACGGCGTTATCAAATACGAAGGCATCGATAGAAGAAATCGCTTTCCGGTCGGCTCTGCTCGATTCCCTGAGGGCCTCGATAGTCTCCAGCGCCCGCCTGCAAACCGCACATCCGTCGAGGTGGGTGGATACAGTTTCCTTCTCGGCCGCAGAGAGTTCGCCATGGGGATATTCCCAGAGCAGCTTTTCAATTTTCCTGCATTCGCTCAACGTTCCTCACCCCGATCCAGCATTTCGGTAAGTTTCTCCCTGGCTCGATACAGGCGGGACATGACGGTGCCGATCCTAATTTTGAGTGCCCTGGCTATCTCCTCGTAGGAGTAGTCTCCGTAAGCCCTCAACACAAGTACCTCTTTGAGCTTATCGGGAAGTTGCTCGATGGCGTTTTCAACCGATTCCACCTGCCTTTTTTTCTCATACGATGTATCGACAGGGACCTGCGTCTGGTCGATGTCCGTATCGGTGATCTCGCGAAATCTCTTTTTGAACCTCGCTCTTTTGCGAAGTCGGTCGCGGCATTCGTTGATGGTGATGCCTGCCGCCCAGGGCGCGAGCCCCCGTTCCGGATCGAAGTCCTTGAGGTGCAGGTAAATCTTTACGAAGCTATCCTGCGCCGCCTCCTCAGCCTCGGTTGAATCCCTCAGCAACCGCAAGCAGATCGCCAGAACCTTTTGCCTGTATCTTTCCAAAATCTCGCGGAAGGCTTTTTGATCGCCTTCCGACGCCAGGACGGCCAATTCGCCGTCGGCCCTTTCCGTGCCCGATGACAAATCCCGCCCTTATCTAATATACGTCCGCACGTTGCAAATATTCCGAGGTTGAAATTGCAAGATTGAATTCTCCAAAGATCATGCCGTTTCTATGCGGAATCTGGGGGAAAGAGCCTCTAAAGGCAACTGCTATTTCATATGGAATGCACTGATTTCGTGTTTTTAAACTTGACTTCCAGGATTATTTTTGGCATTTGTCTGCCACGGAGGAAACTGGATCTCTTAATTAACATTGTTAGCGGCTCCCATCTTGTAGCTCTTAAGGCTAAACCAAATTAATTCTCTGATAAAGATAGCGTTACAGGCAATAGGCGGCTCATAGCCCGCGGAGGATTTATGAAGCTTAAGATAGTTGCCCTGGTATTGTTGCTGGCGTTGGTTTTTAGCTCAAGAAGCTTTGCCGACATTATCGTAAAAACAAAAACAACGGCTCGTCTTAAATTTGGTATCCAAATCGAGGCGGTTATCACAGAATATATTAAAAGTGACAAGAGCCGTGCGGAGTCCGTCATGAGATATTCAGATTCTACCATGGAGGTAACTCCCAAAGATGAAATAACAAATAGCATTCACATTACGCGGCTTGATAAAAAACTGATATGGATTGTTGATGACGACAAGGAAATCTACCGGGAATTAGACATTAAAGCGCTATCTGAGGACGAGAGTTTCTCGGAATCTGATTACACATTGGATGAAATGGACTCGCTTGAAAGCGAGACGATGGGGGGTGGCGTCGACCGGTCATTAGATATTACGGAATCTGACAAAAGAGAAGTTATCAATGATTTCGAATGTACAAAAATAGTTATAACGTCAGTTGGAATCGACACGAAAAATCCTAAAGATAGTACAGTGGCAATAATAAGTACATGGTGGAATGATGATTTCCGTCAGCAACCAGACATAGTAGAGTACCACCGCAATTACATGAATTTATTAGGATCAGATGATCTGTCGGAGCCCGATGGTCTTGATCAATTATTATTATCCTCAGGCCCTGTTTTTCCCGATATGACCCATAACGTTTGCCATAATGATAAAGTCCCAATTAAGAGTACTTTCAGCATGGAGATAATCGGCGGTCTTTCGCACGAGGATCAAGAAATAGATAAACTTGCCGTCGACAAAATTCCCGCTGTTTTGAGGGAAATGATCGATAGCCTCCAGGCTTTTCATGAGGCTGTCGAATCTGGTGAAAGAGGCGCGAAAGTAATAACTACAACTACCGAGATAATAAGTATCGATATAAGGCCCATAGATGATAGTATTTTTGAAATACCTGTGGGCTATGCGAAACATTAGCCTTTCGCCACATCACCAGATCTTCAGGTTTTATGGTATGGTGTCGGGTACTTAGTCCCGACGCACCATGAACCTATAACGTCGGCACGAATATATAATGGATATCAATTCTTTATTCTATCCCTGCCCGATCCCCAGGCCTTGACGCTTTCCACGAAGGCGCCCAATCTGACCAGCTCATTTTCTCCGCTATCACCCTCATAAGCAATATTCAGCCAGGGGAATCCTTCGTTGTCTTCGGATACTCGAGATGATATGCCGCTTACTATATTGCCCGGCATACATGTAAACGGCATGGTGTTGACAATGCCGGAGCAGCCATTCTTATACATATCGATGGCCTTTCCTATGGCTGGCATCGCCTCTCCGCCGACGCTGAGGGGAAGGTATGGCATGGCATTTTCAAGTTGCTCGGCTATGGAGCTTTCGGTTTCTCCGTTTAAGCTCTGATAAATGTGTTTTAGAATCAGTTTTTCATCTTTATTCTGGAAATAGTCCTGCAAATAAGCGTCGAGCAGATCGCGCAAAGATCGTTTCCTCAGAGAATCATGCTTATACATACAAGTCGTATAGTGAATCCATTCAGTGAAACTGGCCAGCTCGACCTCTACTCCGAGAGACTCCAGCTTCTCAACCAGATGATTATTGGAGAACCTGTTATTCCGAATATAGATTTCGCCAACGACTCCGACTACCGGCAGGTGATTACCATTGTGGTTGATAATCTCGGCGAAGCTAAAGAAAGCGTCCCTGACAATTTCCGGCAGCAGTTTTCCGTCATTTTCAACGTCTCTTACTGTCTCGTCAAGATATTGACGATAGATTCTGTTTGCCGCCCCGGCTTCTTTTTCACGCGGCCTGGATTTTAAGAGGAATTTCTGGAGGTGATCCACGGCCAGGAAACCTTTCCATGCCAGACGCCGGAAATTGCCGTTTGTTTCAGGGAATTCGGCGTAAGAATCATCGGAGTTGGGAGAGTATACCGGGACATCTCCGTAGCCTAAATTTTCTAAAAGTTGTTTATGAAGATGATGGTATTGGCCGAATCGACAGGGCCCCCCGGATGTCGGCATGAAAAAGGCGATCCGGTCGGGATCGACATCGGGTTTCTCAAGCTCGCGGGCCAGATCACCAGAGGTTAATAATGCCGGGTAGCACTCTCTTCCGCCGGTAAGCTTTCTTCCCAGTTCGAGCGACCTGCTATCGGTTTCAGCCAGCACCTCGGCATCCAGACCGCAGGCCCTGAAGGCTGCGGCAAAGGTCTCTGCATGATCGGCCATACGGGGAATCAAAAGCTTTCTCTTGTAACCGTTACCGCCCGCAGGCACAATGGCCTCCGCATATCTCTTATCCTTCCTGGGCAGACTGTCTAAGAACGCTTCGCATCTGGTGATGATGCCGGCATCGGCGGAATGCTCATCCAGCTCTAAAATCATATGGGGCTTTGAGCCTATTATCCGCTTGAAATGATGGATGATGAAGGAATCCGGTCCACAACTGAAATTACTGACGTAGATAGGGAAAAGGCCCGGGGTATCCTTTGCCAGCTTTGCAGATCTCAAGATTCTGCGGCCACTCTGCCAGTATAAAAAGGAAAAATCATCCTCCGGTAATTCCACCATATCGAATGGGATCACGAGCGCTCCCATGTCGGTTAATTTCTGAGCCAGATCCATGGAGACGCCGGGATCGAGACTATTATAATGCCTGCCTACCAACAATATTGCCGGGTTTTCGGGGGATACCTGTTTGAGAAATTCTTGTCCTTTTTCTATGAGATCTTTTTTGTATTCCTCAAACGATTTGAGCGCCGAATCTAATGCCTTTTTAATCTCCCCTCGCTTAAATCCGTATTCCTTTAGCTCACCATATAATGATCTGGCAACGGCAGCGGTTCCCTCATCGAATCGAATAATAGGCGTAGCCAACTTCATATTGCCCAGGCGATTTTGCAAAGCCGAGATCGCCATAAATGGAAACGCCTGAATATAAGGGCAAAAGTAGTTCATCGCGCCTTTGGGCGGTTTATCGGTTCCGGTTATTATGGACGGCAGAAATATGAAATCAAGTTCTCGCCTTGAGAGATCAAGCAGATGGCCATGGGCCACTTTCACTGGAAAGCAGGTCTCAGCGCCGACCGATTCGGTGCCTTCCTTGATTATCCCGCCCGTACTGTTTCTCGAGATAACGATCCTGCATCCCAACCGCGCAAAGAACCTTCGCCATAGATAAAGGTGTTCCCAGTTGGCCAGGGCGCGGGGAAATCCGATTTTTAGCTTGCGAGTACTATCCGTCCTGGGCGGCGAGCGCAGAAAAAGCTTGTTGCGGATGGCTACCGGATTGGGATGGATATCTCTAATTCCCCGCTCAGCGTCATATTTCTCGCATCGTGAACCGTAATAAAGCTCTCTGCCGCTGTCGTTGATCCTGGTGATATTGCACATATTGGCGCAATCTTCGCAAAGGAAAGTCTCTTGTTGAATTTTGCGTCTGGCGATCTCGAATCCCTTGAAGTTCGTCTTTTGAACTCCACTTTTCTTGGCCAGCAGCGCCGCCCCAACCGCCCCTGTTACGTCATGGTGCGGCGGCACGATAGTCTCTTTGCCTAAAACCGTCTCAAAAGCGGCTACCACGGCCCTGTTCCAGGCGACCCCTCCCTGGAGGAGGATCTTCGATCCTATCCTCTTGCGTCCGACAACCTTGTTGAGATAATTATGAACGACAGCGAAAGCTAACCCGGCGGTTATCTCGTTCTTCTCGGCGCCGCTCTGCTCGAACCTCATCAGATCGGACTCCATGAAAACCGTGCATCGCTCCCCACAGGCGACCGGGCTTTGAGCGGCAAAGGACAGTTTTGCGAAATCGGTCTTGATATCGATTCCAAGCCTTTCGGCCTGTTCCTCGAGGAAAGACCCGGTGCCCGCCGCACAGGCGCGGTTCATCTCGAAATCGACCACCGCTCCGTTTTCCAGGCTGATAAATTTGGAATCCTGCCCGCCTATTTCGAAAATGGTATCGGCCTCGGGAACAAACATAGTCCCGCCGGTGGCCTGGGCGGTGATTTCGTTTCGGATGACGTCCGCGCCCACAAGCTCGCCGATTAAGTATCGCCCTGAGCCGGTGGTGGCTACACCCAGAACCTCGAAATCCTCGGCGATCTCACCTCTAATCTCTTCTAAGCCTTGCTGCATGACCTCTATGGGCCGACCGGCGGTCATGAGATACCGCCGGGAGATGACCTCATTATCCGGGCTCAGCAGAACCAGGTTGGTGGAGAGCGATCCGATATCGATTCCAAGATAGCCGCATTTTAGATCCCGGCGCGGTTTTTCCTCAGCTCTGGTTTTTTCAAAATATTTGCTGGATGGGTATTGGAAGCTCAGGCTACCGGTGCGCGGCATATTTGAAACAAAAAGGGTCTTCGTTTTGGCTCCGATTTCTTTGAGTCGGGCGGTATCGATCTTAAAGTCGTGAGCCAGGATTGCCCCGCCAACAGCCCCCGCCAGATTATGCCAGGCGGGGACGAAGAATTCACTATCTGTAAGCTCGAAGACGTCTCTGAAGGCTTTTATCACGCCCGGGTTCGACCCGACGCCGCCCAGGAATACTACCGGCGTTTCGATCCGTTTGGTCTTGACTATGCTTCCTTTGAAATTCCTGGCGACCGCATAGCATAAACCGGCAATTATATCCCCGACCGGCACGCCCCGTTGCTGATGGTGAATCATATCGGATTTGGCGAACACGGAGCATCGCCCGGCGATATGCGGCGGATTTTCCGATTTGACAGCCAGTTCACCGAATTCGCCTTCGATATCTATTTCCAATCTTGCCGCCTGCTGGTCGAGGAAGGAGCCGGTACCGGCAGCGCATAATCCGCTGGCGGCGAAATCGTCCAGTGTTGCCACGATGCTTTCCCCGGCGGGCGAGAGGTGAATATATTTCGCCTGCTGACCGCCCATCTCGAAAATAGTACGAGCATCGGGCAAAAGCCTGCCCACCGCCGCGCTGATGGCGGAGAATTCATTGATATAGGGTGCGCCCAATGATCTGGCCAGCTGGGAGGCGCCGCCGCCAGTGAAGCCCCATAGTGACAGCCCTTCGTATCTATCATTTAAGAGCGCTATTTGAGATGTGGCGCAATCTATGGGATTGCCTCTGTGACGGACATAGATCGATTCGACAATATTGAGATTGTCATCGAGAATTGTGGCGGAGACGGATACCGATCCTATATCGATACCGAGGCGTAAGCGATTCATTGTCGGCCAATATATATCAGGATCATGGAATCCTGCAAATGAAAAATGATGTAATGGAGTCTTAATTATCGATAATTGAGCGACTTCGAGAGATCCCGACTAAAGCTGACCGGCTTTCAGTGCGGTCAGGCCATCCTACGGATCCGTCCATACGGACGCCCGTATGGGCGTATGGATACGGCTGGTAGAGCGGCTTAGATCTGATAATTGTAGAGACAGAACAGTGTTCTGTCTCTACAGATAAGAAAAATGTGTTATCAGGCTTCAGGACAGGCAACCTGTCGCCACCAATAATCCCAGCACACTGTCATTCCCGACCCCGATCGGGAATCTTCTCTGCCGTCGCGGTATGGCGTTTCTTTATCTGTTCCCCAAAGACCGGATGTTGGATCCTGGTTGGCCTCAAGGTAGTCGATGCCAGCTTGAATCATCTCGCCTATATCGGCCTGAACCGGGGAAATGGCAATTATGCCGAAAATTAAACTCAACACAATTGTCAACATTTTTGAATTTTTCATCATTTTAACCTCGCAGTTTAGTCTATTCTTAAAATTTCTACAGTCATTTTGATAATTATCCATAAGTACGAGCTCTACTCCTGATTGGGATTTTCAAACAGCTGAGAAAAGACACGCTTCCCTAATTCTTCTTTCAATGAATTGTAATAAATTTCATAAGAATCACTCGACTCTGAAAGAAGCGAAGGATTTTCCTGTAGCTCAATTATGGTTCTGAAATCATCAACCAGACCTTCTGAATATACAAATTGTGGTGAATATTTCTCATTTTCGGGAAAAAAAGTACAGAGAGCGCCAGCATCCAGTTCATATAAGGTGAAAAAATTGTTTGAATTCAAAAATTCTTGTAGACCTATTTCTTCATATCTTTCTATCATTGAAT
>CBEWDL010000145.1:0-8234 GCA_965555375.1 uncultured bacterium
GCAAGATTCTCGAGGGGCACATGCGGGCCGCCCTGGGCACCATGACGGTCGAAGAGATCTTCCAGCAGCGGGAGGCGCTCGATGACAAAGTCAGGAAAGCGGCATCCGATGATTTTGACCGGATGGGGCTGAAGGTCCTCTCTTTCTCTCTGAAGGATCTCTCTGACACATCGGGTTACATAGAAGCCCTGGGGAAACCAAAGATCGCCGAGGCCAGGGGAGAGGCGGCGGTAGCCGAAGCCGAAGCCGAGAGAGACACTATAGTTAGAGGCGCTGATGCCCGTAAGGAAGCCGATATAGCCAAGTTCAAAGCCGAGATGGAGATAGCCGAGGCCAACCGCGACTACGAGCTCAGACGGGCGGAATACCAGGCGCTGGTAAACCAGAAGAAAGCCAGCGCCGATCTGGCCTACGAACTGGAACGTCAGAAGATGAACCAGCAACTGAAAAGAGAAGAGTACCAGGTTCGATTGGTCGAGAAGGAGCAGGCCATCAAGCTGGAGGAAAAGGAGATTCTTCGTAAAGAGAAGGAACTCGAATCCACGGTTAAAAAACAGGCCGATGCCCGCAAGTATCAGATGAGATCCGACGCAGAAGCGCAAGCTTTCAAGACCGAGGCGGAAGCCAGAGCCAGGGCCCAAGCGTTAAGGCTTGAGGGCGATGCCGAAGCGGAGACCATGAAAAAGAAAGCCGAATCTTACGCTGACTACAACCAGGCCGCCGTTTACGAAATGCTCATATCGATTATGCCCGAGCTGGCGAGGGCTGTTTCGGAGCCGCTCTCCAAAGTAGATAAGATCATCATGATCGATGGCGGCAGTGGAAGTGGTGCATCCAGGGTGACCAAACAGGTGGCCGATGTCCTGGCGCAGTTGCCGGTGGTCATAGAATCCTTATCCGGCGTTGATCTGAAGAAGCTTCTGGAGAAATTTCCGAGGGCTGAAGGTAAGAGCGGGAAATCATCCAAGGATTAGCGAAGATAATCGGGAGTGTTTATCGACAGGCTAAGATTAAGAGGTAAGTATGGCATATAAAGTTTTCATAAGCCATAGTACACGAGATCAGGGTCTGGTTATTTCCTTGGCTAATTTGCTATCTAAATATGGCGTGGAAGTAGCTGTCGCCGAATGGTATCTATCACCAGGCCAGCCGCTGGATAGAAAAATAATTGATCTTATAGAAAAATCGGATTGTGTTGTCATCCTTTTGACACAGAACGGTATGCGCTCGAAATGGGTTCAACAGGAGATAGGGTTGGCTTTAGATAAGAAAAAACCGGTCATTCCGCTTGTGGAAAAGGGGATTAGCGCTAAAGATCTGGGTGCCTTGCAGGGAAAAGAGTATATCGAGTTTGATCCCCATTGGCCACGAGATGCTCTGGTTAAAACATCTTCTTATGTGAAATCATTGAAATTGAAAAAAGACGATAAAGAAAAAGCCTTGCTTGTCGCGGGCGGCATTCTAGCATTTTTGCTCCTACTTTCCGGAGGCAAAGAATGAAGGCGCTCTCTTACATACCCGATAAAGACGAACTGTTGGTTGAATTTGGCCCCAAGAAACCAAGGCCGTCGAAGAAAATCGGCCCGTTTACCTTATGGTGGGACGATGAGGGTAATATTTGTGCGATTCGGATTATGGCGTATCGGGAAGAACTTGAAAACTTCAGACGAAATCTGAACGACGTGAGATTAGGGGGAATCTGGAAAGGTGTAAAGATTACAGATAAGGATATTAAGGAGAGCAGGAGAGAGCTTCTCAAGAGACTTGAGGAGAAGTGGTAATGCCTTATGTTACCGATACTCATTCTCTTGTTTGGCACTTGACCGATGACTCTACTCTTTCCACAAGGGCGAAAACCCTTTTTAGAAAAGCCGACAATTCCAGGGATATCGTATATATCCCTTGTATTGTTTTTTTTGAATTAATCTATCTTATAGAAAAGAAAAAGATTAATGTTCCCTTCGACGCCTTTGTAAGGTCATTGTCGTCATCTCAAAACTATAGAGTAGAACCGCTCTGCTTGCCAATAATTGAGAAAACCCAACAGATCTCAAGGAGAAGTCTTAAGGACCCTTGGGACCGGCTGATTGTGGCTACATCGCTTCACCTGAATTTGCCGCTTATTACGCGTGATAGATCGCTCAGGAAAATCGGAATAAAGATTGTGGTATCATGATAATTAAGACTCTATGATTAATGGTGCTCTAGAACATCAACGCGCTGGTTCTAAGCAATTCGAGGGTAAGAACTATGCTTTCAGATAGAATACAAAAAATAGGCTTTTCACCCACGTTGAAGATCTCGGCCAAGGCCGCCGCCATGAAGGCCGAGGGTATTGACGTTATCGATCTTTCAGTGGGAGAGCCTGATTTCCCGACGCCCGATAATGTGAAATCGGCCGGCAAGCAGGCGATTGATGAAAATTTCACTAAATACACCGCAAACGACGGCATACTGCCTCTCAGAAAAGCCATTACTAAAAAGTTAAGAGAGGAAAACGGGCTCGAATACGAACCCGATGAAATCATCGTATCGAGTGGCGCCAAAAATTGCCTCTATAATTTCTGCATGGCGGTTCTGGATACCGGCGACGAGGCCATCATCCCGGCGCCGTACTGGGTCAGCTATCCGCCAATGGTGAATCTCGCCGGCGGCACGCCGGTGATAATCCAGACCAGGGAAGAAAATGGATTCCGGATCACACCCGATGAGCTTTCGGCCGCCATCTCGCCCTCCACCAAAGTGCTGGTAATGAACAACCCCTGCAATCCCACCGGAGCCGGTTATACCAGAGATGAGCTTTCGAAGCTGGCCGAGGTCGTTGCGGATGAGGGGATATTTGTCATAGCTGATGAAGTCTATGAGAAGCTTGTTTATGATGGTTTTGATTTTGTGTCTTTTGCCTCGCTGGGCAAGAAGATCAAAGAACAATCCGTGATAGTCAACGGGGTGTCCAAGGCTTACTCCATGACCGGATGGCGCATCGGCTATGCCGCCGGTCCCAAAGAATACATCATGGCCATGTCGAAGGTGCAGTCGCATAACACCTCCAATGCTTCGTCGGTTTCCCAGAAGGCCGCCCTGGAGGCGCTTTCCGGGCCCCAGCATGAGATCAGCCGCATGCGAAGCGAATTCCAGATAAGGCGCAACTATATGATCGACAGGCTCCGCGGTATCCCCGGGGTATCATGCTATCAGCCGCGCGGCGCCTTTTATCTCTTCCCCAATATATCATCGTATTTTAAGAAGGAATACGAGGGGATGCAGATCCGCAACTCGTATGGAATGGCTTATTATCTCTTAAAGCACGCCCATGTGGCTGTCGTCCCGGGTGAATCGTTCGGGAGCGAGGGGTATATCCGGCTTTCGTATGCGACCTCGATGAAGATGATAGAAGAGGCCATGGATCGTATCGCCGCCGCTCTGGCCAAACTGGAGCCGACGAGGGTCGCCAAGGCTATATCGCTCGATAATACCGTTACGGTCAGAAAAGGATTCGTCGAGACCGAGACGCATGTCGGCCCGGAACTACGCGATGCTCTCGTGGCGGAGGCGGAGGCGCATCTAACTCACCAGGGATACTACGAGTGGAACGCCAACATTCAGGGCGTGATAATACAACTGAGGACCAATCTCTCGCATCTCTATGATTTCTGGGTCGAGAACTGGTACCCGGCTCAACTTGAGACCGATCTGGAACCTCACGGAATAATCTATGCCGTGGGCTGGATTCCCGGCCGGGAGCCCCGGGCATATTATAACAGCGAGTCGCGCACGGCCATATTCTTTAAATCGGCATATTATGGCCAGTTGAGATCCCTGGCCCTGGGCATGGCGGATGATATCGCATCGAGGCTCTCCGATACATATTCGGTGCGCGGCCTGGCCCTCGATTTCGACGGTAGAGGTCTTGTAATGATCGCCCCCAAAGGCACCGGCAAGGCCACTTTCTTCGCCAATTTATTGCGCCATCCGAAAAGCAAAATCATCACAGATGACGTTGTATTTGTGAGGATCAATAATACTGCCGTCGCCGATGTACCCGAGCGAAAATTCTATATGCAGACCAATTTCGTGGAAAAATATCCGGATTTTGCGCCTCTGTTCGATAAATCCAGATGCGAAAATGTTATTACTAATCGTGACGAGTGTGTAAACGGCCCCTGCCAGAAACTCGATAACTGTCGGCTCGATCGCGGATCACCCTTCTGTTATGAGGCTTCCCCTGTTTCAAGGGCGATGCTCGATCCATACTGGATCGGAGGGTCTGAAAAACATGCCAAACGAACCGATCTGGAATGGATCCTGCTTTTCAAAAACGATCCGATCAGCCCGGCGGTGAAGGAAGCATCCGTTGAGGAGGCAGTGCGATTTTGCCAGGAGGGGCTTTCTCAATCGGGTGCCCTGAGATCGGAGCCGTTTTTCAACCCTCACCTTCTGGCCGGAGGATCTGACCGGATCGATGCGCGACGGCGTTTCTACGAACGGCTTTTCAATGTTACCAGGCCTTATTTCATAAACGTTGGCGTCGCCTCGAAAGATGAGATACAGAATAAAATCAATGAGATTATCGGAATTTGATACGATACGAGGAACTTTTGGGGCTGATAATAATAGATTAGATATTATCAGTTTTCGTTAGATTGTTCCGGGGGATTTTTTGTCATCGATATTGGTATTCATGTTGGGCGTTGTTTTTGGAGCTGTTGTTGTCTTTGTTATCGGCCAGCTCCTTAAGAAGAAAACCGGGTCCGAGGCTTTACGGGTCAAGGAGGAGATGGAGAAAGCCTTCAAGGCGGCTTCATATGATCTGTCGAAACAATCTATCGAGGAGATCCTGAAGGTCTCGAAGGAGCTTTTGGAATCGAAAACCTCCGAAGGCGCCGCCGATTTAGAATCCAAAAAGAAGCTCATAGATCAATCGCTGGAGAATATCTCCAGGGACATGCAAGAGAGGCTGGAGAAGGTTCAGAAGCTGATGACCGATATCAACCAGGCCGTGCCCGAGAAATACGGCCAGGTATCCAAATCCATCGAGCAGATCGCAAAGCAGAGCGAGGATTTGAGGCTGACCACCGAATCGTTGAACCGGGCCTTATCGTCGACGCAGGTCAGGGGCCAGTGGGGCGAGCGGATGGCCGAGGATATCCTACGCATAGTCGGCCTGCAGGAAAATATCAATTATGTAAAACAAAAACCCGTTGAGGGCGGCAAATCGAGACCGGATTTCACTTTTCTTCTACCCAACAATCTCAAGGTCAACATGGACGTCAAATTTCCCTATGAAAAGTATCGTGCCTATATCGATGCTGACAGCGATTTGGAAAAGCAGCAAGCCCAGAAGCTATTTTTAAGCTCGGTTAAAGAAAGGATCAAGGAAGTAACGGGGCGCGATTATATAAACCCCGATGATAATACTGTCGATTATGTCCTGGTTTTCATCCCCAATGAGCGGATCTATGCCTTTATACAGGAATCAGACTCATCGATACTGGATGATGCATTAAGACAAAAAGTTATATTATGTTCGCCGCTAACGCTATACGCTATGCTGGCCCTGATCAGGCAAGCCATTGACAATTTCAATCTCAGGCAATCATCAAGGGAGATACAGGCATTGCTGGGCGGCTTTTCGAAACAGTGGGAAAGGTTTATCGATTCTATGAAAACGGTGGGCGGCAGGATAGACAGCGCCAGGTCGGCATTCGACGACATGCTCGGTACCCGCAAGAGGATGCTCGACCGGCAGGTTAGAAAAATCGATGACCTCAACAAAGCCGAGGGGATTGAGCCGAGGGTGTTGTCCGATGATGAAATTGGCGAGATCGAGGATAAAACTGATTCGGATAGCGATAGTCTGCTGCTTTAAGTTCTGATACAAATTCGCCGGCTCCTGGGAGCCGGGGAACATTATATATTGACAATAGTATATTATAATATATCGCTATCGCACCGTTGAATCAGCTTTGGTGATAACCGGTATATAAACAGCATCACTTTTCTATGGATAGCCTGTCTAATCTATCGCTTAGCTCCTCAAACCCCTTTGCATCCCAATCAGGCATCCCTGCTTCCGCCAGATATTTTTTCGCGTTCGTAAAATTCTCCAATGCTGTCTTGCGATGGCCTCTGACCAGCGCTAATTCTCCCAACTCGCGATTCGAGAAGCCAACCCATTCTGCATTTTCGGGCGAAGATTCCTGATCATATCTCCTCATGGCCCAGTCATAAACCTTGTTCATCCAGGCTGAAGCGGAATCTGATTGGCCGACCATTCTGTAGGCATGACCGACCGACCAATCGGCGATCAGCATCGCCTGTTCATTTTCCTTCTTGTAATGATATTCCCGGGCCTTTTTCAAGGCTTCCAGCGATTCCTCTTAGGGGCCGAGGAAAAGGCGCAAAAAGTATAGCTGCAACGGTTATCACGGCTGGGTGCCGCTGTGACATTCGTAACAACCGATCTCCTGCCAGGCGCCGTCTATATCGATGGGGTGCTTGAATTCTAAACCCTCCTGCGAGACGGAAACCTCAAATGACTCGCCGGCTCCCTGGGACATGATTATATGGCAGGCTCTGCAATCGTGAGTGATCGTTATTCCATCCTCGCTCTTGTGGTTGCCCAGATGACAGCGCATACAGCCCTTATCGTAAAAGTGACCGATATTATCCAGATAGTGAGACCAGTTGGCCTTCATTTCCGGGAAGATATTTTTGGAGAAAGCTTCCTGCGTTGATACTATGGATGCATCTATCGTCACCCGATTATCTCCATAGAATTCAGGATACTTGATTCTGTAATAATCGGTGATATAATTGGCAATGCCGGTTATGGCCTCCTCTTTACTCGAATATTCCCTGGATAAAGCCTCGACGGCAATCCTTTTGACTTCAGGAATGGTTGAGTTGATCTGGCCGGTCAGGATCGCCTTGTCGATGGCGTGATCCGGAGAATAGAAAATGTGGCTGGGCCGGTTGTGGCAATCCATACAGTCCATTATCCTCGGTGATGCTGCGTCAATCTCCTCGGGCGTCAGAGGATCCGTTTCGTCCTGGTATACCGTAATCCGGCCGGTCTCCTGGTCGATGATCCTGACCCAGGGAATATCCTGCCGCCTTTCGTCGCGGGCGATATACTCCACCTTGACCCCGATATTCATATGCCAGTGAATCCCGGAGGTCTGCCCGGTTTTGGGATCGCCGCCGCCGGTCTTGATGAGCAGGTTTATGGGCCAGTGAGTATTCTCATCGTCATAAATATAATGGTTAAGCTGTTTCTGCTGGGCGCCGAAAAACTGCTCGGGCCAGTGGCATTGCTCGCACGTCTCCTGAGCAGGCCGCAGGTTCTCAATGGGGGTCGGAATCGGCCGGGGATAAATGTTGGCTGTGACCGCATAGACCTGGTAAGCTCCCGATAACTTCGATTTGGTGTACCACCCCGCTCCCGTGCCGACATGGCAGGCAGTACAGGCCACCCTGGCGTGGGGAGAGCCTTGATGGGCGATATACTCCGGGGCCATGACCGAATGGCACAGCTTCCCGCAGAAATCAACCGATTCGGTATAATGGTATGCCTGGTAGGTGACAATCGCACCAACCAACGCAAAAATAGCCGTGACGAAAACGAAAAAGAAGGTGGCGTGTCGATGGCTGCGTTTGTTGAAGTCAATATAGGGCCATCTCTTATATGGTAGTTCTCCGCTTTTCTGCCATCGACGCCAGCTACGAAACATTCCGATCGGGATAATAACCAGCCCAACAATAAATATGGGCGGCAGTACCATGTAGACATATATCCCGATATACGGATTATCAATACCCGCAAATATATTTAACCCCAGTAAAAAAAGTATCAGAAGACCCGTGACTGAGGCTATGATAGCCCCTATGTAGCTTATCCAGTTATTGAACACCCTGATTATTGTCGGTCTTTCCATGATTATCTATCCGGATCTCCTTTCGGATCAATCATTCATTTTCTCGTTTCAGCTTTCCTGACACTTTTATGAGCCAATTAGTTAATAAAGTTCGCCTTTGATGGCAAGCACTTTTATTACGATTTAATACCGGCATCCGTGGAGTTGACAAAGCTCTAAATCGGGTTTATCTTGTCGTTCGGTGAAAGATAGATTAGCTCTAAAACGCAAGGGAGCGACGGATGAAAGAATCGACTCAACAGTCTCTGGATACCCTCTCAAAAGGTATTAATGCCGAATTGGCGGCTTATGTTTTCT
>CBEWDL010000146.1:0-8168 GCA_965555375.1 uncultured bacterium
ACATAACTGTAACGACAAATTTCCTGATCAACTTCATCCTCCTTATTCATTGATTTTGTTCAATCGATTTTCAGCAAATCTTCCTCTGTTAAAATGATACGACCGGAATCAATCAATAGTTCAGATCGAGCATTTCCGGCAACTTTATCATTTACGCAATTTCAGGCTCGATGTCCAGACAATAATAGGATGAGAGCCTGCATAAATCAGGACGAAAAAAACCGGTTGAGGCCCCTGCCGTCCTGATACCGGTTATTTGCTTCACTTCTGAATTGTGAAATCAAAAGGCGGGCCATAAGACCCGCCTATCTCATCCTATCACCTAAAACAGCATTCAATCAAAGCCCAATCATCACTAATAGTACACCAATTGCCATCCCATCCTGAGATCAGACGATACCCTGGTCGAGCATGGCATCGGCAACCTTGAGGAATCCTGCGATATTGGCCCCGTTGACGTAGTTTCCGGGAGTATCGTATTCCTTGGCCGTCTCTACACAGATTTTGTGTATGCTGCGCATGATCCCGTGCAGCTTTTCGTCGACTTCTTCCCTCGTCCAGCTTATACGCACGCTGTTTTGAGACATCTCCAGACCGGACGTGGCTACGCCGCCGGCATTAGCCGCCTTGCCGAGGCCATAGAGAATACCGTTATCCAGAAAGACCTTAACAGCTTCCGGTGTAGACGGCATATTAGCGCCCTCGGATACTGCCACGCATCCGCTCTTAACAAGGGTCTTGGCATCGTTTTCATCAACCTCGTTCTGCGTGGCGCACGGCAGAGCGACATCGACCGGCACATTCCAGATCCCTCTGCCCTCATGGTATTCGCATTTGAACTTTTCGGCGTACTCGCGTATGCGGCCCCGACGAACGTTCTTAAGCTCCATTACGAAATCCCACTTCTCGCCCTTGATACCGTCCTTATCCACGATATAACCGCTGGAATCGGAAAGGGTGATTACCTTGCCGCCGAGCTGATTGACCTTTTCGCAGGCATACTGAGCGACATTTCCAGACCCCGAAACCGATACTGTTTTACCCTCGAATGATTCACCCCGGGTTTTGAGCATCTCCTCGGCGAAATAAACGCAGCCGTAACCGGTGGCTTCGGGACGGATCAGACTGCCTCCCCAGTTCAACCCTTTACCTGTAAGGACACCTTCGAAGGCGTTGCGAAGTTTCTTATATTGCCCGAATAGAAAGCCGATCTCGCGACCTCCAACGCCGATATCGCCGGCCGGAACGTCGGTGTTTGGACCCAGGTGGCGGAAAAGCTCATTCATGAAACTCTGGCAGAACTTCATGACCTCATTGTCGGATTTACCTTTGGGATTGAAATCGGAGCCACCCTTGCCCCCGCCCATGGGCAGCGTGGTAAGAGCGTTTTTGAAAACCTGTTCGAAACCCAGGAACTTCAGGATCCCTAAGTTGACGGTGGGATGGAAGCGTAATCCCCCTTTATAGGGCCCAATAGCGCTGTTATATTCCACCCGGAATCCCCTGTTGATCTGCACGTTGCCCTGATCATCCAGCCACGGCACCCGGAACATTATAATCCTCTCCGGCTCCACTATACGTTCGAGGATCCTGGCCTCGGAATACTTAGGGTGCTTATCGAGAACCGGCATCAGAGATTCAACCACTTCCTGGACTGCTTGATGGAATTCATTCTCGCCGGGATTCTTGGCGATTACATGTTTCATGAAAGCAGCGACCTTGTCAGCCATCAATGTCTCCTTATCTTGCCTGGTCAGACCCCTCGAAAGCAAAGGGCGATTTTACTTCTTTTTCTAATCACAAACACGAACTTAGTGATTGCTACCTTCCATATAGCAGACAATTTTCACCAATCCTCCTTGAGAATGTTTTGAGGACGCAGCGACTTTTTCTTTCGGGGCGTTGCCCCGGATCCCATATAATATCAAAATCTTTATCAAGACAAGTAAATTTTTCGGAAGCTTCTATCTTATAAAAAGAGCAGGAAAGGCCGGTCTATTCTTTACCGGGAGAGGGTAGATCCGCAGACTTTCTTATTTGAAAAATGGATTATTGGCATTGACAAACTTATTCTATATTCTTTTTTTCGGCTGCCCGTAGACTGCTAACCGTTAAAGAAAAGGAGAGCTTATGAACAGCATCTGTCACATAGAAATTCCATCCAACGACTTTGATAAAGCCCGGAAGTATTACGGCGATATTTTCAACTGGCAATTCGATTACATGAAGGAAATGGATTATCTCATCTTCAAAGCGCCGGAAGGGTTAAGCGGCGGATTCTCAAAAGGGTATGCCATCGCCGATAAGCCGGGGATCCTGTTCTATATCGACGTAGAGGATATCGAGGCCACAATCAAGAAAGCCGAGGAACTGGGCTGTGAGACTATCAAAGGCAAAACCCAGATCTCGCCTGAAATCGGCTATTTCGCTCTTCTCGCCGATCTGGAAGGGAACCAGATCGGTCTCTGGGCCAAGAACTGAATCGTCGATAAAATATATCGCAAATTGGGAAATCTGCGCCGTCTCCGGCACAGATTTATCTTATTAAATCTATCGTAGCGATTATTCTCGGGCCATTCTCTGTCTGTTCAGCGCCCGGGCCAGAGCAGCCTCGGCGCGAATTTCGTCAATATCAGAATCGGATCGATGAGACAATCTCTCCCTGGCCCTTTGCTCCGCCCGCTTGGCCCGCTCGACATCTATTATGTCAGAAGCTTCTATGGCATCGGCCAGCACCGTGGCGACATTGCCGGAGACCTCCAGAAACCCTCCCGAGACACAATAATCGACCTCGCTGCCGGCGTTATCGGTAACGGTCAATTTGCCGGGAATCAATGCGGTGATAAGCGGCGCATGGTCGGTCAGAACGCCAAGGTAGCCCTCGCTGCCAGACGCCACGATGGAACGCACGTCCTGCTCGAAGACAACCTTTTCAGGAGTGACGACTGAGAGCTTGAACAATTCTTACGCTCCAGCTTTCAACTGTTCGGCTTTTTCCACCACCATCTCGATGCCCCCGACCATATAAAAGGCCTGCTCGGGCAATTCGTCGTGCTCGCCCTCCAGAATCTCTTTAAACCCGCGAATAGTATCCTCCAGCCTCACATACTGGCCGGCCGTTCCCGTAAAGGTCTCGGCCACGAAAAACGGCTGCGAAAGGAAACGCTGAATTCTCCTGGCCCTGGCAACTATAAGCTTATCCTCCTCGGAAAGCTCATCTATACCCAGGATGGCGATAATATCCTGAAGATCTTTATATCTCTGCAGAACTCTCTGGACACTTCGGGCGATATCGTAATGTTTCTGCCCGACCACGGCGGGGTCCAATATTCTGCTGGTGGACATCAGCGGATCAACCGCCGGATAGATGCCCAATTCAACGATCTGTCTCGAAAGCACCGTGGTAGCATCGAGGTGGCTGAAGGTCGTAGCGGGGGCGGGATCGGTTAAATCATCCGCCGGAACGTAGATCGCCTGCACCGAGGTTATCGAGCCTCTCTTAGTGGATGTGATCCTCTCCTGCAGAGCGCCCATCTCGGTGCCCAGCGTCGGTTGATAGCCCACTGCCGAAGGCATCCTACCCAGAAGCGCCGATACCTCGGAACCGGCCTGAACGAACCGGAAAATATTGTCGATGAACAAAAGCACATCCTGCCCGGCCTCATCGCGGAAATATTCTGCCATACTCAAACCTGAAAGCCCCACCCGCAGACGGGCGCCGGGCGGCTCGTTCATCTGGCCGAAGACCATACAGGTTTTGGAAATGACGCCGGACTGATTCATCTCCAGCCAGAGGTCGTTACCCTCGCGCGTTCTCTCGCCAACTCCGCAGAATACAGAATATCCGCCATGCTCGGTGGCGATATTGCGGATAAGCTCCATTATAATCACCGTTTTGCCGACACCGGCGCCGCCGAACAGACCGACCTTGCCGCCCTTGGGATAAGGTTCGAGAAGATCGACGACCTTGATACCCGTCTCGAATATCTCCGACTTTGTCTCCTGATCCGATAGTTCGGGAGCCGGACGATGGATCGGATATCTCCGATCGGTATTCACATCCCCGCGCTCATCTATCGGGTCGCCAAGAAGGTTGAACACCCGGCCGAGGGTAGCCTCGCCCACCGGCACCGATATGGGGGCGCCGGTATCGAGAGCCGGCATTCCACGCACCAGGCCATCGGTGGAAGAAAGCCCAATGCAGCGAACAACATTATCGCCGATATGCATGGCGACCTCGGCGGTCAGATTTATATCTTTTTCTTTGTCCACTACCTTTATGGCGTTGTAAATGTTCGGTAGGCGGTCCGCTGGAAATTCACAATCGACCGTGGGCCCGATTACCTGAACGACTTTTCCATAATTTTTATCTGCCATATTTTAACCTCTATCTCAAATTGCCTTTCTATCCAAGATCCTGCGCCCATGTATTCATTGAGCTGAATCGAGTATCCTCAATAGTCCTCTATTTCAGGGCCTCCACGCCGCCTACTATGTCGAGCAGTTCTTTGGTTATGGAAGCCTGACGTGCCTTGTTTCTGACCAGAGTCAGGTGGTCGATCATCTCTCCGGCGTTCCTGGTTGCATTCCCCATTGATATCATCCGGGAACCGTGCTCCGATGCAAAAGATTCAAGCATGGCCTGCAAAATCTTCGTTACACAGTAGCTGGGGACGAGATTTGAAAAAATCGTATCGGCATCCGGTTCGAAGATATAATCGGAAGGCATCCCCGCCGTAGCCGATTCAGGTTTCTCGACCGGTAAGAACCTTTCCAGAGTAATCCTATAGCTGACCGTGGAGACAAAACGAGTATAAAGCAGCCTGACCTCGTCAACCTCTGCCGCCTGAAACATATCGGTGATCTGCGTTGCCAGCCGACGTATCCGAACCAGATCCACCCTGGCACCCAGATCTGTAATCGAAAAAGAGATCGGGTAAGGTCGTTTTGTGAAGTAATCATAGGCCTTTCTGCCGACAATGCCGAGCTTAACCGATTCAGCCGGAGACTCCTTAAGATAACGCATTACAGTCCTTATGATATTGCTGTTATAAGAGCCACACAGCCCTCTATCCGACGTAAAAAGCACCAGCAGTCTCTTTTTCACTTCTCGTTCCTCGAAAAGCGGGTGATGCAGCCCGGATGCCGCTTCGGCCAGCGATTCCAGCATCTGCTGCAGTTTCAATCCATACGGCCTGGCGGTCTCCACCCTGGCCTGTGCGCGGCGGAGCTTGGCCGCGGAGACCATTTCCATGGCCTTGGTAATCTGCTGGGTGTTCTGAACCGATCTGATTCGTCGCCTTATATCTCGAAGAGATGGCATTACTCAATCCTGTCTATCTATGCTAATCTGCAATTAGAGTCGAGATTTGAATTCCCCCTTGAATTTCAGCACCGCCTCTTTCAGCTTGTTTTCAGTATTTTCATCCAGATCCTTCTTCGAGGATATGTCGTGGAGGATATCCGGATAGTTTTGCAGTAAATATTCAAAAAACTCTCCTTCGAATTTCCTGCACGATTCGTTCGGGAGATCATCGAGGTAACCGTTAACCGCAACCCAGATGATAGCTACCTGCCTCTCCAGAGGCATGGGGACGTACTGGTTTTGTTTCAGGATCTCGACCGTCCTCTCTCCCCGGGTGAGTTGCCTCTGCGTGGTTTCGTCAAGATCGGAACCAAACTGAGCGAATGCAGCCAGCTCCCGGTATTGCGCTAAATCTAATCTCAAGCGACCGGCTACTTTCCTCATAGCCTTGACCTGGGCGTTTCCGCCCACACGAGATACCGAGATACCGACATTGATTGCTGGCCTGACGCCCGAATAGAACAGATCTGATTCAAGATAAATCTGGCCATCTGTGATCGATATAACGTTAGTCGGAATATAAGCCGCAACGTCGCCCGCCTGGGTTTCGATGATCGGCAAAGCGGTTAGAGATCCACCGCCCTTCTCGTCGGAGAGTTTGGCGGCTCGCTCCAGTAAGCGCGAGTGCAGATAGAAAACATCGCCGGGATAGGCCTCCCGGCCCGGAGGACGTCGCACCAGAAGCGAAAGCTGTCTGTACGCCTGGGCATGCTTGGATAGGTCATCATAAATGCAGAGTGAGTGCCGGCCGGTATAGAGGAATTCCTCCCCCATGGCGCATCCTGCATAAGGCGCGATATACTGTAGCGGCGCCGGATCGTCTGCGCCGGCCACGACCACGGTTGTATATTCCATGGCGCCATGTTTTTTGAATGTCTCTACCACCTGCGCAACGGTTGATAATTTCTGCCCGATGGCCACATAAATACAGAAAATATCAGAGTCGCGCTGGTTGATGATGGCATCGAGAGCCAGTGCGGTTTTCCCGGTTTGCCGGTCACCGATTATCAACTCACGCTGGCCACGACCGATCGGAATCATGGAATCAACCGCTTTCAACCCCGTCTGCACGGGCTCTTTAACCGGCTGCCTGCTGATGACATTGGGAGCCTTGCCCTCGATGGGCCGGTATTGGTCGGTGACAATCGGGCCTTTGCCGTCGAGAGGCTGCCCCAGAGAATTTACGACCCTACCCACCAGAGCCTCGCCAACTGGAACCCGGGCCACGGCGCCGGTTTTTTTAACTGTATCCCCTTCTTTTATCTGAGTATCCTCGCCGAAAATGGCGGCGGAAACCGAATCCTCTTCCAGGTTCAAAACCAGCCCGATAATATCATTGGGGAATTTCAGAAGCTCCGATTGCATCGCATCCTCCAATCCCCATATCCGGGCGATACCGTCCCCCACCTGCAGAATGGTCCCCACCGATTCCATCTCGAGCTTGGTTTCGTATTTTTCTATTTCTTTTTGAAGAATGGTGCTCACTTCTTCGGGTCGAAACGCCATATATAATCTCCTTTTAGTAAACCTTCAACGCCATCAAATCATGCTTTAAGGAGCTTAGCTGAAAACGAACGGAGCGATCGATGACCCTATAATTGAGTTGAACAATTATCCCACCGATAATGTTTTTGTTTATCCTGTGCACAAGCTCGATCTTCTTGCCGGTGATATCTTCAAGCTTATCCACAAGTCGCCTTTTGTAATCGCTATCGATATCAACTGCTGTTGTAACTCGCGCCTTGATGAGTCCCTTGTGCTCCTCCAGAAGCTTCTCAAACTCCCGGGCGATCTCGGTTAAGAGGTTTATTCTCGCTTTTTCAATCAGAAGCAGAACGAAAGAAAGCAGAGTCGGGGCTAAACGTGTGGTGAAAAGGGTCTTCACCATGGCGACCTTATGCTCCGTCAACACTTGGGGAGCTTCGAGGAAGGTTATCAGTCGCTTATCTTTATCGCTGAAAGACTTAAGTTGAAACAGCTCGGACCCAATAATGTCGATAGTTCCCCTGGAAAGGGCAACGTTGAAGAGAGCCTGCGCATAGCGCCTGGCTACGTTTGTTTCCCTCATTCAGCCCGGTCGACCTCCCTCAAGAAATCATCGAGGAGCCTTCTCTGTTCGGAATCATCAAGTTCGGCCGAGATGATCTTCTCAGCCGCCCTGATCGCCATATCTGCCATATCGTCGCGAAGTTGAACCCTTGCCTTGGCGACATCCCTGGCAAGCTCTTCGCGCGATTTCGCCAATATCTGCCTGGACTCCTCCCTGGCTTGCTCCCTGATCTCGGATGCTATTCGGTTTCCATCGGAGACGGCCTCCTGTATCTTCGACCGCGCTTCGGTTTCTATATCTCGAAGCTTCGATTGGTACTCATCCAGGACTTTGTTCGCGTCGGTCTTAATATTTTCCGCTTCATTTATGTCGCCAACGATCTTCAGCTTGCGATCATCAAGCATCTTCAAAAGCGGTTTCCATGCGAAAGCTTTGAGTATCCAAACAGCCAGAAGGAAACCTATGATCTGGGTAACGATTAAACCCCAGTCTAAATCCAGCGAATGGGCAATCTCTCCCATTTCTTCCTACTTGCTACTCATTATGGCTTTATAAGAATCACGGCCACCAGGGCATAAATCGTCAACGCTTCGATAAACGCAGCGCCGATTATCATACCGGTCTGTATCTTAACGGCGGCTTCAGGTTGACGTCCCATTGCTTCCATGGCGGCCGCGACGGCCCTGCCGAGACCGAGGGCCGAACCGACGGCGGCAATACCTACCGCTAAGGGCAACAGAAATCCTACGGAAG
>CBEWDL010000147.1:0-8122 GCA_965555375.1 uncultured bacterium
TCTCTATTTTAACAGCAGCATCTTTTTCGTCCCGGTGTAATCCCCCGCCTGTATCCTGTAGAAATACATGCCGGACGATCTATCGATAGCATTCCAGACGGCCTGATGATAACCCGCCGACTGTTTGTTATTGGCGATTGTCTCAACCCTACGGCCGAGGATATCGAAGATTTCCATTCTTACATCAGATGTCACCGGTATCCGGTAATGTATGACAGTGGAGGAGTTGAAGGGGTCGGGGTAGTTCTGGTATAGAGTTGGTTTCAGGGGAAGAAATCCATCGGATTGGGTAAGGATGTCGGTTTGCAGTCCGAAACAGAGAACATTGCCATCCGTTGATCCCACATAGACCTTACCGTTAGCAACAGCCGGAGAAGACCACACACTATAGCCTGTTGCATAACTCCAGATGAAATCTCCGTTTATGGCGTCCAGACAGTAGACATTGTTATCATCCGATCCCACATAGACTTTGCCACCAACAACAGCAGGAGAAGAAAATACATCGTCACCCGTTGTATAGCTCCAGATGGAATCTCCGCTTGAAGCGTCCAGACAGTAGACCTTTTCATCATATGATCCCACGTAGACCTTGCCGTCAGCAACTGCCGGAGAAGAGCTGACCCAACCGCCTGTTGTATAGCTCCAGATAAAATCTCCGTTTGAAGCGTCAAGACAGTAGACCTTTTCATCATATGATCCCACATAGACCTTGCCATCATCAACAGCGGGAGAAGAACTCACATTACCACCTGTTGTGTAGCTCCAGATGGAATCTCCGTTTAATGCGTCCAGACAGTAGACATTATCATCCCATGATCCCACATAGACTTTACCGTCAGCAACAGCCGGAGAAGAATTCATACCATGCCCTGTCCTGTAGCTCCAGCTTACCTGATTTGTGTTCGGCGCTATTGAGGTCGAGTAGCCGGTATGGTTTAGGTCATGATGAAACATCGGCCACCAATCAACTTGGGAATTTGCATCATCTGGAAAGACAATTAATATTGGGGCTAATAGAATTATAGCTATATATCTCATCATATACTCTCCTTATTTTAACAGCACCATCTTTTTCGTCTCAGCATAATCCCCTGCTTGAATCCTGCAGAAATACATTCCAGATGTGAGACCTTTGGCATCCCAGGTAACCTGGTGGTGACCTGCCGGCTGCTCTGTCTGGATTAGCGTTTCAACCCTACGGCCGAGGATATCGAAGATTTCAACAGCGACATTCGAAGGTTCCGGCAGGTTGTAGCGGATAACCGTAATCGCGTTGAACGGGTTGGGGTAGTTTTGGGACACGAAAAACTCATCCGGCATGGGTATTTCTTCATAATCGATGCCCACCGTGACCGAATCGCCACCGCCATAAGCTCCCATATCGCTTCTGATGGTTCCTAGACCCCATGAGCAATCCAGAAGGCTGTCGAGGATATCGGGATGGCCGGCGTCGATGCAGGGAGAATCAAGAGTATCGCCGCAGGCGATCGACATGAGATGGAAATCGCCATTATTAGGATCTCGGAAGAGGGGATCGACATCGATATTCCCTTCGCCACCCCAGCCGCCCTGGATGTTGGAATAAGATATTGCTATTGATGAGACGCTATCAATAAAAATATAATCGTACTCATCGGGAACATGATTCGCCCACAGAATACTGTTAATAGCGACCGCTTCGGTATTCCCAAAACAACTTAACGCGTCTCCCTCGTTTTGCCAGCCCTGGGGATTTGTCGATAATAAAGCGCTGTTAATAATCATAAGATTCGAGGAGTAACTGGTGATTTCAGCGCCTTCGAGAGAAGCATTATCGTTAACGATGCAGTTAGCCATTAACGAATTGGAAGCTATAAATCTGATTCCTCCCGCTTCATTGTCATAAATGTGGCAGCCATACATAATCGAAGACGAGCTATCCCCTACCGCAAGGCCATAACCCGTATTGTCGAAAATGGCGCAATCGATCAATACAGGATTCGAATGTGAATCGAATGACATCGCGTCACCTAGGTCTGATGAGTTAACGGATATCTGACAGCCGATCATATTCAATAATGAATGCTGGCAATTTAAACTGCTGCCGCCGAACTCCGAATAATTTTCCTGTATAATACAATTCCTCAAAACAGTCGAATCACTCACAGCGAGGAATATGCCGCCCCCCTCTATAGCTGAATTCCCTGTAACCTGGCAATCCTCGATCAGGGCCGATGTTTCAATTAAATAAATGGCTCCTCCACGATGATAGGCCGAATTAGAGTTAAATGAACAGCCTGTCAGTTTTAAATGAGAATTTTCGCACACCAGGCCGCCGCCGTAACCTCCTGTACTGTTTTGATAAAATACACAGTTTTCCAATATCGGCGAAGATCCATTACCCCAGCAATAAAAACCACCTGCCGAACCGTCGGTTTCATTATTCAACAGATTACAATTAACTATACGCGGCGATGAAAATTGGCAATAAATTCCACCGCCGTCACCATACTCAAATCCGTTTGTAATCGTAAACCCGTCCAATATCGAGTTTGAATCTTCCCCCCTGTGGAAATAAAACCCTCTATGAGGGCTGGGAAATGATCCTTGGCAGTCAATGATTGTCGAATCGGGGCCGGATTCCGACATGACCAGTATCGACTTGCCATGAAAATCTATATCGCGATTTCCGTTGCCAGTATATGTTCCAGGGGCCACCAGAATGGTATCCCCATCAATGCTGGCGTCAACGCCTTGCTGAATGGTCAGGTAATCATCGGGGATATTTATGATCCTGGCTAAAACGGGCAAATAGCCAAAAACAACCAATGCAATAGCAAAAATGTATGACCTTTTCACACTGTCCTCCCGTTCAATGGAGCCAATAGTAATTAAAAGGCTTTGAACAGGTTTGGCAAGGATTTTCTGCCCCCCCGATCCGGTCGACTGCGAGGGGATATACATAAGAAACCGGGGCGGGATAGCCTCCGAATCTCCCGCCGACGGCAATTGCCGGGGAATAGCATTTGATGCCATAGGTCGAATCGGGCCATAGGAAAAAGGGGAGTTGGCAAGGCTCCCCTTAATTATTTCTTCAGGGGAATCTTATTTCAGCAACACCATCTTTCTTGTCTGGATATAATCTGCCGCCTGAATCCTGTAAAAGTAAATACCGGATGATCTATCAGTACCATTCCAGATCGCCTGATGATAACCAGCTTGTTGTTTTTTGTCGACAAGCGTTTTAACCTTGCGACCGAGATTATCGTAAATGTCGATGGTTATATCAGAAGGTTCGGGCAGATCATATCTGATTGTTGTTCGGGCATTAAAAGGATTTGGAAAGTTACGGTGAAGCGCAAACCGATCGGGCATACCGCGGCCGTCGAGTTCTTCTAATGATGTCTCGTTGATCTCGATAATTTCAACCTGGTTCAAATCAGCAGTACCGAGGCCGAGTTCCTCGGCTCGCTCCAGCGTCGGTTGAACCCACGAGGAATCGAATGTTTCGTCGTTTTCCTCCATGATCTGAGCACAATACGCATCGGCCGCCACCATATCGCCGCAGATTACGACTTTGTTTACTTCCCTGATTTCGCCTCCGTATCCCCGGAGAGGGCCGTCAATGGCCATTATCTCACGGGCGTCGACGATAGTCAGTTCAGTATTGATCAGGCCGGCCGTTTCAGCGATTACCTGCAGAAATTCGTCCGATTCGCCGGGAAAGGAGTGTATGTAACCCCTGGTGTCTACTCGACTTGGACCCGAGACTGTGCCGACATGGTTTTTGATTGCGCAGGTTAGAAACGCCAGCCTGTGACGCTTCAGACTACAGAGGCTTATAATAATCGGAGCATCGTAAACATCGGTGAAGACCACAAAATCGGGAATCTCCGGATCCCAGGTGTCTCTTCTCACATCATATGTGTCCGAGAATATTATCAACTCCCCACCGGCCTCGGTTACGGCAGGCTCCAGATTCAGATATTCGTAGATTTCCTGATTGTCGACCGATCCGCAATCGCCCACTCTGATTACCCCTGAAGAGATTTCCCTGACAGCCTCGATCGTCGCCACAATAGAGTCTACGCTCGATGTCGTCGGGTATTCTTCCGGATATACAAGGTTTGGCTTAATTAGAATATCCTGATTATCGTCGATAAGCCGGTCAAGCCCGCCGAGAACGTCAAGCCCGTCTGCAAGCATCCGGGCATAATCCGTTCCGTTAATACATACCAATATAGGTCTCCCTTCAGGCGTGACAAATGGATTGGGCACCCTGATTCTTGGGTCCAGCGTTAATATCTCCGATCTTAAGGATTTTAAAAAGGGAAAAGTATGAAACAGTGAAGCCGTACCCGCAAGGAGGGTTTTAAGAAAATCTCTCCTGGTTTTATTCCGGTTAAACATCCTGTATCCCCCTGGCCTTCCGGTTATTAGTTCGTGGAGCGTTCATTTCAACAGCGACATCTTTCTGGTTAAGGTACCGTAATCTTCAGGTCGGCAGATCGGGATACGCGAAAGCCGGTCTCCCATGGAAGTTACATCGATTCACTAATCGTCCTCCGCGGATCTCTTAAGCGGAAGCATGTATACTGCGGTCATGCGGATATTATAATCGCTGCCCAATTGTATGCCGTTGAAATGCTGGTAGAGCGGGTGCTCATAATAGGCCTGCAACCCCAATACATCGGGTATGATCTGAACTTTAAGCCCCGGCATGAACCACAATTGATGTCTGCCGGTTGAGTGCACATCTTCGCCTCTCTCCTGATCCTTTCCGCGCAACATTCCGAAGAGAGCCGCCGAGAAATCAAGACGGTCTCCAAGGTGAAAGTTGGAGGCCAGAATGTATGAAAACTGGTTGCCGAACTCATAGCCGTTATGCGATGTGGTCAGCAGGTACGTTCCGCTGATAATGAAATCCACAAGCTCGAAGCCCTGATAATAGGAGAGCGAGCCGTTATAATCCCACGATCCGGTCCCCGGCTGGAGTTCCTCGGGCAGGAGGAATCCAAAGTTGCGTTCGTCGACAGACCCGGTGGGTAATTTCACTCCCAGGCCGAGCGACAACTCCCTGAAATCGACAAAGCTCCTGGTCAGCGGACTGAAACGTAGCATGAGGGTGATATCGCCGATGCCGCGCGTAGTGTTTTCGCTGCCCACAGCCGTGAGTTCTTTTTTCTTCCAGGCATATGGGATTATGGCGCTGACGCTGAGCTGGCGAAAGATGCCGTAGGCTGCGGTTAACGTTGCCCGTTTCCAGTAAGCTTTCGTATTAGCCGGGTCGCTTATAATCTTCGATCCCTCGTACATCTTGCCGGATCGCAGTAATTCGTAGTGCAAGCCTATCTCCAGCATATGAGGAAGGGCAACCATTTCGCCGAGCACTCCCTGTTGAGGAACTGCGGGAGCGCAGCAATTTTGCGCCCGCCCAGAAGCAGGAAGAAAGAGGAGAAAGCCGAAAATTGCGGTGATGACAGTTTTCATCGCTCTCAAGGCGTCGGGAGAATCCAGACCTGCACGCTGTCGCGGGCCTCCCCGTCCCGGCCGTCATCGACAATTGAGAGGATCACCGCCGTAGCAGGCTCAAAGACTGGACAGCAATTGGTGAATTCCATCGTATTTGATCCGCCCCCTATGGGCAGAAGATCCTGTCCGTGCGCTTCCCAGTTGTAATTGAGGGCATCGCCGTCGGGATCGCTGGCAATTACGGTGATGATTGTCGAGTTGCCCATATAAAAGGTATCCGGATCGGCGGTCACGGAAGTGATTACCGGAGGGCGATTTTGCGGATCGGTTGCCTTGTCATCTTTGCCGCAACTGAGCCAGACAGCCATTGCCAGAGCGATTAACGCCCCTATGAATCTCAAGTCTAATAATCTCATCATCACATCCTCCCGTCGATATTACTTCATTTCTTTATTTCAATGGAAATCGTTATAACGGTTGTATCCTGGCCGGCAAAAGCAAGGGTAGTCGACAGCCAGCCCGATTCAGCGGGCATCGGCTCTTGCGATATATGCAGGATAAGGTCGGCTGCCTCTCCGGGAGCTACTCTCCGGGGAAAATCTATCCGGGTGACGGTTTCTTCAGGAGCATGGACGACGGCGACGGCTAAGACATCAGCCCCGTTGTTGGCAATCCTCAGCGTATCTGCATCGCCTGTGATTATTCCATTGTCGATTTTCCAGGTCAGCTTCTGAGGCATGACACTGACATCGCCGGTCGGTTCTCCCGGTCTTACAACATTGCTCATGATTCGTAAATGGTGAACCGGCGTTTCCGGATCGTCGGTATGGACCTCGGTTGCCTTCTTCACCCGGCCATGATACCTCCCGGATTTGAATGTGACGATTATAGCCGCGCTGTCACCGGGGGCGATCGGCTGCTCTATTCTGGAAACGGTGGTGCAGGAGCAGCCGGCCTTGATTTTTGACACCGACAGGGGAGCCGAGCCGACGTTATGCAAATAGAACCGATGGCTGACCTCGGATTTCTGCAGCAGATACCCGAAATTCCATGGGGCGGATTCTACTACAGCATGCGGTCCGTCCTGGGCCGAAACAGGATGATGACCTGCAAAAAAGAAACCTATGATAAGCGCAGTCAGAAAGCTACAGCTTCGGCTTGCGGAATCCCGAATGCACAGATTTTCTGGCACGATCATGAACGCCATCCTCCGTCGAGGTCTTCACACATGAATATACAGGGCACCCCCGAATTGGCAAGGGAAATGACAAAGCGCCGGAGCAATAGTGTAATCAATGGGATTTGAATTGATGGCCGGTGCGCTTTTTGCAGTAGAGTCCGGGTCAATAACGTTTCAAGAAATATTAATGTCGGTTCTTGCTTTATGACTGTTTTTATCTCAACAACAGCATCTTCACACTTTCCGACCGCCCTTTTGCCTCCAGTCGGGCGAAATAGACGCCGGAGGGGAAAGCCGAGGCGTTCCAGACAACGCTGTGCTCACCCGCTTCTTGAGTGCCCTCGAATATGGTCGCCACGCGCTGGCCGAGGAGGTTGTAGATGCCGATCGCTAAATCGGATTCCTCAAACAGGCTGTATCTTATGGTGGTGAAAGCGTTAAACGGATTGGGGTAGCATGAATTGATCCTCGAAGCCACTGGTAATCTGCCGGAATCGTCACGGATTTCCGTTTCATCGAGATCGGGCAGTTTTACCTTCCCGGCCTGGAGAACATCCCTGGTGCCATGGGCTTGAACGAAGATCATAAATTCGCAACTATCTGCATTTAAAACGTCATCAAGAAAAAAGTCGCGGCCGAATTCGACCGTCTCGCCGTTGGATATCGAAAATTCCTCCCCCTGGCCGTCCGGTACCATATCCCTCATGACTTGATTATGAATCTCAAGACCATTGGGAGCCTGCCAGTATATGCCGTTTTCGACGGTCACGCATTGAAGACGGAGGTCATCCCAGGTTATCTCATCCGTGGCGGTCACCGATATATCAAGGTCGACATACCTGCTTTCAGAATCATATGATCCGCCAATTGTAATTTCCAGCGGGCTGCCTACCTCCATTCGTGCCAGGAAATCATCTTCCCAAGGCTCGTGCCAATATCCGGCATCCACGATTCCATCAATGAACAGATGAGAGTTACTGGTTCCGTCATAGTAGTCGATCCTCTCCGCGTTTTCCTCGGGATTGTATTGATAGAAAGGATCGCCCGGCGTATGATATCGAATAAGAGCGATTTCCTCTTGATACTGCTCGGTCAACTGATCGAGTGCTATGTTGTTATAATAGCAGACGTCTCACGACGTGTTAGTGAAAAACTCTCCCAGTACAAGTCTCTGGTTGGCATGAGCTGTAACAACAACTGTCAAGAGAGTCAACGTAGCACAGATTAGCACCCTTTTCATTTCTATCTCCTTGTTGAATTTCCCGATATTTTCTCGACCTGAACCGTCGCTTATACTTTCATTCGTTACCTACGCTTGCATCATTTAAGTAAAACCATCCTGACGCTTTTAAACAATCCAGCTGCCTCCAACCTTGCAAAATAGACGCCGGAGGGGAAATTTGTCGCATCCCATACAGCCTGATGATAGCCTGCCGGCTGCTCTCCCTGAACCAGCGTTTCGACCTTGCGGCCGAGGATGTCGTAGAT
>CBEWDL010000148.1:0-8101 GCA_965555375.1 uncultured bacterium
GGTTAAAACAAGAGAATCCCTGGTGGAAAGCGCCCTATTCTCTTCCAGCCGCCTACAAAAAATGGGTGCCCAGGCCTTATTTAGACCTATTGGCCCCACTGGTAGGGCAAATAAGTATACAGCGTGCTATTGTTTTGATGGGGCCCAGAAGAGTTGGCAAAACGGTAATGATTCACCATCTCATCGACCGCTTATTAGAAGCTGGAGTTCAGTCAAAGAATATCTGCTACCTCTCAGTGGACCATCCTATTTACAACGGATTATCTTTAGAAGAATTTATTAGGTTTTATGAAAAAGCGACATCTATCGAGGTTGAGAAAGACTTGTGCTACATTTTTTTCGACGAAATACAATACCTCAAAGAGTGGGAAAAGCATCTTAAATCTCTAACGGATTCTTATCCAAACTCGAAGTTTCTCGCCTCAGGATCGGCCGCGGCGGCTCTTAAGCTACAGAGTGTCGAATCCGGTGCAGGGCGCTTCACCGATTTCCTGTTGCCGCCATTGACATTTCATGAATACTTATTCTTATTAGAAAAAGACGACCTCATTCGAATCGAAGAAAAAGACCGCGATGTAGAATTCGAAGCCATTAACATTTCCTCCTTAAATTCCCACTTTATCGATTACCTTAATTTCGGAGGGTATCCTGAAGTCGTTTTTAGTGAGGAAATCAGGTCTGATCCGGGACGATTTATAAAGAACGATATTATAGATAAGGTTCTTCTACGGGATCTTCCGCAACTCTATGGGATTCACGATATACAAGAATTGAATTACTTATTTACAAGTCTTGCGTTTAATACGGCTGGAGAAGTTTCGCTCGAGGAGCTCTCGCAAGACTCGGGAGTTGCCAAGAATACCATCAAAAAGTATATAGAGTATTTTGAGGCGGCTTTTCTTGTTAGAATAGTACATAGAATAGACCGGTCTGCAAAGCGATTCAAACGTGCTAATTTCTTCAAAGTATATCTCACCAATCCATCGATGCGGGCAGCGCTGTTCAGTCCAGTCTCCAGTGATGATTCGGCAATGGGACCGCTTGTGGAAACGGCCATCTTTTCCCAATGGTTCCACGCAGAATACCTCTTATTCTATGCGCGATGGAAAAGGGGCGAGGTAGATATTGTATCGCTGGGCGAGAATATGAAACCTCTATGGGCAGTCGAGGCAAAATGGTCGGATAGGTATTATGAACGCCCGGAAGAACTTAAATCTCTGGGCCAATTCTGTCATGCCCATAACCTACCCTCAGCATTAGTTACTACTAAGACAATACAGGAAAACAAGAAAATTGGAAATACAATATTTGAGTACTGCCCGGCGAGTCTTTATTGCTACCTGCTGGGTTACAATATTGTCAAATACAAGAAAAACGATATGAGTTTTAAGCATCTGTAATCTCTTCTCCAATATCGAAGATGGCAGAGTATCCGGAAGCGGGCAAGGGATACGAACCGTTCTGCCCACGACGGAAGTTACGAGCCCGGCGACATTCTAATTTCGGCGTTGATTAAGTTGCTTGTGAAAGTTATCATAATTGAGAAAGCGATCTATGCGAATTAACGATCTCGGCGAATTCGGTTTTATCGACCGGATCAAGGAGGGTTGCCTTATAAGATCCGAAGGGGTCATCAAGGCTATCGGCGATGATTGCGCGGTATTGAAATCGTCCGACGGATCGGCGATTCTTCTTACAACCGATATGCTGGTGGAGAATGTCCATTTCCGATGCGATCAAACGACTCCGTTCCTGCTCGGGCGTAAGTCCTTGGCTGTGAATATATCAGATATAGCGGCCATGGGCGGAAATCCGAAAGAGGCTCTGGTTGCGGTGGCGATACCGCGGGAATCGGAAATCGAATTTCTTGACGGGCTTTATGACGGTATCAAATCGATGGCGGCTGAATACGATATCAACCTGGTGGGAGGCGATACGGTATCCTCGCCGAAGAACCTGGTGATCAGCATAACCCTGATGGGCGAAGCGCCGGAGGATGAGATCTTATACAGATCCGGCGCCAGGGCAGGAGATATTATATTCCTGACCGGGACGGTCGGTTCCTCCGCCGCGGGCCTTGATATCGCGGTTGGGAAAAGGCGGTTCGACAAAAAGGATCTATTGCTGGCTGCACATTTTGATCCCGTTCCCCACGTAAAAGCCGGCCGGATTATCGCCACCTCGAAAGCGGCCAATTCCTTGATCGACGTTTCCGATGGATTGGCCTCGGATCTGAGACATATCTGTGAAGAATCGGGCGTCGGCGCAATTATCGAATTCGCAAAGGTTCCGGTGACGGAGCTGCTTTCAGAATATTGCAAAAAATACGATCTCCATCTCGAGGAACTGGCCCTTCATGGCGGCGAGGATTACATTCTTCTGGGAACGGTGCCCAGGGGATCGGCTGGATCCCTCGAAGGGGCCTTAAAATCACGTGACTGCAGTTTCTTCCCCGTCGGCAGGATTACGAAAAGAAATGAGATCAGAGTGCAGTACGAAGATGGTAGTATTCGAGAAGTCGATAATTCCGGCTATGATCATTTTAGAGACCGGTAAGCGCTGCTATCATCGGGCCTGCGAACCTAACGTAGATGGGATTGGTGGTTGCATCGGCTCGGCAGGCGTGGAAGGCCAATCATAATAAAATAGGTTTTCATATTTCATATTAGTTCTTGACTTAATGATATTATTTCTCATAGAGACGAAACCATGCGCAGTTTATTGCTGTCGATTGCTGTTTTAATTTCCTGTCCTGCTCTGGCTGCGGTGATTCATGTCGATGATATCGGCGATGGTGCTCGCGGCAAGGGAACTTCGATGGACCCTTACCGTGACCTTCAAAAAACATTCGATTCAGCTGTCGATGGCGATACTATAATTATAGCCCCCGGGCGATACATCTCAAAACCTTACGCATTTCCCGAGACTCTTTGCGGCAACTGCCAGGAGCATAAAACGAACGTGGACGCCAGTCGAGGTTTCCTTATCAAAGAGAAGGGACTAACGATAGTCGGCGCCGGAGTGGATTCCACCATACTTGTGACCAATGCGGGATACGGGATGTTGTTTCTGCAGAGCTATGATTCAAAGATCAGCAATCTGCAGATAACCGGCGGGGTGCGCGATCCTGACGGCGCCGCCACCGATGCCGCGGTGGTGGTGAAATGGGGACGGGTAACGGTGGGGGATTGCCTTATCGCCGATAACACCGATCGCCCTGATTCGGTAGTAGTCGGTATTGGCGGTATTATGGGCAGGGAAGGGGCAGAGCTTTTCGTCCTGAATAATAGAATTGAAAACAATACCTGGGATGGCGTGGCTCTTTATCGCGGGGCCACCGCTTATATTGCTGATAATATCATAAATGGCGGCCGCGGAGCGGGGATCGGGATCACCTGGGATGCCACGGCCACCGTATTGCGAAATCGGATATCCAATTACTGGAAGGGGATAGGTTCGTTCGGGGATACTAGGGTGATATGTGCAAACAACGCAGTCTTTGACAATCTCGGCTGGGGGATCATCGCCACCGGGACGTCCTATATGGATGCCACCAACAACGTGGTTTATCATAACGGCAACTGCGGCATGGCGATCTGGTCGGACGAATGTACCGGGCGATTTTCAAACAATATCGTTGTCGAAAACGGGTGGAGGGAGCAGTGGGTCTGCCCCTGTGTCGGGATCTGGAATTACGGCACGCTCTTTAATTTCGATATTTCTTACAACGACGTCTGGAACAATAAAGACGGCGAATATGGCGATATGCCTGACTATACTGAGAAAAACGGAAACTTAAACGTCGATCCGAAATTTGCCGATTCAGACGGTTTCTTGCTTTCTGCCGATTCTCCGCTCATCGATAAGGGCAATCCGCTTCTGACCGATCCGGACGGCACCCCGTCGGATATAGGATTATACGGTGGGCCTAAAGCGAAGCGGTGATCTTTTCGGGGGGAAACCAATGGCCGGGATAAATCCTATCTACCCGGAGGCATAATGGAAACAAGTTGGGTAGAGAGAATATTCTTATCGATATCCGGCTCCAATCCGATCTGGCAGGGGCTGGTCGGCGGGCTCATAATTACCCTGTTCAATACGATCGGCGCTCTTGCCGTGCTTGTCTGGCGGAGACCGTCGGAAAAATTCCTCGACGCCGCTTTAGGATTCGCCGCCGGCGTTATGTTGACGGCCAGTTTTACCAGCCTGATCTTGCCGGGCATCGATTACGGAGGGGTTTGGCCGGTGATAATTGGTATGGCCCTGGGAGTCATATTCTTAGATCTCGCCGATCATATCACTCCTCACCAGCACGCTGTCAAGGGGCTCGAGGGTCCGAAAGCGAAAAGGATCAAAGGGGTCTGGCTATTCATAATCGCTATAACCCTTCACAATGCCCCCGAGGGATTAGCAGTCGGTGTAGGTTTCGGCGGCGGGGATGTTACCAGCGCGCTAAAGCTTATGCTGGCTATCGGCATACAGAATATCCCGGAGGGATTGGCTGTAGCGGTAGCCGCCCTGAGCGTCGGAATGGGTACCTATTTTTACGCGAGCCTCGTCGGAATAAGGGCCGGGTTGGTGGAGATACCGTTGGCTTTATTCGGCGCCTGGGCGGTGAGCCTCGCCGGACCGATTCTGCCCTATGCCATGGGCTTTGCGGCCGGCGCCATGCTGTATGTCATCAGCGATGAGATAGTGCCCGAGACTCATCGCAAGGGGCACGAACGCTTAGCCACGATCGGCACCATGATCGGCGTGGTGGTGATGCTTTATCTTGATGTGACGCTGGGGTAGGAATGAGCGAAAGGAGCATAATTAGCTTGCTTCAGGAAATAAAGGAAGGGCAAGGAAAAAGAAACGCCCCTCAGAGAGAGGCGTCGGCCCGGAGATGCTATCTCCGGGGGGGTCAACTTATTTTTCAGTATACTAATACATAATATCGGCAAAAAGGTCAAGGAAAATTTGGGAATTTTATAAGTGCTTACAATTAAAAGAAATAGGGTAATAGCATATATTGACGGCTTCAACCTGTACTATGGTTTAAGGGCAAAAGGGTGGCGAAGATACTACTGGCTGAATTTGCAAAAACTGGTGAAGAATCTCTTGAAACCTGACCAGAAACTTATCAGGGTCAAGTACTTCACAGCCCGAATTTCGTCGGGAGACGAAAAGATGCCCGTAAGGATCAAGGAAGAAATGGAAGCGAAACGGCGAAGACAGATGATATTTCTGGAAGCTCTGGGAACGCTTGATGATTTTTATATATTTGAGGGTCATTATCTTACAAATGCGGTGATATGTAAAAAATGCGGATTTTCCTGGAACAAGCCCGAGGAAAAGATGACAGATGTCAATATCGCAACGGAGCTGATAATGGACGCTTTTAATGATCAATATGACACTGCCTTTTTAATATCTGGCGATAGCGACCTTGTGCCATCGATCTTGGCTGTACTTGAAAAATTCGATAATAAGCGGATAGTAGCCGCGTTTCCGCCCAGGAGAGTTTCAGAGCGAATCAAACAAGTCGTAAGCGGCTATTTTACCATAGGGGAATCGAAGATACGGAGAAGCAGATTCCCGGATGAAGTTAAGAAACCGGATGGTTATATTCTTAGACGTCCATATGAATGGAGGTAGAGAATTAGATCAAAACCCTTGTGGTTTTGACAGAATAACAATGGTCATGGCAAGCCATGATAGACTCCGGGAACACGAATTCTTGATCCCGATTTAATCGCGGTTAGGGATTAAATTGAAATATCATCAGGCCATGATGGCTGTTGGTGACATAGATCTTATTGCCCGAGGTAAATAAGCCTTTAGTAAAACCGGAGATAAAACAGTGTTCTATTTGGGATGGATTAGTTGGATCGCTGACATCCAATATGTATAAACCATAAAACATATCACTATAATAGGCGCGATTCTCTATCACGTTGATATCAATCGCCCTACCTGGCGTTTCATATCCCTGCACTAAGGTCGGAGCGTATAAGTTGCTGACGTTAATCATTTGAAGGCCCAGATCGTAGTCGGCGACGTAGGCGTAATCGCCTGCTACGAATACTCTTATGGCATTACCCGGCGTGTCGCAACTTCCCAAGATCGTGGGGGTCTGGGGATTCGAAATGTCTATTATTTGTAATCCTTCATAACCATCGGCCACGTAGGCGCAGCTGCCGTCCACAAAGACCTTATAAGCATTACCGGGTGTATTGCATATCCCTATTAATGACGGATTGCCGGGGTCTGCGACATTTAATATTGACAGACCTTCAGGCCCGTCGTCCGTTACATAGGCGTAGTCACCGTTAACGAAGACCCCCTGGACTCTACCGGACGCATCGTAACTCCCTTCCGATATCGGAGAAGCTGGATTGGAAATATCAATTATTAGCAAACCAGAATGAGAATCCGCGACGTACGCATGGGCATCGGCCACGAATATGTCGGTGGCTATATCCGGGAGAGAGAAAACCGAAGCTAAGGCGGGAGATCTGGAGTCGGAAATGTCTATTATAATAAGGTTCGGAGTAATATCGATCATATAAGCATGATCCGCCGATACGAAAACGTCACCAGGATAACTTTCGGTATCATAGTTTCCCAGCAATACGAGTTCGGATATTATGAGGGACCAGATGGGGGAAGAGGTTTCGTACGAGTATACATCCCTGGCAACAATCCTCCAGCTGTACGAAGTCCCTGCCCGCAGCTCTGATATTGAATATGTGTTGCTTGGCAGGTTCGCTTCCACAAGAGATGGATTGGAATCTGTACCGAAATAAATATCGTATGATAGCGGGTCGCCGTCCGGGTCTGAACATTCCCATCTAAGGTCTGTGGCCAAATTATGGATCTTTGACTGATCTTGAGGCGAGGGATTCTGAGGTCGATCTGGCGGAGATCCAAAGGTAGATACACTTACGGAATGTATGTTGGATGCTGTTGAATTGCCGCTTGCGTTAAACGCCGTTACGAAATAAGAATATGTTGTGCTATCCTGTTGAAGACTATCAACATAGGATTCGGTATTTCCAGGCACTGTCGCAAGCCGTGACCAGATAATGCCCTGGGAGCGGTGGATGTCAAAGCCGGTTTCATTTTCTGAATTATCCGACCAGACTAGCCGATACGTAGAAGCAGAAAGAAAATATCCGTTAAGATTGGATGGTGGTTCGGGAAAGCCACGATAATCTATAACCTGTTTTGTTTCACAGACCAGTATTATGAGACAGGCGATAATGCATGTAACGATAATTATTAGACCTGTCCTAATTTTTGGCATCCAAGATTCCACTCTCAGGATATTATACAGGTTCATAGCGGGATTATTCCCTGCTTTTGTCCTGTGCTTTGCAGAGTGCATCTAAATCTCACTATTCTTGGTGCCGTCAGGTGGCCTCGCCTGACGGTTAGAGATGTCGGGGCAGGCCATCCGACACGACAGATAAGCTCGGAAAGAAAGGTCGATCTGCCTGCCTGTATGGGAAATCAACCTCTACGGATTGTTGTATACAAAGAAAAGGACAGAACGGTGTTCTGTCCCTACAAATAGATCGTCAAATTTATTGAAGGCGTTGGATCTCGCCGCACCCGGAAATATGCCATGTATTATAAATCCGTGCCTTTTCCAAACAGAAAGCTCAATCCGACACTGAACTCCGGGCCGCTGTAGTTTTTGCTTCCGCCGATCGGTTCATCGAAATCGGCCATCAGGTTGTATCCGAGCGCGACACCCAACATGAAATACCGACTCAGGATAAAGTCGACACCGGCGCCCACCTGACCCCCGAATGCGGTTAGTGACCTCGATTCGACAATGACTCCGGAAACGCCCTCCTCCGTCTTTTCCTGTTGGCCGATAAATGGTCCGACAGCCACTTTCACCAATGGTCTTACCGACGAGTTTAGTGTCGATCCGGGGAAATAGTATTTCACACCGAACAGTATCGGTGCAACAAAGGCTGTTTCCGTGGATACCCCGGTGATGTCTGTTTTTGTCTCAACATCCGCCAGCATTCCACCAACGGCGATATTTAAAGCCAGGTTTTCCTGCAGCCAGTGATCATAAAACACGCCGCCGAAGAAACCGCTG
>CBEWDL010000149.1:0-8095 GCA_965555375.1 uncultured bacterium
GCTTAACGGTTTTTTGAAAAAATCTCTGCCGATTACCGAGATCACGCTTGTAATTTTCGGGATGATTTCATATCTTGCGGCGCTAATGTTAATCAGAAAGGACAAGGAGAAAGAGGAAGATGCCGACTGTACCTAAGAAGCTATTTTTAACCAAGGGTGTGGGGCGGGATAAAGAACAGTTAGCGAGCTTCGAGCTGGCACTGCGCTCGGCCCGTATTGCCGAATATAACCTGGTTCATGTCTCAAGTATTTTTCCTCCCGGGTGCAAAGTGATTTCTCTGTCTCAAGGGCTTGCCTATCTCACACCGGGGCAGATCGCCTACAGCGTATTGTGCCGGAATTCCACCAATGAACCGAGCCGCTTGATCTCGGCGTCCGTGGGGCTGGCCATTCCGCAGGACAGAAAACAGTATGGTTACCTGTCCGAGCACACGGCATTCGGCCAGAACGAAAAGATATCAGGAGACTACGCCGAGGATCTCGCCGCCAGCATGCTGGCCTCGACTCTGGGCATAGAATTCGATATCGATCAGTCGTATGATGAGAAAAAAGAGATCTGGAAAATTTCCGGGAAAATCGTCCGCACCAGAAGCGTTACTCAGTCGGCGGCCGGCGATAAGAGAGGCCGCTGGACTACGGTCGTGGCGGCGGCGATATTTATTACCGAATGAATGTGAGTTTCGATGGCGGGCAAGAGGCCCGTTTTTTTTATGGAGTGCAGAGAGATAATCTGAAGCGACGAGGAGGGTTGGCAGCTTAGAATGCGCAACGCCTACGGTGGTTTCGCCCGTTATTACGATTTTCTGGGCTGGGACAAGTTCGCCAAAAACGCGGCGGTTCGATTGAAGGCCTTCTTCAAGCTCCGACGTGAGAAACCGGAGACTATTCTTGATTTCGCCTGTGGCACCGGCGAGCTTGAAAAATTGTTAGCCGGCACCGGTATAAGGTTTACGGGAGTCGATGCCTCATCGGAGATGCTCAGGATGGCGCGCAGGAAATGCCGCGGGGTAAAGTTTGTCCGGGGTGATGTGGCGACGGTTCGTTTGGGCGAAAAATTCGATATGGTTCTCTTTCTATTTGATTCCGCCAATCATATGAACTCTCTTTCACATCTATTAAGGGTTTTCAAAAACGCCCGACACCATTTGAGGGAGGGTGGATATTTCGTATTCGATTTCCTGACAGCGATCGGTCTGGAGCGATGGGAACATATCGATATCAGGCGAAAGAAGGATTATACGGTGATAACCAATGGATTCTACTATCCGGACGAGCTTGAGGCGGATATATTCATTGAGGCTTTCGTGAAAAAAGGCAAGCTGTATGATCGCGTCTACCAGAAAGTCGTTGCCAGAACATATCCGCCATCTGATATTTTAAAAGGTCTGGGAGCCTCGGGGTTTGAAAAGATACTGGCCAGCCCGTATGACCCTGCTGAGGAAATAGAGGAAGCGTCAAGACTCTGGTTCGTTTGCAGTTGATATTGCGATGACTGATTCTTATCTGTGGAATTTTCTGGCCCTGGGCGATGACCTATCGGATTATGGGTCCTCGAAGGCTGTGATATTGCCGATACCGTATGATGCCACCGCAAGCTACGGCGGCGGAGCCCGCAACGGTCCCCAGGCGATAATCTCCGCTTCCCGGCAGGTCGAGACGTATGATAATGATTTCCGTCTGGAACCGTGTCAGGTTGGCATTGCCACTGCTGGAGAACTCGAGCCGGAATCGAGCGGCCCTGAGGCAATGATGACCAGAATAGAAAAAGCGGCCTCGGAGGTTATTGACGATGGTAAATTCTTGCTGTCGTTAGGCGGCGAGCATTCCATAACGAGTCCCCTGGTGAAGGTACATAAGGGCAAATTTCCTGATCTCTCGGTTTTACAGATCGATGCCCACACCGATCTTCGAGAGGAGTATCAGGGCAGCAGGCATTCGCATGCTTGTGTTATGTCTCGTGTGGGCGAGATTTGCGAATTTGTGTCGGTGGGCGTGCGGAGTTTTTGCGATTCGGAGAACGAGCGGCAGGCAATCCGGGACGGGCGAATCATCGAATCGAAAGTATTCCACAAAAATCCGGATGCAGTTTCGATAATTCTTTCGCTGCTGACAGATAAGGTTTATATTACTTTCGATCTTGACGGCTTCGATCCGTCGGTGATGCCGGCCGTGGGAACGCCGGAGCCGGGGGGGCTTTTGTGGGACGAGGCGATAGAGCTTATTATGGCAGTCGGCCGGTCGAAGAATATTGTTGGCGGTGATATCGTGGAACTGGCTCCGATACCGGGAATGATATATCCCGATTTCACGGCGGCCCGGCTGGCTTATAAATTAATCGGAAGCGCTTTTTTCGGACGGGAATGATCGATGGAATGGTGGCGAAAATACTTCAGCGAAGACTACCTTAAACTTTACAACCATGACGAGGGTAAATCGTCCCAGGAAGCTTTAGCGGTCGTTCGGATGCTGCAGCTGCAGCCCGGCCAGAGGATACTTGATCTGGCCTGCGGCTTCGGGCGACACTCCATTGTGCTGGCCCAAAGAGGGTTTGCGGTTACAGCTTACGATCTTTCAGAGAGCTTTTTGAGGAAGGCCGGGGAGCTGGCTGGTTCCCTCAGCGTCGGGCTCGATCTGAAGCACGGAGACATGCGGGAAATCCCTTATGAAGGTGAATTTGACGCTGTAATCAATATGTTTACGGCCTTCGGATTCTTCGATTGCGAAGATGAGGATCTCAAGGTTTTACAGGGCGTTTACAGAGCCTTGAAGCCAGGCGGGCAGTTCCTGATGGATGTCGTTAATCGGGAATTTACCCTGGCTGATATGGTTCCTCGCCGCTGGACAACAGAGAATAATACTTATATGCTGGAGGAACGCTTTTTCGATTATTTCAGATCGCGGTTGGAGCTGGTAAATAAGCTGATATCGCCTTCAGGAGAGGCCAAGGAAGCCACTTACTCCATAAGGTTATACACGCTAACCGAAATGCTTGAGCTTTTTAATAAATCGGGTCTCGTCCTGACCGATGTTTATGGTGATTTCAGCGGGGATCTGTATAACGCGAAATCCCCCAGAATGATACTCGTAGCATCGAAGGAGGAATGAAAAGAAAAACACATCGAAGTAGAAACCGAAATTTTGATACCCCGGGCCCGAATGGGTGCGGGCTTTTGGCGTTTGTCATATAATGATCGAGATCTATGAAAAACTGAATCATATCCCTGGTTTTGAGCGGATTCTTGAGAGATTTAAAGACAGTTCTAAGCCTATCTCGGTTTCAGGCCTGATCGGTTCCTCTCGAACCTTGCTTGCAGCCTGGCTGTTCGAAATAACGGGCAAGAGCGTCTTTTTCCTTTCACCGGATCAGGAGTCATCCGAAAGGGCTTTTGATGATTTCTGCGCCTTTCTTGAAAAAGAGGAGGTCTCCCTTTTCCCTTCGTGGGAGATACAGCCGTATGAGATCAGGGCTCCCCATGCGGAGAATATCGGCGATCGGTTGAGATCTCTCTTCGAATTATCATCAAACAGGAGTCGGATCATCTGTGCTTCCGGCATAGCCCTCATGGAGCCGACTGCATCCAGGGAGTATCTTGGAGACCTGGCCTTCGATTTATCTATTGGGAGCACGATCGATCCCGGTTTTTTGGCCGGGCGCCTGGTGAAAATGGGATTTACCCGCCGTCCCATGGTGGAGCAGTTGGGAGACTTCGCCGTTCGCGGCGGGCTGATCGATATATTCCCGGCCACGGGCTCTGAACCTGTCAGAGTTGAATTCTTCGGCGACCAGGTCGAATCGATCAGGTCGTTTTCCGTGCTTACTCAGAGGTCGCTTTCCCGGAGGGATCGGGCGGTGATCCTGCCCTTGAGGGAAATCGAGGTTGACATGCAGGCAGTGGAGACCGTTTGCGAGGATCTTCCCCAGACCGATGCGATAGCCCTGCATCAAGCCCTGGGATCGAACGGGACTTTCGATGGTTTGGAATTTTTCAGGCACCTATTTACCGAGGACAAATGCTGCCTGGTGAATTACCTCCCGTCGGATACCATCGTGATTTTCGATGATCCGGAGTCCATCAAAGATGAGGTCGATAGCACGTTGGAAAGAGCTGCCTTGAGGCATAAAGACAGAGGTGACTACCCATTTGGAGATCCGGGTGAAGTTTATTTTGATCATGGGAAATTGGCCCATTTGCTTTCGAGATTTGCCAATATAAGACTTAGAGGGCTTTTCAGGAGCGCGGACTGTGAAATCGAAATACCGACTAGGCCCCAGGAGCCGTTTGGCTCTCATATAAAAATGCTGGCCGATAAGTTGAACGAGTATCGCCAGCAGGGTTATTCTACGACTATTTATTGCGAGGGCGAGGGCCAGAAGCGAAGGCTCAGCGAGCTTCTGTCGGATTACGATATCGCCCTGCCGTTGGTCGGCCGGAGGATTTCGTCGGGTTTTGCCATTCCCCAGGCGAAACTGTGGTTTTTAACCGATCATGAAATATTTTCCCGCCTGCGGGCTCGCAAGAAGGCTCGCCGGTTCAAAGAAGGAATTGCCCTGTCGAGCTACCAGAGCCTGCAGCCCGGCGATTATGTGGTTCATATCGATTTCGGTATCGGTAGATATCGGGGGCTTCAGGTCATCACCGTGGATGGGCGCAAGCGCGACTGTTTGCTAATAATCTATGCTGGGGGTGACAAAGTATTCGTTCCCATAGAGGAGTTTTCCAGGATCCAGAAATTTGCGGGCAAAGATGGCGCTCCGACTCTCTCCCGACTCGGCACCGGAACCTGGGAAAAGACCAAGGCCAGGACAAAGAAAGCTATCATGGAAATGGCCAGGGAGTTGATTGAACTCTACGCCAAACGTCAAGCTCTACCGGGATTCGCTTTCGGCCCCGATAGCGCCTGGCAGAAAGAACTGGAGGCCTCCTTCCCCTACGAGGAAACTCCCGATCAGCAAAAGGCTATCGATGATATCAAGGCCGATATGGAGCGTTCTGTACCGATGGATCGTTTGATATGCGGCGATGTCGGATACGGCAAAACGGAGGTGGGCATCAGAGCGGCCTTCAAAGCGGTCGAGTCGGGCAAGCAGGTGGCCGTGCTGGTGCCGACCACGATTCTGGCTCAGCAGCATCTGCATACCTTCAGATCCCGCTTAGAACAGTCTCCCTTAAAAGTGGAGCTCTTGTCGAGATTCAGATCTCCCAAAGAGTCAAAACAGGTCAAAGAGGGCCTGAAAAAAGGAATTGTCGATATCGTAATTGGAACCCATAAGCTTCTGCAAAAGGATATACAGTTTAAAGACCTCGGCCTGCTAATCGTTGATGAAGAACAGAGATTCGGAGTCACCCACAAGGAGAAGATCAGGAGATTGAGAACCCAGGTTGATACCCTGACGCTTACAGCCACGCCGATCCCCAGAACCCTTCAGCTCTCCCTGCTGGGGGCGAGAGACATGTCCATTATTAACACTCCCCCTAAAGACCGATTGCCCATCGTGACCGAGGTTGCCCTGTTCTCCGAGAGGATTATAACAGAAGCAATCGAGCGAGAGCTTATTCGTGGTGGGCAGGTCTTTTTCGTGCACAACCGGGTCGAATCGATAGATGCTATATTCCGTTATCTGAAGAGGCGTTTGCCGACGGTAGATATCGTGATCGGTCATGGGCAGATGCCCGAAAGGCATCTCGAAAGAGTCATGGTCGACTTTCTGGCAAAAAAATACCAGATACTCCTGGCCACCACGATCATTGAATCGGGCCTGGATATGCCGATGGTGAACACTATAATAATAAATCGCTCCGACCGGCTGGGATTAGCCCAGCTCTACCAGTTGCGGGGTAGGGTTGGACGATCATCGAGACGCGCATATGCTTATTTGCTCGTTCCACCTTTGAAACTGATGACGGATAAGGCTCGAAAGCGGGTGCGCGCTATCGAGGAGTTCACGGAACTGGGATCGGGCCTGCATCTGGCCATGCGCGATCTGGAAATCAGGGGAGCGGGCAATATACTGGGACCGCAGCAACATGGCTTCATAGAAGAGGTTGGGTTCGATCTTTATTGCCGTCTTCTGGAAGAGGCCGTGACCGAGTTGAGGGAAACAACCCCTCACCGCGAAAGACTTGATCTCAAGGTGCAGACCGATCTCGATCTATTTATTCCGCAATCGTATGTCGATGACCCGAATCTCAGGGTGGAGCTATATAGAACTGTTTCGGAGATTACCGATAGCGAAAAGCTGATCTCATTTTCCGAGGAGCTAAAAGACCGTTTCGGGCCATACCCTGAGGAGGTGGAAAACCTTTTGAGTCTTGCTGCCTCTCGAATACTGGCCTCAAAACTTGGAGCGGAAAAGATAATTTATAAAGGAGGTGAAGTATACGTAGAATTTCCCAGAGAGAGGGGGTTTGAGAGAGCGGAGATCGAGGGATGGCGAAAGCGGATCGCCGGGAAAATGGAGTTTAGTTCGTCGGATGGCCTTAAAATGCGTATCAAGCTTGAGGATTCCAGCGGTACCTCTCTTAAAAATGCCTTGCAGTTGCTTGTAGGCTGATATAAATTACTATTTACTGGAACATAAACGGGAGTAACGAGATAAACAAATCCGAGGTTTTTCATGGGGAGTTTCTGGAATAATATCGCAATCTCTTTTCTGATAGTGTCTTCAATTTTTCTCGCAGGCTGTTCGCAGTCTCCTGAGAGAAGTAAAAAACCTGTGGACCTTCGCGTCGTTTTGCGGGTTGGAACGAATGAACTTACCATGGCCGATATAGAAAAACGATTCTACCGAGCCTATTTTGACGGCCCTCAGGACGAGTTCGAGAAAAAAGAGAATTCCGTCAAAGACGCGCTTGAGCAATTTCTGCAGGCCGATGCCGCCACGGAAGCCGGCTATACCTGGGAAGTCGATTCCATGATCGTATACGACCTCTTATTGCGAGAATTGCATTATCGTGATGTTGTCAGCAAGATAGAAGTAACCGAAAAAGAGGTGAGGGAATACTTCAAGGAATTCGGAGGTGAGACCCAGGCGGGACATATTCTGGTATCGGATTCGGCGCTTGCCGACAGTTTATATAACGTTTTACAGAGCGGCGGGGATTTCGATGAACTTGCCAGAGAGTTCTCACTGGATCTGACGAACAAAGACCGGGGGGGAAGTCTTGATTATATGCATCTCGATTACTACGACACGAAATTCATGAAGGTGGCCTGCAATCTGGATTTCGGCGAATACTCCAGGCCGTTGCAGACGGTCAGGGGCTGGCACATAATTACGGCCTACGACAGGAGGAAAAACAGGCCGGAGGATCTCGAAACCAGATGGAGGAAATATCATTCCAAGACTTATAATTATATTCACAGAAAGGTGCTTCGGGAATACAAGGATCAGGTTAAAGCAGCCCATAATTATGAAATATCGCGCGAAGCGATGGATCTGATGATTCAGAGGGCGGATTCAGCCCGCAACCTGGATGGGGCTCCGCCGGATATGCCGATATCTTCATACCTCAATAGAGGGCTTTTTACAGAAAATGAAAGCGAGATGTTTATAGTCAAACATGATGGTGGCGGCTATACCATAGGCGACTATCTCGATTATATACAGCGGGCTAATCCTTCCAAGACACCGGATCTGCGCAATAACGTGGTAATGGTAGATTTCTTCGACCGATCTATTTTGACCCCTTTATTGATGCAGGTGGCTCTCGATAGAGGAATGGATACCCTGGAGACATTTAAACACGCCCTTCGGGATTATGGGCAAAATCAAATCGTTCAACAGTACCGCAGAGAGAAGTTCAAAGATCTCCTGGAGGTTACGGAGAGTGACATAGAAGAGTATTATAACGAAAATAGACAGGAGTATATGAGTCCGGATAATTTGCAGGTCTATGCTATCGGCGTAAGGGAAGAAAAGAAGGCATTGGAGCTGCTCAAAAGGATCGAAGCAGGTGCGAATTTCGAAACTCTGGCTAAAAGATATTCCGTAGACAGAAAAACGGCCGCCAAGGGAGGAGATTTCGGCTATTTCACGGTTGACAGGTATCCGGAAATATTCGGGGCGGCGGAGAATATGGACGAGGGGGAAATC
>CBEWDL010000150.1:0-8060 GCA_965555375.1 uncultured bacterium
CTTTTATTATGTTCTTACGGTTATGGTCGCCTGGAGGTGAAAAATGGAATTAGCGTACACGACGAAATCCAATAGGAAATTCAACGAAGCAGTGACGAAAATCGAGGAGATTACAGCCGCTAAGGGGTTTCGGGTGCTGCACGTTCACGACGTCAAGGCAACCCTCCAGGAAAAGGGTTTCGAAAGGGAGCCTTTCAAGATCATAGAGATCTGCAATGCCGGATTCGCTCATCAGGCCCTGGGGATAGCTGAGGATGTCGGCCTGTTTATGCCCTGCAAAATAAACGTTTACACAAAAGACGGCGAAACGGTCATTTCGGCCATGAGACCAGCGATGATCAGCGAATTTTTCGCTGAACAGCGCTTAAAAGAACTGGCCGATGAGGTCGATACTGTTGTCAGGTCAATCGTAGATGAAGCCAAATAATGAAAAAAAGGCCCGCCGTTCTAAGCTTCTCTTAAGACTAATCCTGGGGCTTACGCTGGGAAGCATGGTTGGCTATATAGCCTCGTCGGTGGCCGGTTCCGCTGGATCTCAATGTTTGATTATCTGTAATCAGGGTGTCGCCATACCCTATTTCGCCGTCATCGGTTTCCTGGTTGCGTGGAGGTAGGTCGGATGCCGATTTATGAGTATAAATGCAAAATTTGCGGCGAGAAATTCGAGGTTCTTGTCTATTCCGATAGCGAGAAAATAATTTGCGATAAATGTGGATCTGAAGATTCCGAGCGGCTCATGTCTGGATTCGCCGCCGACAGTTCCTCGAGTTTATCGAGTTCCTGTCGCGGGTCGAGCGCTTTTACATGAAGCTAAGCATGCAGCCGGTCGGCTGAATTAACGTCAATTAAAACAACAGCTTAAATAGAAGGCGATGTCATTGGACGTCGCTTTTCTTATTCAATATTCGCTTATAATTCCTTACTGGCTGGGTTATCCGCCGGATAAAAAAGCCAGGTTTAAAAAATCGAATTCTTCTCATTCCTAATCCGGGACTATGGGAATGATACGGGAAACGACGCAAACAATAACTCATCATCTCTTGGTGATCGAGATATTTCTAATTCCATCTGACCGAAAGAATTATCTTGTGAAATGAATTAGGAAATATCATATCATAATCTGAAAGCTCTTTGCCGGCAGATTCAGATCCGGAGAACCGGGAAGCATGAAAAAAGATCCTAAAGAAAATTACTCCCTCGAATCGGCGCTGAAGAACCGTCGGACCGTAAGAGAATTAACCGGCGGATATATCTCCCCGAGTATTCTGGACGATTTAGTCTGGGCGGCTTACGGCCACACCCATAGCGACGGCCTGTTGAAGATGCGCACGGCGCCCTCGGCCGGGGGGACTTATCCCGTGGAAATATATCTCGTATTGCATAACGTCAATGACTACTCCGACGGCATCTACCTCTACGATACTCGAAACGAGCAGCTTACAATTGTCAAAGAAGGAGGCTATCTGGATGATATATGTCAGGCCTCCCTCGAACAGGATTTTATACCTCTGGCCAACGTGACATTCCTTCTGGTTTACAATCCGGGCAAAATATCACGCCGTTATGGCCGCGAGTCGCGCAGATATGCGCTTCTTGAATGCGGCCATATCGCTCAAAATATTCTTCTTATGGCCGCCGCCCGGGGGCTGGGAAGCGTGCCCGTCGGTGCCTTTTATCACAAGAGGCTGGGGGCAATTCTCGGGCTTCAGGATGATCGCGAAGTTCTATATATGATTTGTGTGGGAACGTTGGAGAAGTAATCAATTGAGATACTCTTCAATAGCCCTCAGATCCCTCCAGGTGTCAATTACCAGTCCATAGCCGATAGCTTCAAGTTCTTGAACAGAATGCGTTCCGCCGCCTCGATCGCTCACAACAATCCCCTTGACATTGCACGATCGGGCCGCCTCGAGATCCAGCGGGGAATCGCCGAAATGGCAGATTCGTGAAATCGGGATATCGGCATTTCTCTCAATAGCGATCGATAGAATCTCCTCTCTATTTTCGGCGTCTTCACCGTAGGCGCCGGTTGTGAAGAAACCGTCAAAACCAGCGTCAATCAATTTCCAGTTAGAATGTCTTTTAATATTGCCGGTCATAAGCCCCAATCGAACGTTTCTCGATCTTAAGAGCTCCAAAAATTCCAGTACGCCCGGGAGCGGGACATAGTCGGGGATACCGTTCTCCAACCGGTGTTCTTCGAAATACTCATTGCCGACGGCAAATAGCTTTTGTTCATTCTCCTGATATTGCTTCTCGGAAATTCCCAATTCCGAAAGAGTTAATTTCAATACCTTTTTATCGGTCAGGCCGTAGATCCGTCTGCCCAGCACGTGGGTATAATCGACGTTTTTCAAATCGAAGACCGTTTCGATGGCATAATTAAAGGACCGGGACTTAAGGCTCAGGCCGTCCTGCCTGTTTCTTCGTATCAAGGTCCCGTCGATATCGAAAAATGCCAGAATTATGTTCATATTTACATAATATTCCATTTACAGAATAAGTCAACTGTTTCGATGTACATTATCTGCAGCCAGCTTGCACAGGGGCAAACTCAGGGCAATGGTTTTGCTCAATTTTTCAAAAGCAGAGCCGATAACTTATTAGGGGCTTTAAGAATAATGGGGTTGGAGCATGCTTAGAAAACCGAAACCTGGTAAAAAACGCAAAACTAAAAAGATTTCCAGGAAAAGGGAGCTCATAAAGGCCGTCATCCTGATTATTTTGATAGCCGCAACCTTGCGGGTTTTCGTAGTCTTCCCGTTCGAGATGAATAATGACGCTATGCTGGGAGGATTCTATCCCGGAGATTACGTGCTGTCATCCAAGATATCATATAAATTCGGAACGCCTGAGCCGGGAGATATAGTGGTATTCAATCATCCATTCAGAGCTGACGAACAGGCTGCACGGCGGGTTGTTGCCACCCAGGGCCAGACGGTAGAAATCGTGGGCAAAATGGTTTACGTAGACGGCGAGCCATTAGCGGAGCCAATCACCATTCAGCATTCAGATTACCGAATACTGCCCCCCGATTTTTCCAACAGAGATTATTCTCCTCCCCAACAGGTACCACCGGCCCATATTTTTGTTCTGGGCGACAACAGGGATCAATCGGAAGATTCCCGCGATTTCGGTTTTATCCCTCTCAGCTCGATTCACGGCAAGGTCTTACTCGTCTATTTCTCGTGGGCGCCTGATCCCAACGCTCCCAGGATGAAATCCCCTTACATCATACCCGCTATACAGATTGTTTTTTACAATCTCTTCCATTTCCCGTCCAGGGTTCGCTGGGATCGATTCCTCGCCAGCTCGTAAAGCTCGCCTGATTATCATCATTTTCTTGTTCCGGCCGTTTGTAAAATCTTTACGGATTTACAGCTTACCGGGGCTCTTTCGCTTCAAATCCTATCGCGAGAATTCGGATACGATCTGACCGCTGAAAAATCGCCTGAATTGGACCTCCTCCTAAGAACCGGATTTATAGAACCGGAAGGTGGCTATTTCAGGCTGACACCAGAGGTGCTTTTTCTTGTCGATGAAGTTATACTGAATTTAATATAAATGATTATTAACGCCAGATTTTATTTGATAATCGTTATCTGTTTTGTCGCGGCGAAATCCTCTCCGCTGATCCGCACAAAATAACATCCGGTTGAAAGACAACGGTTATCCCAGCTTATAATCGTTTCTCCGCTTTGCAGAAATCCGGAGTAAAGCTTTTCTACTTTTCTGCCCAGTATATCGTAGAGATTTACGGAGACCATGGCGGGAGTCTTAATCTCCAAACTGATGGTCGCCCCCTCCCTCACTGGATTTGGGAACAACATAATTCCAGGCGATACATCATCGTCAGCAATTCCCCGATCTTCGGGATTGGCATCGTCAACAGGATCGAACACGCTCACGCCATAAAAGTCTGCCGCATAGAGACGATCGCCGAGGAAACCCAGATCGTATACGCGGCCGGTGGTTTGATATTTGAAAATATATCGCGGCTGGTCTCTCCAGGAAATATCCCAGACCGTTATGCCGGAATCGGCCTCGGCTATATAGATTCTGTTTCCTTTCAATTCCGCGTCATATGCTTTGCCGCCGGTCTGAATATGAGAAATAAGATCCAGATCGCCTGAGAGGCTCAACCAATAGACTCCTCCCAGCCCGGACGATAAAATCGCCGTCTCTCCAATAAGATTTATACCGAGCGACGGATAGTCTGATGCAAATCGACTTAAAAAGCAGATATTTTCCGGATCCGATACATCGTAAAGCTCCAGACCGCTGGAACTGGCTACGAAAACTGTGTCGTTTCGATGCTCTATTTTCGTGGAGCCGTAATCGGTATCGAAAAATCCTTCCTCTACGGGAAAATTAATATCCGCCAGATCCACTGCTATGATCCCCTGCCAGTTGGCCAAAAAAGCGTGCTCCCCGGTGTAAGACGATGACCTTACCCAACCCTCAGATTTAAAATTCGATAGAATTTTGATTTCCCCGGGATCGGAGAAGTCGACGATATTCAACCCATTCTCATCACTGGAAATAAATCCGAGATTCTCTGAAATTCTGATCTCCAGACAATCACCGTCGATAGCGATGCCGGGAGTTTGAGAAGATTTCAAGTCATAATCAAAGACCATCAGGCCGCCGGTGCCTGCGGCAGCGAAAATTCGATCGTCCGCAAGCGATAGCGATTTGCAAACAGAGTAGGTAACCTCGCTATCGAGAATCTCCGCTGGAGTCTTACCCCGTAGTTTTAAAAGCTTTACACCATATATCCAGTTGGCAACAAAGACCACGTCCTCAAAAAGTCCAAATCCCAGGCAATTGAAATCCAGAGAAGTGGACCAGATTATTTCCGGTAGCGATGGTCTTGACACGTCCACCGATTTCAGGGCGCCGTATCCGTCCAGAACAATCAACTCGCCATCGACCAGCATCGCTTCTCTTGCCGATCCGAAATCCGAATTATGCCCGATAACCGGTGGCCTGCCGTTCCATCTTAGATCCAGCGTATAAAGCCCCGCCCGGTGCGCACAGGTATATATAAGGTAACCGTCGAGTTCAAGCCCATAAACATAATCCGGCATTATATATTGCTCTATCAGTTCCGGATGCGATCTATCCGAGACATCGAGCAACACCACTCCCCCGTGGTAGGCGGCCACGAACAGGGTATCGTTCCTCAACTTGAATTCATGCGGGTAACCGCTGAAATTCAGATCGAAAACTAATTCGGGCATATAAGGATTCGAGACGTCATACACTGTGATCGCCGTTTCCAATCCGCCTACATAAAGATAATCGCCGATAATTTTTAATCCAACCGGGTGGAATGCCAGATTTAACCGCCGGATGCGCTCGAACTTTCTGCCGTTCATTCGAAAGATCTCCACGGAGCCGTCCAGATTGCTTGCAACAACCAGATCATCCTGCCTGTCCACAAATTCAGCCCGTCCCGATGTGAAGATCCTGGACGCTGAAATGATATCCTCCTCGGAATCGATCTCAAATAACTCCAGTCCCCAGCGATTTGCGGTAATGAAGCCGTTTTCATACCTGACGACATCATCATAACATCCCGCCGTCATCGTGGAATTCGTGGGCCCCACGGCCAGAACGATGTTGAAGGGCAAGCCCACGAGTCCTGATATGATTGATACCAGAGCTATCTTACGAGCGGCCGGCAAATATCCCCCCCATGTTACATAAAAGTGGCTCTCGTTTATGGTTACCTGCTGGCTATCGGCTTCAAATCCGGTTATCGCAAACCGATCTAAACAAAATTGAAACCTGGTTTCATGAGGCAACGGATCGTTGTTGACACCTGAAACCGGCGCCGCTATTTTGCATACATGGAGTTATTCCAGAATGAAACGACTCCCCCATTGGCCGATAGAATCCGCCCCTCATCGCTGGATGAGTTCGTAGGGCAGGAAAAGATTCTCGGCCCGAACAGCCCGCTGCGCAAGGCCATCGATGAGGATCGGGTCGGTTCCATAATCCTCTGGGGTCCGCCCGGCAGCGGCAAAACCACCATCGCTCAAATCATAGCCAATAAATCAAAAGCGCGGTTCGTGCCGTTCTCGGCGGTAACAGCAGGCATAAAAGAGATAAAGCGGATAATCGCCGAGGCCATAGGTTATGGCCAGAAGGGAATGATATTATTCATCGATGAGATCCACCGCTTCAATAAGGCCCAGCAGGATGCTTTTCTTCCCCACGTGGAACACGGCACCATCAGGCTTATCGGGGCCACCACGGAGAACCCGTCATTCGAGGTGATCGGCCCTTTGCTCTCCCGATGCCGCGTTTACATGCTGGAGCCGCTCTCTATCGATAATTTGAAAACCATTATCGTGCGAGCCATGCAGGATAAAAAGCAAGGCCTCGGCGAGATGGATCTGTCCGTTTCGGATGATGCCATAGATCAGATCATTCAATTATCCGGTGGCGATGCCCGCCGAGCGCTGAACCTGCTTGAATTCTGCGCTGAGACTGTGCAGAAATCGGGCGGCAAGAACATCACCCTCGAGCTGGTTACCGAGGCGGCCCAGAAAAAGGCGATTCTCTATGACAAAGCCGGCGAGGAGCATTTTAATCTCATCTCCGCTCTGCATAAATCGCTTCGCGCCTCCGATGTCGACGCCGCTCTGTACTGGCTGACCAGGATGCTCGATTCCGGCGAGGACCCGCTTTATATAGTCCGGCGACTGGTGCGCTGCGCGGTGGAGGATATCGGCCTGGCCGATCCCAGAGCCCTGCAAATCTCGCTGGCGGCCAAGGACGCCTATCATTTCCTCGGTTCGCCCGAGGGTGAGCTGGCTATAGCGCAGGCGGTCATCTATCTGGCCCTGGCGCCTAAATCCAACGCCGCATACATGGCGTTAGGTAAAACACAGGATACCGTGAAAGATAAACCGGCCTATCAGGTTCCCATGCAGATAAGAAACGCCCCCACGTCTTATATGAAGGCCTGGGGCTATGGCGAGGGCTACAAATATGCCCACCAATCCGAGGACGCTTTCGCCTATATGGAATGCCTGCCGGAGGAGCTTATCGGCTCCCGCTTCTATTTCCCCACCGACCGCGGCCTGGAAGCGAAATTCAAGGAAAAACTCCAGTGGTGGCTGGAGAGGATGAAGAAGGGGAGGGGGAAAAACGATGAGTAAGAATTGTTTCTTTGTCCTAGCTCTGGAAAAGCTGGAAATAACAGGGGATTTGGATAAAGGAGATAAAATATCAAACGAACTATATATTACCAACAACATGGATATTATAAGAGAACATACTAGCCATGATTTCGAATCTATCATAGGCAAATTGGAATATGAACATATTTTCGACTGTGGAACAATAGTCCATGGTTTTCACAATATACAATATGGCAACGAAAATCTTAGTCAACTTCTGATAGTTTATAATATTAGGCAAGTGCAGAATTTCCTAACCTCATTGTGGCTAAGTTACGACAATGCTGTCGATTTTAATTTAGGCTTTTTGGAGGTTAGTGAAAGCTATAAACCACCTATGATTTCCTCTAACAATATAGCGGTCTCTTATTCAAATTCTAAGGGATTAGATGACCTTCTCACATTAAACAGAGAGCAACTAAGGGATACGCGCTTAAATAGGTTGAATCTTTGGGGGAATTTCCCTGATTTTTCTTCCACGTTGGATACAGATCTGCTTGACTACGCCCAATATAATCGGTCATTAAAACCTTTTAGAATAGACGATAGCTTAAATAGGTGTTTCTTTTATTTGAATTTTGCACGGTCAGAAACATTATTACCTGTTAAAATCTCTCAATATTGCATTTGTCTTGAATGCTTATTTAGTACTGATACCACGGAGCTTGCACATAAAGTTTCGGAAAGAGTTGCCTTTTTCTTGGAATCTGAGGGATTCAATAAGCTAGAAGTTTACAACGATGTAAAAATCGCTTATAAGATCAGAAGTTCAGTAGTGCATGGTTCAATAATGCCCAAAAAAGCAAAAGATTTAGATTCGATTTCAGAGAAATGTGATATTTATTTGAGAAAGTCGATTTTGAAAAT
>CBEWDL010000151.1:0-7991 GCA_965555375.1 uncultured bacterium
AATTTCTACCTGATTTCAGTTTCCGAATTATAGCAGGATTTGTTGGTTAGAGAGAATCGCAATAGTAAGATTAAAAGAAATTAAGAAAGCTGGTCTAATCTATCTATTTTCAAAAGGAGGTGAAGTTTTACCGCAAAACTGAATCAATCTATCTAACCTTCCGTAACTTTTAGGAGGATTGAATGAAAGAATTTACAATTTGGTCGGTCATGATGCTGTTTTTGGCCGGGGTAGTTTCGGCGGCTACCGGGGTCGGTGAATATGTACCCGTCCTTACGCCGCTCGATGAGGGTGGCCCCGACGATTACGGTTATACCTGGGTTGATAATGATGGCGGGGGCGGTCCGGATTATAACTGGATCGATATCTCCGGCATCGGCGAAGAGGTTCTGGGCCTGCAGGACGACAACAACATCGGGCCATTCCCATTGGGTTTCGACTTTGCCTATTACTGGTATATGGTTGATCATTGCTGGATCGGTTCCAACGGTTATCTGTCGTTTTCATCGAATGCCAATCACGCTCATCCTTTTCAAGATATCCCTGACTCGCGTCAGCCCAATGATCTGGTTGCGGTACTGACTGGAGATCTGGATTTTAGGTTTGGGGAACCTTCCTGCTATTACTACACGAATAATGCGGATACCTTCATAGTTTCCTGGATTAATGTCAGGGAGTATGACTTGCCGCAGACGCATCATACTTTCCAGGTAATCTTCTCCGCCGCAGACTCGTCAATTCTCTTCCAGTACGGCGAGACTGAGGGCAGTTTCTCCGGAACCGATGTTATCGGCATAGAGGATGTGGTCGGCAGAGTCGGCCTTCAGTATCTGCGCAATAACTACCCTCCGGACCAAATGTGGCATGAGGGCCTGGCCATCAGGTTCCATCCTGAGCCCCTCCCTGATTTCGTATTCCATGATTTTGGGGCGGCGGATGGTTTCCAGGAGGGCTCAGGCGCCAATTTCATTCCTAACGGCGAGCCATATACGATAAGAGCCCTGGGTAAAAACTTCGGGACCGAGGCGGAGGATAATCTCAGGCTTCGCTGCCAGATAAGGCGCGGCACCAGCCCCGTTTACGATGATACAGTCTATGTCGATCATCTTGAGCCCGGTGAGGAAGTCTGGGTCGAATACGCTGATCAGTTTACTCCCTCACAGGTGTCGACCTATCGCGTTACTTTCACCGCAATAATGTCCGGTGATGAGAACCCTTCAAACAATACAAAAATCTGCGAGCTAGATTCCTACGAGCTGCCGCAAGAGCTTCAGTATTGCAACGATACTGCTGAAGAAGGTCGAGCCTGGAACGGCGATTTTTCCGGTTTCGGCGTTGAGTATGAAATGCCGGAGGCGATAGAAGTAACGTCTGCGTCGTTTAATGTGAATTCAGTTTCCACGGCTGGCCCTGCATACGTCTGGATTTTACCGGACGACGGCACGGGGCAGCCAGATGAAGCTAACCCGCTGGCCGCTGATACCGTTACCGTCTATAATACAGGCTGGATCGATATCGATTTCAGCTGGGCGGGCTTGACGTTTGAGCCGAACGAAAAATTCTTCGTCGTCGCCATTCACGCCAATCAAAGTACGTTCTGGTTTGGAATGGATAACGATCCTCCTCTCTCGTACAGAGGCTGGGAATACACGGGCGGTCTGGCTCCGGATCGGAATAGAGAAGTCTCGGACATAATGATCAAAGTTATGGCCAATGCCGCCACCGGTATCGACGATTATGAAATCTCGCCGAAATCATTCAGCATCTCCCAGAATTATCCGAACCCGTTCAATGCCAGAACCAACATCAGCTTCTCAATCGATCGGGAATCCGATGTTTCCATCGGCATCTACAATGTCGCCGGGCAACGGGTGGCTGATCTCTCCGATCATTTCAAGGCCGGTGAGAATCTCGTTACGTGGGACGCCTTTGATATTGCCACCGGCATTTACTTCTACAGGATTGAATACAACAACGCTGTTGAAACCAGGAAGATGGTGCTTTTGAAATAAGCAGTATCTCGATTCTGGATAAACAAGCCCCCGGCATATTCCCTCCGGGGGCTTTTCTTCTATTTGATCCAATATCCTTCTGCTTGCGAGTCATGGCCCGGCCACACCGGGTTTTGAAATTTACTATGATAACAACGAAAGCGGGTAGCGGTCACGGCAAATCCTTAAGGATCCGTTTGGGACCCTGACTCGCAGAATAATACTAATTTCTTTGACTTTGAAACTTCGACGATTATATTGTCTGCAAATAGGTAGAGAGAGTGTGAATTGCGCTGCGCATCTTGGCCATAAGTTGAGTTTTTGTTTCTCCTGTCTATCGCTAAATGTGCCGTAATCGAAAATGAAAGCAAAACCCGGCATTAATATGAATGGGGATAATAGGTTATGTTTATCTTTCCTGAATCGTTGGGGGAAGAAGGTGTTGGCTTTTTAATGGAAGTGTATATGAGGCATAACTTTTGCTCTGATAGACTATTTGAAGCAATACGATTTTTAGCCCTTGCTGGAAACTGGTGAAGATAAAAGCTGTGGATTAAAAAGGAGTGAAGATGTGGAGAGTCTCAATACTTCTATTGGCCGCGGTTTTTCTTCTGGCGGCCATGGCAGCCGCGAGCGAGACGGCCAGGTTCTCAATTCTCAAGGCGTTTAACGATAGCGACATACAAGGCTCGCAGGATATTACTGAGGATATGATCGCCTATGACGGCGGCCCTGCAGTGTATTATCCTAATTATCCTTATAATCAGGTCGGGACTCAATTTGCCGTCAGATTTACACCGATACAGGCTTGCTCATTATCATATATATCAATCGTATCTTATTCTGATCCGCCCGGCATATCAGGTCCTGCGACTATTCACATATATGACGAAGGACAAGGTCAGCCCGGTAATGATATAATCACACCTTTTACAGCCATACTGCAAAGCGATTTATCCCGTCAGATCATCAACCTACCGTCCCCCGTTGATATCGGTGAAAATGAATTTCATGTGGCGGTGGAATATTCTCAGCCTCCGCCCCCCTTCGTTACTCTCGATGATGACGGTGGCACCGGACGTTCTGTATTAAGATTACCCGGGCAGAACTGGCAGGTCATAACGCAAAACGATCTCAATTTCAGGGCCTTTGTCAGATATTATGGTAGTGACGAGGTTCCTCCGACGATCTTGAGCGAGGAGAGAGTTCTCGGCTTCTCGGGTGAAGGCGATCATCCTATCACGGCTACGATCACCGATGATAGCGGCGTCCTTTCGGCGTCGGTGTACTATTCCACCGACGGAATAGATTTTTTAAACGTTGCCATGGATAATACCTCGGGAGATATCTGGATTGGCAGCATTCCCGCTCAGCCGATTGGCACTACAGTCTACTATTATATCCAGGCGATCGATAATTCGCCCAACCATAATGAAGCCTTGCTGCCTTCCGCGGGGCCTTCAGCTCCATTTGAGATGCTTATTGTCGAGGGATTGGAGCTGGCATACGATGATGGCTCTACCGAAGGCTGGTATATTGTGGGCGATGATTGGGACGACAATAAGTTCGCGGTCAGATTTACCCCCTCAGATTATCCTGTATTGGTTATGGCTGCCAGAGCCATGGTGAACGATGCGACCCCGTTCGATTTCAGCATCAACGAGCATACAGATGGCGAGCCGGGTGCCATTCTCGCCGGTCCGTTCGAGAGTTTTCAAAACGCCGGAAGTTGGGCCATCACCTTTTTCCCCGAGGAGCAACGGCCGGAGGTGACTTCGGGTTCGTTCTGGCTGGTTTTCCATTGGCGTGAAGGTTCCCCGGATACGCCGGGCGTAGGGACGGACACCGATAACCCTGATTTCCGATCCGCGTGGTATAATAGCACTTCGGGGTGGAATTCTTTCGGTGGCGGTGATTTCATCATGCGCGTGATTATCACAACGCCAACGGGTATAAGCGAACCGGCAGGCGACGGCACCTTGCCTGAGACATTTAGATTAATTGGCAACTATCCTAACCCATTCAACCCGGCCACCGAGATTACCTTCGCCGCCCCCCGAAGCGGGCATGTCAGGCTGGAGATCTATAACATCATCGGTCAGAAGGTGAAGACCCTTCTTGATGAAACTGTCACCGCCGGCTTGAAGGCAGTCGTGTGGAACGGCGCCAGCGATGACGGAAGCCCGGTGGCATCCGGAATCTACTATTACAGGCTGTTCACGGAGGATGGGATCGACGTTAAAAAGATGACCTTTTTGAAATAACATCCTCAAATAATCTCGTTCGAGACAATAGGGGCCTCTTCCATCTCAAGAAAGGCCCCTTTGTTTTTGCTGATTTGCCTCAATCATCATTGAAGTCTAAATGAGTCAGCGTTCGTTTCATATATAACTCTCAAGGTCAATATCATGGCCAGCAAGAGAAAGATACGCCTTTCAGCAAATGCGCAAGGTTATGCACACGTATTTCAACCGTCTTGTAGCAGGAAATACAGCGCTACCGGCATTATGAGCTAACCTGTTGTCAATCAATACATTGCAAAGGGAATTCGACCTGAGAAACGCCTTAGTGATTCGGCATGGCTTTTGATTTTACACCTTGATAGTGAAAGGGGGCTTTTGAAGATTAGAAAGCTAACATTTTTCGCATCGGTCTTGATGATAGTCTCCATACTCATGTCCGATGCAATGTCGAAGACGGTCATATTTCATCTCAAATCGCAGGGCCCGCTTCTTCCGCAGACGGCGAGGATAGGAGATAAAAAAGCCGGCCATCAGATGGTCATAGAGAATATTCGCGCCAGGGCGACTCTATCCCAGTCGGATTTCATAGCAGCCTTAGTATCGCTCAAGGCGGAAGGCAGGATAGAAGCTTATCGACGATTCTGGATAACCAACGCTGTATCCGTAACGGGCAGCCCCGAAATCTTGGCTATTTTGGAAAAAAGATCGGATATAGAGGCGGTTTTCGATGATATCCCGATAGATCTTATTGCCCCGGTCGCCACGGGCGATGCGGATATGATGTCCGTGGGGCCTGAAGCTGGAATCAAAGTCATAAAAGCCCCCGAGGTTTGGGAATTGGGGCTTGATGGCAGCAGCGGTGTGGTCTGTAATTTCGATACCGGCGTCGATGGCGATCATCCTGCGCTGATGTCGAAATACAGGGGTAATAATGGCGGTAATCATAGCGAATGCTGGTTCGATCCGTATACCAATACACTTTACCCGATAGACAATCACGGTCATGGCACGCATACCATGGGTACTATGGTTGGATCTAGTGGCGGGGACACCGTCGGCGTCGCACCCGGAGCACAATGGATCGCCGCCGCGGTGGTGGATAGAGGCGGTGGTATCGAGAGATCCATATCCGATATTTTAGCCGCATTCGAGTGGGCGGCTGATCCCGACGGCGACCCGTCGACCACGGATGACGTTCCCGATGTCGTCAACAACTCCTGGGGGATACCTCTGGGATATTATCCAGCCTGCGATCAAACCTTCTGGGAGGCGATTGATAATCTCGAAGCCGCAGGCGTGGTCTGTCTTTTTGCCGCCGGCAACGAGGGCCCGTATCAAAGCACAATTCGCACGCCGGCAGATAGAGTTGTTTCCGATTTCAATTGTTTTTCAGTGGGCGCGATAAATGGGGCCCTGGATGATTTCCCTGTGGCGAGCTTCTCCAGCCGGGGGCCGTCAGGATGCGATAATATGACTATTAAGCCTGAAGTCACGGCGCCGGGCGTTGCAATCCGCTCAACCAGCAGAACCGGCGGTTATGTAACCATGTCGGGGACATCCATGGCTGCACCGCACGTGGCGGGGGCGGTCGCAATCCTTCGTCAATTCAATCCCAATGCTACGCCATCGCAGATAAAACAGGCGCTAATGTATTCCGCTACCGATCTCGGCTGGCCGGGCGAGGATAATAATTATGGATGGGGGGTTATAGATATAAGGCGGGCGCTCTATTTCATGCCGCCGCCGGAAGGTATTTTCCCCGCACTGGTTTCGTTGAACATCTCCGGCGATGGTATTGCCGACCCGGGCGAAGAGTTCGAGCTGGGAGTTGGAATCGAGAATCTGGGCCGTCCCGCCCGGGATATCGTGGCAAATCTAACCGCGCTCGATCCCAGAGCGACGGTATTATCAGGGGACATTGAGATTGATCGCATGGATCATCTCGATACCTTAACCATAGGTGATTGGCTGGTATCATTCGGTTCCGATATAAACATCGGCGAGAGGCTGTCTTTTAATCTCCATTTCTCGTATTCCGGTGGGACAAAAGATCTGGAATTTGCCATTACAGCGGGCGGTGCGGTCGAGCCAGGGGTTGCCACGCATGACAACGGTCAACTGGCATTCAGCATATCGAATATCGGCCAATTCGGATTGGGGCCGGAATCTTTAAATCCGCTTGGAGGGGAGGGCTTTAGGTATCCTGCCGACGGTCTCGATTTTCTTAGAAACGGATCATTGGTACTGGCGACGGATATCTACCATGTTTCCGACGGCGCCATATCACCCGATCCCGATGTCACCGATGATGATTTTGCTCCAGCGGCGGGAGGATTCCCACGGATCATAGAGCCAGGAATTTACTCTGACCAGGACGGGTTTGCTATCTATTCCGACAGCGCCGCCGAGGATCCAATAGGGCTTCTGACAACCCAGAGAAGCTTCTGCTGGACCGGCCAGGATGCTGCCCCGTTCGTTACCGTGGAATTCACAATTGAGAATATATCAGGTGTAACCATAGAGTCTTTGTATGTCGGCATATTCTGCGATTGGGATCTGCCGCTATCCTCCGGCAGCGATGATATCGTAGGCTATATTGATTACGAATCGCTGGGATACGTAACCGATCTATCGACGAGGGTATCGGTGGGCGTGAAGGCGATAACGTCGCATGCCAGTTCCTATGCGGCAATAGACAACACCGGTCAGCTCGAAGACGGTTTTACGGATCTGGAAAAATTTAGCCTGATGATATCCGGTTTTGATAATGTCTCATATTCGATCCCGGGCAATTATTCCCATCTGATCACCGTCGGGCCGTATAGAATATATGCCGGAGAGTCTGAAGTGATTGCTTTCGCGTTCGTGGCCGGTGACAATCTGGATGAACTCATAGCCAACGCTGAAACAGCTTTTCTCTTGTATCCCGGCCTGACAGGAATAGAGCTTGCAGAAACGCTCCCGGAGTCTTTTTCTGTGATCACCAACTATCCCAACCCGTTTAACGGGAGCACGATTATAGAAGTCTCGGGAGATCTCCAGGAGAGCCAGGTTTTGAATATCTATGATATCGCCGGAAGGCTGGTCAGCGATTTGCCTCTGGACGGCCAGAACCGGGTCGTCTGGGATGGCACCGACCGAAACGGCGTCGAAGTGGCCGCCGGAATATACTTCGCCAGGGTTTCAAATAACGGTTCCGCAGTTGGAAAGATGATCTTTCTGAAATAAAGATTTTCACCCTCCCTCCTCTCAACGAATCCTCCGGACATGTTTCCGGGGGATTTGTTTTCTTGGGGAATATAGTTGGTCAAATTCAGGTGGTCGGCGAGCATTCCCGTCTGCCGATAAGATGCTGGTACATTGAATTCTGATCGGATAAATATTATGGCATCGGAGAAAAAATCGAAAATCACACGTTTGCATTACAATCGGTTGATTAACGGCAAAAGCCCCTACTTGCTTCAGCTTCGAGCAGAATACATGGCCGACCGATAACGTGATCTTGCGAGAAGCGGTTTATTGGAGACGATGCTCTACGATGCAAAACGTTCTTGACATATATTATTAAAGTGATATTTTATAGTGTTGGATAACAAAATTGGTGAGCTCTGCCTTTTTCTGGAGGAGTAATGAAATTTAAGATTATTATGATTATGATGTTTCTTCTTATCTCCCGTCTTGCAATGGCAGTCAGTCTGTCTCCCGAATCTCTGGAGAAATTGCGGGCCGCCGGGCAACTTGAGCAGATCGTTCAGAT
>CBEWDL010000152.1:0-7829 GCA_965555375.1 uncultured bacterium
GTTCAGATGATCGATGCGGCCAGGGAGAAGGGTGTCTGGGAGGCCAATCCCGATCCATATCGGTTCGGCGTTACTACCGATGTGGATACGCTTCATTGCCTGGTAATTCTTGTTGATTTTGATGACAATCCTTACGATGCCCGCCGCGTTTCAGAACCTGAAGAATTTGACACGTTGCTTTTCTCGGAAGGAATAACCGATCCGGGCAGCATGACCGATTATTATTTCGAGAATTCATACGGGCAGGCTTTTCTCGTGGGCCAAGTTACCCGCTGGTACAGAATGCCCGAGACCTATGCTTATTATGTCGACGGTCAGAATGGATTCGGGGACTATCCTCGCAACGCTCAAAAGTTGACCGAGGACGCGGTTCTGGCCGCCGACCCCGACGTCGATTTCACATTGTATGATAATGACCAGAATGGCTGGGTCGATGCGCTGTTTGTCGTCCATGCAGGACCCGGAGCCGAGGACAGCGGCGGCAACCCCGACCTTATCTGGTCCCATAAGTGGCAAACTCACCATCCCATACCGGTAGACGAAGTTTATGTTTCCGTATATTCTATGGAGCCGGAGGAGACCGGTGGGGGCCAGCTTATCAGAATAGGTGTTTTCTGCCACGAGTTCGGCCATGTTCTGGGCCTGCCGGATCTATATGATACCGATTATAGTTCAGATGGGATGGGATACTGGTCGGTTATGGCCAGTGGCTCCTGGGGCGGCGGCGGTGCCCGGCCAGTTCATTTCGATGCCTGGTGCAAATATGATCTGGGATGGGTGAATCCAACCGTGGTAGAAGAACCGCTCGATGATGAGCAAATCGACGCCGTCGAGTTTACTCCGGATGTTTACCAGTTATACAGCCTGGGGATACCGGATTATCAATACTTCCTGGTGGAGAACAGGAGACAGCAGCTATTCGATTATTCCCTGCCGGGGGAAGGATTATTGATTATCCATGTTGACGAGACGGTACAGGATAACAGAAACGAGAATCACTATAAGGTCATAGTAGAACAGGCCGATGGGGAGTTCGATCTCGAGGGTAACCGCGGCGCCGACGGGGGAGACCCATACCCGGGCTATACCGATAATCGCACGTTTGACGATTTCTCCATCCCCAACGCCTGGCTCTACAACTGGGGACCAAGCGAGATATCGGTAACCGATATCTCCGATTCTGACTCTATCATGTTCGCCGACCTCGCAGTGGAATATAACAGCCCCCTGTATGAGCTTCTGGATCTGTCATTTGACGAGATCAGCGGCAACGATAATCAGCGTCCCGAGCCGGGCGAGACGGTGGAGCTTTATTTCTCCGCTCAGAATGTTCGGGCCTATGTCGACGATCTGACGGTGTATGGTCGGTGTTCCGATTCCCGGATTATTTTCACCGATTCATCGTCCTATATCGGCGGGCCACCCATCAATGAACCGTTCGACAACGAGAGCGATCCTCTGGTTTTCGTGGTTCCCAACGATTTCCCGGTCAGTTTCGTTGAGTTCATCCTGGTTTTCACCGCCCAGGGGGGGGAGTACAATCAAGAGCTTAGACAGAGAGTCCTCGTAGGAATTCCCGACCTGCTTCTTGTCGATGACGACGAGGGCTTGGATGAGAGCGATTATTTCATCTCGGCCATGGAGAATATGGAAGAGGTCTACGATATCTGGGATGTCTCAATCCAGGGATCGCCGGCGTCGATCCTGAGCGAGTATCCCATTCTTATCTGGTTTACCGGCGACACGAGAGAGGAACCGATGCCATCGGAGGATGTTGAGGGTCTCATCAGTTATCTCGACGGTGGCGGACGGCTCCTTATGACCAGCCAGGATTTCGTGCAGAGGCTATCCGAGCGGGGCAATCCGTCGGATCTGACATTGATCGAGGACTATCTCAAGGTTGGTTACGAGACGAGGGAGATCGACGCCATGGCTTTCGGCGAACCTGGGACCCCGTTTGAAGGTTTGCAGTTTCTTACGGCGGGCAGCGGCGGCGCGGGCAACCAAGTATCCCGGGACGCCTTGATTATGCATGATGGCGGGATGCTGATGGTAACCTACGGGAGTGAGCGTATTGCGGCGGTCGGCGTTGTCGGCAGCTATGCGGCCTTAACTATCGGCTTCGGTATCGAGGGCATTTATAACGACTATCAGGGCTGGGATGAGCGCGAGGATATCCTCGATGCGGCATTGAACTTCCTGGGGCAACCCACATCCGTCTCCGATCTGGAGGATATGATCCCGGTTCATATTTCCTTAAGTCAGAACTACCCCAACCCGTTTAACCCATCGACGACGATTGCCTTTGATCTACCGGCATCGGGGCCCGTTAAGTTGGTGGTTTATGATCTTCTTGGCCGGAGGGTCGACGTTCCGGTGGATGTTATCCTCAAGGCGGGCCGTCATGAGATTAGCTGGGATGGAAAGGATCGCCCAAGCGGCGTTTACTTCTACCGCCTGATTACCTCAAACGAAGTTGTTACGAGGCGGATGACGTTGTTAAAATAGTACTTACGGAGAGATCCGGGTTAATTGGTCTTTAAAGAGAGCATCTGGATAATGCTCTCTCTAGGAGCCACGTGATGAGGCTCATCAATTCATACGAATTTCTCGTTATCTTCGGTCCCTGTTACGAAGATGATATGACGGTGTCCTGTAAAAAGCTGCGGGGACATCTTTCGGGAGATAATATATGGGGCAGTATTGCAATAACGGGCGTTTGATTATGGCAGGCCAACAATGAAAGCGGATGCTCTAATTATCGTTGTTTTGTTGGCGGCATTCGGGTTGGCTGTTACCGGTCAGGCGCAGATACCCGGGGATTTCAACTGTAACGGATATCTGGATTCTTCCGATCTGGTAATACTCTCAAATATGATAAACTTGAATATTCCTCCCATCGAGGACACCACCAGCTGCACCTGGTACGCCGGTGATGCCAACGACGACAGCTTATATCACACGATATCGGATTGGATGCAATTCGTGTATATGTTTTCGGGTGATACATTAGGCGATAATCCTCCTCAACCGGAGCAACCGGATAGTCTGATGATGGCCGATACTGTTGGCACCCCCGGAGAATCTCTGACGCTGCCGCTATACGTGAGGACTGTCGATAGTTTATCCGGCCTGTTTGTTCAGCTTCACATAGACACATTGTTTTTGAGCGATATATCGGTTGGCCCCGGTCTTGATTCTCTGGACATAAATCAATATATAGCTAATGATAGAATTTTCCTGGATCATATAGAAGAATTAGGCGCCGGATATTACCATATCGCCGATATCAATTTCTCCATTCGGGAGGATGCGCCGCCGGATATCGAGACAACGATAGAGCTTGTATCCGGCGATTATTATCCATCGGCCTTTGCAAACATATCTCTTCCGACTTATCTGATCCGGCCCGTTTTGATAAATGGAACCGTATACATTCAAAGGACGGGTATAGATGATCACGGACTTCCGGATAAGCGGTCGTTTAGTCTATCGAACTTCCCGAATCCCTTTAATTCATCCACGATCATACGGTTTTCGCTTGAGGCTGAATCTTATGTAGAGCTGACTGTTTTCGATATTCTCGGTCGTCAAATTGATAGACTCGTGGATAGCCATCTTACGCCGGGTCATCATCAGATAGAGTGGGATGCCGGGGATCGTCCAAGCGGGATCTACTTCTACAGGCTGGTTACGCAAGATACGGCGGTTACAGGCCGGATGACGCTTTTAAGATAGAATTCTTAAGAATATTTCCCAGCATCATGATCCCGAAAATTATGCTTGATATTCAGAAGGTATGGGACTATTTTTATTAAGGTCTCCGCATACAGTAGAGCAAGGAGAAAACATGAAAAGGAGCATCAGGCTTATCTCCGCTCCTGGCAGGCCGTTGCCGGTTATTTGTCTTATCGTGCTCATAGGTTGCATAGGCACAGCTACTGCTTTTGCCCGATGGCACAGTCTTCTCACGCTTGACGTAAGGCCCTCCTATTTAAGCCATGAGTTTTTCGTTGGCCCTGCCGGCGACTTGAACGGCGATGCGTTTGACGATTTCTTTGTGGGTGACCCCAATTTTAACCTGGGGCAAGGCTACCTGAAGATCATCTATGGTTCGGAATGCCCCGATACGATCGCAGGTTGGTTTGCGCAGATACCTAACGTCCATCCCTCCTGTTTCGGCGCCTGGGCCAAGGTGATCAACGATATGGACGGTGATGATTTTGATGAAATTATCGTCGGGGCCCCTCTTTATGCCTGGCACTCCGGAAGGGTATTCCTGTATAGCACAAATCCCTTGGACACAACATATGATCAGCATTTTTCGGGGGGAAACGAGGGTTTTGGGGCCTATCATGCATCGGGCGATTTCAATGGCGATAGATATAACGATCTGTTGATAGGAGAGGGCGCATATCAACCGTTCATATCAAGGGCGAGTGCATATCTATTTCTGGGTTCTTCAGAAATCGACGCTAACCCGGATTGGATATATGCGGATAGCACAGACTTACCGGTGCAACATTTTCGTATGAAAACCGGAAGCGGCGGCGATTTTAATGCTGACGGTTACGATGATTTTTCAGTGTTTGAGGATATTTATTATGGCGATATAGATTCCTTTTTTTATGAGGATAATCTATTTCTGGGTAATGCGGAGATCGATTTTATCCCTTTGATTACAACGGATATCCATGTGCGATGGATGGGGGATCTTAACAACGACGGCATGGCGGATTTCAAGCGATCCTGGGATCAAAACGATACGCTTCATATTAAACTGTATTACGGCAATACCGATGCCGATACCTTCCATACGCAGGAGTTGTATAACCATTATTTTGAATCCGGGGAGCTGTTGTTATTCACGTCTCCGTTTGGTGACTTCAACAATGACTCATTTGATGACATTTTGATCTTACGCGGGCCGGATCCAGAGAATCGATACGGTTTCTGGGCAGAGCTATGGTACGGGGGAGCAGAGCTTGATACCATCCCTGATGAAATATTCGGCATACCTTATTTGTCAGCCATCGTGAATATAGGTGATATCAACGGTAACGGCACCGGAGAGATAATGGTTCGCCAGAGACTAGCTAATGACAGTACATCGACATCGATATTCACCCAGGATCCATCGGATGTAAGCAATGATATTACGATGAGCCAGAATCCGAATATCAGACTATATGTTTTCCCGAATCCTTTTAACTCATCCACGATAATACGGTTTTCGCTCGAGGCTGAATCTTATGTAGAGCTAACTGTTTTCGATATTCTCGGCCGTCAAGTCGACCGGCTCGTGGATGGCTATCTTACGCCGGGTTATCATCAGGTTGAATGGGATGCCGGCGATCATCCGAGCGGCGTTTATTTTTACAGGCTGATCATGCAGGATACGGCGGTTACAGGGCGTATGACGCTTTTGAGATAGAATTTCTGGTTGCCAGACGGCGCCTGGCAACCGGGTTTGAATATGCGATTATATATATAATCAAGTATTTTCCTAATACACGCTGCAGTTGGCAGAACGATTTTCTGCCACTACGATAGCTTTATATAGGCGTTCTTTTGGCTTGACAATTTGTCTGGATATCGATAAAATCTATTTGAAAGATGCAGGGCCATAAGGCCCCGATGGGAAGGCGGTGAGAGGCCGCCACAGCCCCGCTACTGTAATCGGGTAAGCGCCGCATCAGCCACCCCCACCCGGGGGGAAGGCGCGGCCGCCCAGTCCGGGTCCGTAAGTCAGGATACCATCGGAAATATTCCTTGTAACCTTCGAGGGCGAGGTTGGGAATGCAACTTTGCTTGTTTCCGGCCGAACGGGAAAGACCGATCGGAACCCTCGGCCGGCTTTTCATTGCCATAATTTTCGGGATAATCCTCTGTCTTTTTTTATCGCCAATTGCCAGGTCGCAATCCGAAATTAAGATCATCGGACAGGTTATCGATAATGTTTCCGGCGCTCCGATCCCCGGAGCCGCCGTGCATATCGAAGGCTTAGGTAAGACTGTTGCTACCGACGGCACCGGCCATTTTCGCTTTACTGACCTACCGGTCGGTCATTATTTAATAGATGTTCGGAGAATCGGTTATGAGCCTATCTCTCCCGTTCATGCCCATGTGATTTCGAGCTCAGCTTCGCACATTATCATAAGAATGTCTCCTGTACCGGTGGCCGTGACGGACCATCTGGTAACCGCGGAGAAAATAGACCGGGTCACGATTCGACGCCACGGGAATCTGTCTATAGTGGAAATACCGTACGGCGGGCTGGAGGACATCAATGACCTGGTAGATAAAATCCCCGAACTCGAGCTTGTGGAATCCGGAGCGCAAAGGTTCTTGCGGATCAGGGGCGCGGATCTGAACGGCACCGTCGTCATGCTCGATGGCCGAATTATCAATTCGACACTCACCTCAAGAGGCGATATCTCCACGATTCCGATCGGTTCGGTTGTTAGAATAGAAATTACCAGGGGGGGAAATTACTCGGCTCCGGGTCTGGCCGGCAGCGTCAATTTCCGGACCGATTATCAAGGCGGAGGCCGCAAGATCGCTGCCTTAGCAGAACGCGGCAGTCACGGTCTTGAGTCTTATTCATTGCGCACCGGAGGTCACAGCCTTGCCGGGCTGAACCTGACGCTGGAGGCGGATAACAGCTTCTATAGAGGCGATTTTTCTTTCGTAGATCCGCGGGATTCGATCCAGACGCGCCAGAACAATTTTAGCCGTACTTCTAAAATATTCAGCGCTGTCAATTATAATCGGGAAGGCGCCGCCCTGAAATTCGGCGGCAGATACTTCAAGCGAAACGCCGGCGTGCCGGGCCCGATTTTTCAGCTAACCCCGGAAGCTAATTCGATTATCAATGAAAAAGAGATATATACCAGGTTCTCGAAGAAATTCGGCCCTTATTCAGCGCTGGATCTTACCGCCGGGGTCACGAACAGGCAAGCTAGTTACAATTCCCCCATGACCCTTACAAACTTTATCCCTTATGAGACGCAGTTCGATGAACAATCGCGGGATGTTAAAATCAGGCTCCAGCGGTCAGGGCAGATCGATCTAGACAGCTATGTTTCGGTCCGATATGAGTCATTGGATGGCAAGGATATTATTCGGCCGGAAGCCAGTTTCGGTTTCCATTCCAGACTGGTTAATGCTCTGGGTATGGCGGCTTCCTACCGCCTTCAGGGCTTCGGCATGTTCAGCGAATCCTCGGCCATAACGTTCGGTCTGCGAAAAGAGGGTGGTGATCATGGGGATTTCTGGGCGCCCTCGTTGACCTTGAGGATTAATCTGGATCTACCTGCCAGACCGGGATTCGATTTCTCATATTCGAGGGCACGCCGTTTGCCGGATCTGACCGATCTATACTGGAAGGAGGACGTTTTTGCCACGCCGAATGCGGATTTACAGCCGGAAAAATCCGGAAGTTACGAGATCGGTTTCGATCTTAAGAATGGCATTTTCGGCCTGGCGAACTTAAGAATCTCGCGATACCTGACCGACTTTGAAAATCTGATCATCTGGCGAAGATGGGCCGGCGATAAATTCAAACCGGTGAACCTTTCCCGCGCTGAGATCAGCGGATGGGACGTTTCGTTTGAGGCTAATCCTTTCGATGGCCCGGTATCGCTCTACTGGGCGGCCGCTTTTACGAAGCCGCTGAACAAAGAAAGCGAAATAAGCCATCACGATAAGTTCCTGACATTCCGACCGGTCGGCACCCAGAATGCCGGGATTGAATTTGATCTTAAAAACCTCAAATTAAAATTGGCTGGACGACATATCGGGCGGCGTTACACGACTGAGGAGAATAC
>CBEWDL010000153.1:0-7726 GCA_965555375.1 uncultured bacterium
GGCTATGATTATCAGGTTCTTAATCTTTTTCCCTTTCTTGTTTGTGCTATACGATTTCCTGAATCCGAGAGATATATTGAAAATCGTTCTGTCAGTTTCCCTGCCACTTTTGCTGTCGACATATTTCCTGATTTCAACCTATCTGCAAGCAGGAGGAATTTTTGAACTGTTGGATTTATTCAGGATGAAGCCAGCTGGGTTTTTTACAAATAGCAACAACTTCGCTATACCTCTTATAGTAGCCATACCGTTTTGGATGGCGTTGGCTTGGTGGCATAGATCGAGGTTCATTAAAACGCTGTCTCTGGTAATTTTCCTGATCTTGTTCTTGGCTCTAATATTGATCAACTCTCGCGCGGCATTAGTCGGGTCCTTTATCGCTATGTTTTTGCTGGCGGCATGGGCTAGAAAGATCAGATATTTGCTTGCTCTATGTTCTATTGTGGTTATTATATTATTCTCGTCTCCGTTAGTAAGGACGATAGCTTTCGCGGGGTTGAGAGTAGAACGTGCGGGCAGCGCAAGAGAGGAAGTCTGGAAAAACTCAGTCAAATTAATTTCACAGAATTTTTGGCTGGGGATCGGGATTGGAAATTTTAAAGAGGCATATGATCCCTATTATACGACTGCCTGGGAGAGAGGTTTTTTTTCCGGTGCAATGGTGCATTCTCACAATCAACTTCTTACTAAAATGGTTGAATTAGGCTTTTTCGGCTTCTTTATAACGCTGGCGATATATTACCTGCCGATAAGGGAAGGTATAAGGGCGTTAAAGAGGATTTTAACGAGAGAAGACCGAGCAGCAATTTACGGAATAATTGGTGGACTCACCGCTATATACGGCAGATCCATTTTTGAAGGCACCGGAGTATTATCTTCGGGAGGTTTGTATCCTGAGATATTGTTCTGGATATTTTTGATCTTATTAGTTAAGGTCGTAAGATCAGATGTGAATCCCGTCGACGGTATCATTTTCGAAAACAGGTCTTTCAGAAAGGAAGCGGCCCTGCTGTAGATTTGATAACATCAAATAACGATCTTCGAACACAGTGATGTTTATGTTAGTAATAAGCAATTAGTGCCTGAAGGACGGTTTGAATGAAAAAAGACTTCCTGGCCATCACCGATTTCAGTGAATCTGAAATAAGAGAAACATTTAAGCTGGCAGCCGATTTAAAAAAGAAAAAAGGACAGATTCTCGACGTCCTCAGGGGCAAGACGGTTGCCTGCATATTTCATAAGCCTTCGTTGAGAACCCGCATTTCCTTCGAAGTAGGCATACATGAGCTCGGAGGGCACTCTCTCTATATTACCGATAAAGAAATCGAATTAGGTGTCAGAGAGTCGATCCATGATGTTGCTAAGGTCTTGTCCCGGTACGTCGCCATGATAGAGATTAGAACCTTCTCGCATGATTCGGTCGTAGAACTGGCCAAACATGCCCATGTTCCGATCATTAACGGCCTTACCGATCTTTTGCACCCATGCCAGGTAATGGGGGATATGTTCACCATAATTGAGCGCAAGGGCAAAATCGATAATCTAAAGATCGCCTATCTCGGGGATGGCAATAATGTCTGCAATTCCTGGTTGAAAGCAGCCGTTCGAATTCCTTTGGATCTTAGAATAGGCACGCGAAAAGAAACCATACCCGATGAAAAGATCGTTGAAGAGGCTGAAAGCACGGGCCGCTCTAAAATAAGAATCACCGAGGATCCTCGGGAAGCTGTGAGAGGGGCCGATGTTATTTACACCGATGTCTGGGTTTCAATGGGTCAAAAAGGCAAAGCGGAATCTCAGGCCGCTTTGCTCAAAGATTTTCAGGTTAATTCTCGTCTGCTCGCCTCAGCCGCCCTGGATTGTATTGTAATGCACTGTCTTCCTGCTGAAAGGGGCCGGGAGATAACCGATGAGGTCATGGATGGTGAGCATTCGGTGGTGTTTGATCAGGCCGAGAATCGCCTGCATATTCAAAAGGCAATAATGGTCAAATTGGCGCAATCACAGGCTTGATTTTTCATAAATTGATAGAATTGCCTGCCAATCCATCCCCTGACCGATATTTTCCTTAGCTGCTCAGATAAATGAACTTTGGTGTTAATAAATTCGTTGATTTTATAACGATACGTATTATTTTGCCGGCAGCGTTTCTACATGGTGTTTTGGAGGTGTTTGATGACGAGAGTTTTGGATAACATTCAGATCGGACCGCTTAACTGGAAAATGACGGTGCATGTCCCGAAACTGGTGAACAAGGCACGGGCCGGTCAATTCGTTATAATTCGCGTGAATGAACAAGGGGAGCGCGTACCCATGTCTATCGCCGGACTGGATCGCGAGAACGGTGCGCTCACCATAATATACCAGGTGGTGGGGAAGACATCGGCCTTGATGACCACGGTACCTGCGGGCGGGGAGATAATTGATTGCGTGGGGCCGCTGGGCTTGCCGACCCACGTTGAAAATTGGGGAACCGCCATTCTGGTTGGCGGGGGAATAGGTATTGCCCCGATTTATCCGGTAGCACAGGAATGGAAGAAAGCGGGCAATAAGCTATACACTATCATCGGAGCTCGCTCGAAGAATATCCTGTTCTACGAAGATGAACATCGCGCCATTGCAGACGAGTTGCATGTTTGCACTGACGATGGTTCTTACGGTCATCATGGTTTCGTGTCCGATGTTTTGAAACAGATTCTGGATGCCGGGGAGAAAATCGGCATGATTATGGCCATCGGCCCGGTACCGATGATGAAGGTAGTGTCTGAACTCACCAGGCCTTACAATGTTCCCACATATGTGTCATTGAATCCTCTTATGGTCGACGGCACCGGCATGTGCGGCGGATGCCGCGTGGCCATTGGCGGTACAACTAAATTCGCCTGCGTCGATGGCCCCGATTTCGATGGTCATAAGGTCGATTTCGATCTGCTCACAAAGCGGCTGGCAGCTTATAAAGAACAGGAAAGAGAATCATTTCATAGATTTGTGGATTCCCCCGATTGTAAACTGCACAATTCCATAAAAGAATTGGCTCAGGGGAAGTAGCGACAGATTTTCAGGTATGGCAGGTAACAGATTGATTTTCGTGGTGAAAGAATTCACAACGTTGCGTGTCTGTGAAGGAGAATAGCGTTGGCGACTAACAGGATCGACAAAAAAGAGCGGATGAAAATTCCTCGTTGCACCATGCCGGAGCAGGATCCGAAGGCCAGGATCGGGAATTTTAATGAGGTCCCCTACGGTTTAGCCGAAGAAATGGCCATCCAGGAAGCTACCAGATGCATCGAATGTAGCAAGGCGCCATGTGTGGCGGGATGCCCGGTTGAGGTTGATATTCCTGGTTTTATATCTTTGATAATGGAGGCGGATTTCGCCGGCGCTGCTCGCAAGATCAAGGAGACAAACTCCCTGCCGGCCATTTGCGGCCGGGTCTGTCCGCAGGAGGAGCAATGCGAGGTGGTCTGTATCCTTTCGAAGAAATTCAAGCCGGTTGCTATAGGCTACCTTGAAAGGTTCGCGGCCGATTACGAGCGAGAGCATAATCTTGTTCAGATTCCGAAACTGGCACCGCCGACCGGTTTCAAGATCGCCGTGGTCGGCTCCGGCCCCGCAGGACTGACCGTGGCGGGGGATATGACTCTCCTGGGGCATAAGGTCACGATTTTCGAAGCGCTTCACAAACCGGGCGGCGTACTGGTTTACGGGATTCCTGAATTCCGTCTGCCTAAGAAAATTGTACAGGCCGAATGTGATTATCTCGCTGATATGGGAGTTGAATTTAAAAGCTCGATTGTCATTGGCAAAAGCGACACTATCGACGAGCTGTTTGAGATGGGATACGGCGCGGTTTTCATCGGCACCGGCGCCGGTCTGCCCAATTTTATGGGCATTCCCGGCGAAAACCTGATTGGCGTTTATTCGTCGAATGAATACCTCACCAGATCGAATCTGATGAGGGCGTTCGATTTCCCCACCTATGATACTCCGATCATCCACGGTAAAAACGTCGCCGTCCTCGGCGGAGGCAACACCGCCATGGATTCCGTCAGAACGGCGTTAAGATTGGGAGCGGAGAACGCCTATATCGTTTACCGCCGCTCAGAAGCCGAGATGCCCGCCCGCGCCGAGGAGATTCATCATGCTCAACAGGAGGGGGTGCAATTCCACATGCTGACTAATCCGGTCCGCTTCATTGGCAATGATGAAGGTAAAGTAATAGCCATGGAATGTATCCAGATGAAGTTGGGCGAGCCGGATGATTCCGGAAGGCGCCGCCCTATTCCAATCGAGGGTTCCAATTTCACCATGGAGGTCGATCTGGTCGTGGTGGCCATCGGTAATTCTTCCAATCCGCTGATTCCTCAGACCACGCCCGGCCTGGAGACTAATCGATGGGGCAATATCGTTGTCAATGAAGAGACCATGCAGACATCCCGTGAGGCAGTATATGCCGGCGGTGATATTGTCACCGGTGGTGCAACGGTAATCCTGGCGGCGGGAGCCGGTAAGAAGGCCGCCAAGGCCATGCATCAATACCTGATGTCAAAAAAAGATCTGGCCGCGGCAGAGGATTAATTGCGTTATGTGGCATGCTTTCTCCGACCTTGTGTCGGGGCAAGCATGATCCTATTAATCATCGCACCATGCTCAGGCTGCGCCAGAGCATGCCACCCAGATCGGTACGTTCTGATGTCCATTCACGCTTACGCGGGAATGATTGCGCTTTTCTGTCGGGTGCGGCCTGTGCATGTCAGCGATATGGGTAATTTTTGGCTTGACGCGCCGACTTTACAGGCCTAAGATTGCCAGGTAAGCCTTAGGAGGGAAGTAATGAGCAAGACAGAAGATCTCAATAAGTTATTTGGTGAGTGGCGGCCGAAATATGGCGATGGCAATTTTGCTGAAGACGGTATTGTTGATGAGGCACTTTGGGATAAAGCAAAGAAAAAGGTTCTCTTTATCCTGAAGGATACTAATAAATGTCCCGGCGATTTTCGGGAGAAGGTTAATAATAAACCATGGCGGATGCTCGGTTATTGGGCTTACGGCCTGCAAAACACGGATAGCGAGAGGGTCGTTGCATTGCGTGACGCCTCGAATAAGTCAAATTATATGAAGGCATGCAGGGCATCAGCTATCATAAATCTGAAGAAATCTCCAGGCGGCGCTCAGTCGGATGCAAAAAGGTTGGAACAAGCGGCCAAGAACGATAGCGATCTTATCAAAAAAGAGTATAATATTATTCAACCCGATATAGTAGTTTGTGGTGGAACCATTGATATTTGCAAGAAAATTTGGCCTCTTGACGATACGATGTTGATCGGCCCTGATAGATTTTGCTATAAGTTCCAAAAGGCTATTTGGTTTAAATATTGTCATCCCTCGCTTCCAGGTGTTTATCATGTTATTAAATATTATGGGCTAATGGTTTTGTACCAAAATATACTACAACAAAAAAAGTCAAATTTCTTGTCCATTCAAGCCGAAGAGTAAGCCGTGACCCGCATGGCAATACCGGTATATGTCAGGCATGCCCGACCTTTACTCAATGCATGTTCATGAATTTTGTCTCTTTCATATTGACTGAATAATGGGCATCCCATAAGTTTCTATATATCGTGCGACCCTCGTCTCTTTTAATTGAGGTGATGGATGACAATACGATCTCTGCTTGTGCGTATGAAGATTTGTAAAGGGAAATATCTGAAACCTCAAACCTTCCAGAACCGATGTCTGATCTTTCCATAGCAGTTTTCGCCTCCGGCGGTGGAACCAACCTTCAGACTTTGATAGACGCCTCTAAAGGAGGGATTTTGAGTGGTCGGGTCACCGCGGTAATCTCCAATAATTCCGGCGCTTACGCGCTGGAGAGGGCCAGAAAAGAAAACATCCCGGCTTATCATGTAAGCAGTAAGGTTTATCCCGAAAGAGCGAAGTTTGTCTCAAGGCTCTTTGACGTATTCGACGAGAACAACATAAGCCTGGTGGTGCTGGCCGGCTATATGAAGCTTGTTCCGACCGAAGTCATAAGAAGATACAGAGGCCGAATAATCAATATCCATCCCGCGCTGCTGCCCAAATACGGCGGTAAAGGAATGTATGGGATCAATGTCCATAAAGCCGTCCTCGAATCGGGAGACAGAATCTCCGGAGCCACGGTCCATATTGTCGATGAGATCTATGACCACGGGGCGATCCTGATTCAACGCACGGTCCCGGTCCTCCCGGACGACACCCCCGAATCGCTGGCGGCCCGGGTACTGAAAATAGAACATAAGATCCTGCCTGAAGCTGCTGCTATGTTCGTATGAAAATAATGAGAATATTCACAGCTGCTATCGTTGCTTTCGCGGGATCAGCATTTTTGTCTGGGATAGGGGTCGGAGCCGAGGATCTCGCTGGATACGAGGGCAAATTTATCAAAAGCATCGAAATCATCAGAAAAAACGTTTTCGATGATCTCATCGACGAAAATACGCGATTTTATTATAGATGGGCGAACAGCCTCCATATCAAAACCAAAGAGAGGATTGTAAGAAGCGAATTGCTCTTTAGTGTCGGTGAGCCGCTCGACGTAGAAAGAGTTATCGAGAGCGAAAGGAACCTCAGGCTGCGCGGATTTATAGGAGAGGCTTTTGTGACGGCAAAACCGAACGGTCCTGACGGTGTCGATTTAACGGTTACAACGATAGACTACTGGAGCACCAAGATCTCGTTATTCTCTGAACTTGGCGGGGGCGATTACATAATCGGCGCAGCGGCCTCGGAGGTGAATTTTCTCGGCTACGGGCAGACAGTGGAAATCTCCGCTCAGACCGGCAGTGAGCATGACGGCTACTCGTTTTTTATCGCCGAGGATAGGCTTGGCGGTTCGAGATTGGCAACCAGCCTGTCTTATGCCGACTATACGCTTGGAGAAGGTCTTTTATTCTCCTTAGCTCGCCCGCAGTATTCTCTTTCCGTCAGCACAGGATTTAAAACAAGATACAACAAAAGCTCGGGCATCGGCAGACTCTTCTATGAAGGCGAGGAGTTTTTTAGATACAACAGAAGCTTTCTTAAGTTCGATCTAAACACGGTCTATTCCTGGGGCCGTTTTAGAAGAGCGGATTTTTATTTCAATTACACCTATGACTCCCGCGAATATTCTCCCGAGGATATCAATTCGCCTTTTAATTATCTGATTCCTCATGATGAGACAAGATCATACCCCTCCATTGGTGTAGGTTTATCGTTTATCGAATACGATCTGGTGCGCTTTCTCGACGAGGCGGGTTCTCCGGAGGATCTAAAGTTGGGCGCATCGCTGCAATTTTCGATAGGGAGATCGCTGCCGGAATTCGGGGCGGATTTTCAGGGGACGAGGCCGGAAATCTCGTTAAGTATCCTGGCAAAACCGGCAAATCGGATTTTTCTGGGGGCGAAAGATATTGTCTGGTGGTGGCGCTACGGTAACCGTAATGAGGAAATAAGACATCGAACGGAGGCAATGCTTTACTATAAAACCGGCTCCACCCAGGTATTGGCTCTGAGGGGCCTGGCGGATTTCGCCTGGCGCCAGAGACGAGATTATCAGGTCATCCTGGGGGGAGGTAACGGCTTGAGGGGTTATTCGGCTTATGAGTTTTCGGGAAATAGGCTGGCTCTGGGCAATATAGAATATAGAATCTATTTCCCTCTTGAAATTCTGACCGTCAGGTTAGGCGCCGCCGCATTTTTCGAT
>CBEWDL010000154.1:0-7541 GCA_965555375.1 uncultured bacterium
CTTCGTTAAGCCCAACGAATTATTTCCGCTGGTAGGCAGTATATCTTTTCCTTATGAGAGGTTGGTGGCGATCATAGTTATTGTGCGCCTGGGTATGGGCATCGCTTTCGTGGAAAAAAAGTTCAGGATCCGTTACCTGGATTACGGCATTCTGGCGTTTTTCGTAGCGGTTTTTTTCTCTCTTCCGGGAGCGACGGATATAGCTGCGGCACGGGGTGAATTCGATATTTTTGCCAAGATAATTCTTGTATATTTCTTAATAGTCCAGATTGTGAATACCGAGTCGAGATACAAGACTATCATCTGGTTATATGTGCTGTCCGTTGGATTTTTCGCCGTTTTCTCATCCTGGCATTATTATATCGGCGATTACAAAGTTGCCCAGGGAATCGCCAGAGCCTATCTTCCGGGAGGATCTTCGTATGCCGATCCAAATTCGCTGGCCACATCCCTGGTACTGGGCGTCCCGTTTATGTTCCTGCTGGCGAGATCCTATAAGAGCATTGTTTTGAAGATTCTTCTTGCCACCATGATCGCGGCCTGCGTATGGACGATTGTTCTCACCGGTTCGAGAGGGGGCATGCTCGGAATTATTGCCGTTCTGTTTCTGATGGGGTTATTCAGCAAACATAAATTCGCAACGCTGGTGATGGTGATTGCAGCGATTATTGTTCTGGGGCTCGTTGCTCCCGAACAGTATATGGAGCGATTTGAGAGCATTGCCCAGTATAACCAGGAGGATGAGACCGGAGCCGGAAATTCGGCGAGAGGGCGAATAGAGGGATTGAAATACGGTTTCAAATTCTTTCTTGAAAGGCCCATTACGGGTGTGGGGATGGAAAATTTCCCCTATCACTTCTTTCAGGAAGGTAAAGGATGGTTCAATCCGCATAATATGGTCGCCAAGCTCTTCTCCGAGTTGGGAATTATCGGGGTAATCGCCTTTTCGTTTTTTATCTTCAGGTTTTTCAGAATTCTTGCTCGCTCGAAAACGCTATACCGCAGCGCCGGATGGCGACCTGATTTTGTCTTCTACATGAGCACAGCATTGCAAATAGCGTTACTTATGCTATTTTTCCAGGGCCTGTTCGGTCATAATCTCTATCGATTCAACTGGTATATATTTGCCGGGTTTGCCGCTGTTATTGACAATCTTGTTAAGACACGATTCAATCAGAACACAGCGATTGGAAATAGATCTGTTTAAAGTAAACGGACCATAATTCCCTCGCAAGGTGCGTTAGTTTACAGATTCCCGTGATAGTCTATCTTTAGGCGGGCTCCCAAGACGTTCATCATATATCTGCTTGAATAGCTCAATCAGTTTTGCAGCGCTGTGCCTGACATCGAATCTTCTTGCGGCCTCTTGTTTGAATTCTTGAAATGTATTCTTCAGATCGGGGTTTGCCAGGACCTGTTCCATGGCGATGGCGAGGGCGGAGGCATCCTGCGGCGGAATCCGTATGGCCGGCGTATGCTCTATTGCCTCCTGCAAGCCGATGCAGTCGGAGGCGATTAGAGGAACGCCTGCGGCTAAAGACTCGCAGGCCACCAGACCCCAGGCCTCCCAGACGGATGGCATCAAGACGGCATCGCATCCTTTCATGATCCCGGCCACGTCGGGGTCGAAAGGAAGAAACTTAAAATAGCGGTTAACCCCCTTTTTTTCGATCTCGATTTTATATTCTCTCTCGTAATCGCCGGAGCCGACTGCCAGTATAACGAAGCTATCAACATGTCCCTTATCCTTAAGGATCATAGCGGCATCTATGATGTGCCCGAATCCCTTTTCCGGCATAAACCTGCCGAAAAAACCAAAGATGGATTTTCTATCGTCGAGGCCTAACCTGGATCTGAGGTTTTTGCCTGCGTCTGGCAGAGCTTCGAGAAAAGAGGCCGGCAGAATGCCGTGGTTAATTACAACCCACCGTGCTTTATCATCCTCGAAGTCCGGGAATGATTTCCTGAAATGCTCCATTATGCCATTGCTGACACCATGAAAAATATTGACATTCTTCATGGCCTTCGCGAATAGGAAGCGTTTGAGCCTGCCGCGTTTCCCGCGGAAATACTTTTCTTCGAAAATCCCGTGCATAGTCATGACATGGGGTATACGAAACAGCCAATTGACCACCGAAACGTGAAAAGCTGAAATAAATCCCTGACTGTGGATCAAATGAAATCTGCGCCTGAGTAATTGAGACGCCACGTTTATAGCGAGGGTACTTTTGCCCATAATCAGAGGCGCCCAGACTACTTTTATTCCGGCAGAGCGCATATCGTTTTCTAAATAATCTCTTTCCATAGTAGGCGAAGCCAGGACGGTAATGTCGAACTCATCGGTCGGGAAGTAGCTATATGTGTATTTGAGGAAGGTTCTTATGCCGCCGAGGGGCCAGTTGCAGACAGACAGGATCTTTATTTTCGGCAATTATCCCCCCCCGCCCGGTATAGAACGCGGAAAGCGATACCGACTATACAATCCCGAGAATTGCTTTTATCTTCGCTTTTGGGAACTCGCATAAAATGACTCTTATGGTGCTGTTTTAATGCTTGTCTTTCATAACAGGATTGCCAATCGATATTCATTTGCCTGGATCTGAATATATAACCAGGCGAAAAACGAGTAAAGCAGAATAATCGCTTAGCTTGAGATCATTATGAAGGTTGACAGAAATCTGAAAGCGATCTATATTGGTTCTAAGCGTATGCCTTGGGCTATCTTATAAGACGGGAGAATAGCCGGGCCTCAGCAGGCTAAAGCTCAAGGAAGATATGGCGAAATAGGACAAAGGCCTGCTTGTTGGGGTCGTTATCTGTGGAGCGTTCAAGAGGAGGAGAGCCTGCGGAACGGAATAGATTCATCAAGGGGGATCCCCGGGATTCAGTATCGAGTTACCTTTTTTGAGGATTATTCAGGGCGAACCTAAGGACAAACCCGGTTTTAGATTTTAAGGGATAATGGCGAGCGCATTTTACAATTATCTACACAGCAGTGTATATCGTATCAAAGACTCGATAAAGGGCACGGGAGTTTATAAGTGGCTGGATACTTTGATGTTAGAGCAGACGCTCGGTCCCGTGAAGATGGAGGGAATTCAAAGCAGGCGTCTGAGGGATATTATCATTCATGCCCGAAATCATTCTCCCTATTACCGAAAGCTATTTGAAGAACGCGGTATTAAGATAGACGATGATTTCAACATTTCGCGGCTAAAGGATTTGCCTCTTCTAAGACGTGAAGATCTGCAGAATAATTATAAGAATATTCTCTGTGGTGATGCCGGAGAAGTCTATCCCAACTCCTCCGGAGGTTCTACCGGTAATCCGGTTAATTTCTACCAGGATGAATCCTACAAATCGTTCTCTCAGGCGGCGAATCTGTTGTTCTTGAACTGGATGGGCATTCGCTCAGGAGATAAGTCGGCAGCGGTCTGGGGCGCCGATAGGGATTTTAAGGATCTGTCTTTACGTGATAAATTCTGGATCAAGTTTGATCGGGTGAAAGGGCTCAATGCGTTTTCAATGTCCGATGAGCAGATAGCCAGGTTTCTGGCTGAACTAAACAGGTTCAAGCCAAGATTAGTCTATGGATACGCGTCGGCTTTGTATCTGGTGGCGAAATATATAAATAGCGCTGAGCCCTTGAAATATGCGCCAACGGCCGTTCGTTCCTCGGCGGAGATGCTTTATGATTTTCAACGTCAGGAAATCGAAAAAGCGTTCGGAACGAGAGTCTATGATTTTTACGGCTCGCGCGAGATTAATAATTTAACCGGAGAATGCTCAATGCATGAGGGGATGCATATTCTCTCCTCCGGCAGAATCGTGGAGATTGTGGACGATGAGGGACGTCCGGTCGCGGATGGAATCGGGGGGCAGATTGCGGTTACCGATCTGACAAATTTCGCATTTCCCTTCGTGCGTTATCTAAATGGCGATATGGCGGTGAAAAGTACCAGCCGTTGTTCTTGTGGCCGGGGATATCCGCTGATCGAGAAGATACAGGGTCGAACCAGCGATGTTATAGTCGTGGATGGTCAGTTCATTCACGGCGAGTTTTTCACACATCTGTTCTACAACAAACCGGAAATCATCCAGTTCCAATTAATACAGGAGGATGCCCGAAGATTAAGGCTTATCGTGGTTAGCAGGGAGGAAAACCCGAATCTTGATGATGTTATCGCCGGCATACGAAAGAAAGTAGGGGCTCAAGTAAACATCGAGATAGAGTTTACAGACCATATACCTCCTACGGCGTCCGGCAAACACAGGTTTACGATATCCAGGCTAAAGAAATGACCGGAGAGTGAAAACCGGTGAGTGGCCAAAATTAGGCTCGGCTGCCAGATGCAAATATACGGAAGGCAAATCGGCAGGGACGATCCCGAGGAAGTGCAAATCAACTTAAATCTATTTCTATGAAGAGTTATCTGAAAACAGTATTAATAATTTCATTGGCCTTGAATGCTGTTGGCGTCTTCGTTGCCTTCAGGGCGGTCGGCTATCGACGTAATGTCAATTATTACCTTGATAAATATACCAATTTGGTCTCAGAATTCTCGGGTAGAAGTAGGTATGAAGCGGAGAATAAAAGGCTCGTTTCAGAGGTACAAGTTCAGAATAGGTTCGTCTTTATGGGCACTCAAATTACCGAAAACTGGGATCTGGATCATTATTTCGATGAATTCGAGGCGATAAATCGCGGGATTTCGGGGCAGAGGCTGGCAGGATACCTGCTGCGGTTCATGCCGGATGTGATCGATCTGAATCCGAAGGCGGCAATCATTGAGTTCAGCTCATATAATTTCCGTCCGCAAAATAGCCTGGATGAACTGAAAGACTATATCGTCAGTATCGCCGCCCTGGCCCGATATAATGGAATAGAGCCTGTCCTGACCACCGTTATACCGGTGCGTCAGGAACTTGACATATCTGATTCTTATTCAGTATCGGATAGTCTGGCAGAATTCAATGACTGGCTGAAGGAATATTGCCTGGAGAACGAATATCTTCTGGCCGATTTTAACGACGTCCTTTCAAATGACCGGGGGTTTCTGGCGGAGGAATCTTCTATCGATAATACGCATCTGACCGAAGCTGGATATGATCGTATCAGCCGGGCCATGTTGAGGATTCTGGAGAAATTAGAATAGATGGCTCGAATCAGTCGAAATCCAATTAATTTGCTAAGGAGGGGATGAGGAGTGGAAATTCCGGCAATGTTGAGTAGAAGAATCTTTTTGCCTCTATTCTATAAGTGGTACAATATACCCGGGCCAATGAAATATTATAAAATCTACAAAAAAAGCCAGTATAATGACAGGGGTACTATCAATAATCTGCAGATCGGCCTATTAAGAAATTTAATCAGTCACGCTTATGATAATATCGGTTTTTATAAGCAGGTTCTGGAGAAATCCGGGGCGACCCCCGAGGATATAGGATCTCCAAAGGATCTGCAGGCCTTACCATTTTTGACTAAAAAAGATATCAGAGAGAATCTCGAGCAGATGACCGCAAAAGATATCGATTATGATAAAACGGGTGTGTATTCGGGAGGTACAACCGGACCAAGGCTTAAGTTCTACAGGGATTTTGAGTGTAAATCGAAACGTCTGGCGCTGGGCTGGCTTTGTGATAGCTGGCTTGGCTGGGAACCCGGGGTAAAGGTGAGCTATGTCTGGCCGGCCATGCAGGACATAGATACCAGGAGGTCTTTGAGGCAAGTTTTATTGGAAAAGATTATTACACGTGCTCAGGGATTGGCCTCAGCGGGTATGTCGGAGAGGGAATTGCAGTATAATCTCAACAGACTGATATCGTTTCGGCCCTATATAGTAAAGGGTTTCCCGAGCGCGCTGAACGCAATGGCCGATTATATTGTCAATACGGGGAGAGATATTGATTTCGTGAAAGGTGTTGTCTCAACAGGCGAGCCGCTTCAAAGGCCTCAAAAGGTGCTTATTGAAAAAGCCTTCAATTCTAAAGTATTTAATCATTACTCCAATCGCGAGAACGGCCCCATCGCCAGCCAGTGTGAGCAACGAAACTATCTTCACATTCTGGCCGATAGCGTGATAGTAGAGATAGTCAAAGATAATAAGCCCTGCGGGCCGAATGTATTCGGGGATATCGTCATTACCGATCTTCTGAATTACGCTACCCCTTTGATAAGATACCGGACCGGCGATATGGGAATGCTGGTTGAAGGAGTCTGCTCCTGCGGACGCAATTATCCGTTGCTGTCAACCGTTGTAGGCAGGTCATCCGACAACCTGTATAGAAGCGACGGTTCGATGGTATCCGGCAGCCTTATCGCAGGGCATCTCAATTCTGATGTCAACGCGCCGAATATCAACCAGTTTCAGATAGTCCAGGAGAAGATCGGCGAGGTTTATATATATCATCTGCCCGGCGAAGAGATCGATTTAGATGTCGAACAATACTTCAGCAATTTTCTGCGGCACTATCTGGGGAATGAAACAAGCGTGATTTTTAAAACGGTGGGAGAATTAAAAAAGGAAGAGTCGGGCAAGTTACTTTTTATTAAAAATCTTGCGAAGATAAATAAGTAACCTGTTTATCCTCGGTTGACTGATGTAGTATGATATGGTGAGAGAAATGTATTCACTGCATATGACTTTTTTTCATCATGAGAGATTTGAAAAAAGTTGCGTTAGACCTGAATGTCATTACCTATTATTCGGGATGCAAATATTTTTCAGTAACCAGACCTGTAAATAGAATCCGGGCAGTTGACAACCTTAATCATTCTGTGATAAATCGAACAGTATGAAAATTCTAATAATCGACGAGGAATTTCCGTTTCCTCTCAATACCGGTAAGCGTATTCGGAGCTTTAACCTGGCCAAGGCTTTGACGGGTTTTCATGATGTTTCGTATCTGGCCTATGGTATGACCGGTTCCGACGCATTCCGTTTTTTGCGGGAAAACAAGATTACGCCGTTTCCCGTAGATCCACCGCATAGGCGAAAAAGCGGAACAGGATTCTATTTCAGACTATTGCTTAATCTGGTTTCCCCGTTGCCCTATATTGTAACGAGTCATTACTCAAAGGCATTCAAAGAGAGACTGGGAAAACTTTTGAAGGGGGATACATATGACATCGTCATCTGCGAGTGGACTCCGTATGCGATTTTTTTGAGGGATCTTCCGGAGGTCAAAAAGATTATTGTCGCCCATAATATAGAATCGCGGATCTGGCAGCGTTATCAATCCGAAGAAAAAAACCCCTTAAAAAGATTGTATATCGCAATCCAGCATAAAAGGGTCGAAAGGTTTGAGAGAAAATGTTTCCACTGGGGTGATGGCGCCACGGCAGTCAGCGAAAGCGAGGCGCTTCAGATAAAAAATTATGGAGTAGGCTACCCGGTGGAAGTCATCGAAAATGGCGTCGACGTTGAATATTTCAGCCCCTGGGAAGACGATATCGATCCCGACATGCTGGTATTCACGGGATCGATGGACTGGCGTCCCAACCAGGATGCCGTCGACTATTTCGTCACCGAGATACTTCC
>CBEWDL010000155.1:0-7511 GCA_965555375.1 uncultured bacterium
GTGCTGGAGCTAAAAGAGGCGTTTTCGCCGAGGCTCATCGCTGCCGATAGCGTTATTTATCTGTTAAATCGCCAGCCGAAAGCCGCAAATAAAGCGGAAGATAATATCGCAAGTGAGGGTTTTCCCGAGAACATTAAGATTGTATGGGGTGAATCCGATAATAGAGGAGAAGAGAAAAATACTCTTCCGGCTCTGCAGATTGATGCAGGGGATGGCATTTTGATATTTGCAGGGTGGTCGGATACCCGGATTTTCGCAGAATTTCAAGCCGAGGAGAGAGTGAGACTTCTAGAGATGCCATGGAGCACATATTCGCAAAATCTATGCCGAAAGCTGATAGGCAGTCTGAATCCCGAATTGGTTATTTTCTCACCGGATCGCTTATCGAATGCCATGCCCCGAACCCGAACGGAGCTGACCCATTCAGAAAATAGGGTCTATTCAACATCGATTTGCGGCGGGTTCGAAATAACTGAATCCGGCTCTGAGTTGAAGGTCAGGACAATGAGAAAAGTTGTCAACGAGAGGGAATAAAGTTGAGTTTCACAGGCAACTTCAAGACAGTTTCACTGCCCGACATATTTCAGTTGATCTTTTCCTCAAAGAAAACCGGGGTCTTGAATGTCTGCAAGGATAAGTCGCAGCGCCAGATCTATTTCCGGAATGGATCGTTACTATATGCTTCATCCAATGACGAGCAGGATCTTTTCGGCAATCTCTTGCTGAAAAAAGGCAGGATATCCAAAGAGGAGCTGAATAAGGTTCTCGTAAGCCAGAAGGAAGGCAAAAAGATAGGCGTCCTGCTGGTGGAAAAGAAGCTTTTCACGCGCGAGGAGATATTCGAGTGTCTGAAGATGCAGATTGAAGAAATCGTTTTCGGGCTTTTCGGCTGGAAGGATGGCGAATTCCAGTTCGAAGAGAATCAGGCGCCTCCGCCGGAAACCATCCAGACGGAACTCAATCCTATGAACTTGATAATGGAAGGCACCAGGCGGATAGACGAATGGGAGGAACTCAAAAAGGTTCTGCCGACCGATAACACCATCGTGGAACTTGTGCGCGATCCCGTTATCAAATCCGAGGAGGTTAAGCTGTCCAAGAATGAGATTATTGTCATGGCGGTTATTGGTTCCGGCAAAAAGATATCCAGCGTTATTGAAGAATGCTACCTCGACCGCTTCCTCACATCCAAAGCCCTGGCAAACCTGCTTCGGATGAATCTTCTCAAACCGGTTAAGGAAGCGGTCAAGGAGAAGGGAACGGAGGATGAGCAGAAGATGCTGGCAGAGGTTCTTGCCCAGATATATCTAAGCAACCTTGGATATATTTTCGATAGCCTTCGAGAAAAGCTGGGAGACAAGGGAGAGAAAATCATATCTGAGACATTCGAGGAGAACAAAACCTTTTACCCTCTACTGAGCCAGGGTTTCTCCAAAAACGGCGGCCAAATTGATTTCGATTTGTTTATAGAACTTTACAAAAAGCTCCCGCAGGAAGCGAGGATCTGGAAGATTGTATCAAATTTCAACGCGCTATTAAATGATTATCTCAATGTAGTCAGAAAGAGCCTGGGAAATAAGGTTTATAAACGATTGCTTTCAGAAGTAAAGATTAACATCCAGAATACGATTAATAGGAATAGGCAACTTTCACTTAAATATGGATTAGAGGAAGAGTTTTCGCGGGCATTGCGGGACAGATAAGAAATGAATCGGTTAACTGTTTATCTTACAATTGGTTTTGTCCTTTTGCACTACCGCTTGGCGGGAGCCGTATCAACTCATACCTATAACCTTGTGCAGGAATCGATATTCTTTATCGCCTCGATGGGTTGTCTCCTTCTGGCCCTTAGCATATTTGTCTCCCTTAGAGGCGGCAGCCTGGGGACTCCCTGGATTTTTTTTGTTATGGGATTTGCATTTGCGGCAGTAGGTGGCGCCATCCATCTGCTCGATCTTTTCAAGATCCTGGTTCATGAATACGACTTGCGACTGGCCACGCTTATAACGAGTTGCGGGTCTATGTTATTCATGCTTACGGGGCTTTATTTTTATAAAAGAGGATTACAGTAAGATCCCCTCGACATAACTCTAAATATCCATCAACGCTTGTCGATAATCTATATGGTTGGATTTAACTACGGGTGGAAATATGTTTGAAACCGTCGAAGTAGACGACCGCATTGCAAAATGCGAAAAGATCCTGGCCGCTGATGAAAATAGCCAGATTTTCGCGGCGCTGGCCGAGGCATACCGAAAAAAGGGAAATCTTCAGAAAGCTCAGGACGTTTGCCTGCGGGGTTTGAAGATTCATCCCGATTACGCTTCGGCCAGGATCGTCATGGCAAAAATATTCATGGCATACGAAAACTCTGATCTGGCGTGGGAGGAGCTAAAAAAAGCGATCACCTCTTCAGGGAGGACGCGCGCCATAGATATTCTGGAATCAGAAATCCTTATTCGTAAGGGAAAGAAAAGCGAGGCCAGGGCGATACTTGAAAGACTTTATTCTTCCGACCCGGAGGATGAAGCTATCAAAAATCTCATGATGTCGTTCGGAGAAGAAAAACCGTTTGGTTCATTTTCCGATATCGCCATGCCCGATTTCCGTATGGGAGGAAGTAAGAAAAAAGAACTCACCCTATCCGAGGCAATCAGTATCCTCAAGGTTTTACCCAGGGTCCTCGGTGTGGTGGCGGTCAACCACCAGGGGCTGGTTCTTGAGGGCCGATTTGATGGTTCGTATTCAAGGGAAGAAATAGCGGCTTTGTCCAAGGGAATCTATGATGTGACCAGAGTGGGAGGCGGGAGGGTCGATCTGGGGGAAACCCGGGAGATTCTTATCGAAACGCGATCATCGAAGCTCTGGATATTCAACAGGGAGAGTTTTCTGCTTGTCATTTATGCCCGTGACGATGTCAGCATGGGTTCATTGAAATTTAAACTTGAAGATCTAATGCAAAGGGTAGATCAATTCAGGGGAAATGCAGAACAGGAGCGCACAGGTTGAAACAGGCAAAACAGATAGACAGGTTCCAGGTTTCAGTTGATTACCTCACTGAATACTCCGGCGTCAAAGGGGCAGTTATAACTGATCTTGAAGGACTGGTGGTTGCGGTCAGCCCCCAGGATGGTGTCGATGCTGAGCTTTGCGCAGCCTTTGGCCTGAACTTAGTCGAGATTATGGACAGAAACCTGACCAAACTGATAGATCCTGGATGTGAGTTTCTATCGGTAAAAACTGATAAGGATTGGATCACCATCGCTCAGACGTCGGTTCTTTACCTGATTGTTGTGGCGGACAGAAAGGCGGACGACCTTTTAAGCGTTCGCATTTCCAGATCGTTAAATATGATCTCATCACATGTGAAGGATAAATACCCGGCCCTATTGTTTTTCGACAAGCCGGCGGAGCAAAAATCGGTGAAGCGCGTGGAGGCTACTCATGTATAATGTTCTTGGCGAATTAAACAAAACCTCCGGGGTCAGAGGGTCCATGTTGGTGGGTGCCGATGGCATAATCATCGCCGCCGATCTGGATTCCCAGCTCGAGGATGAAACCGTCGGTGCCCTGGCGGCTTCAATTGTTTCAAACGTATCGAAAGCTTTGGAGAGATTGAATCAGCAGAACCCCGATCGCATAACCATCGAAGCTGACCAGGGAAAGATATTCCTCAATGATGCGGGTGTGGGAATATTGGCTGTTGTAACAGATCCTGCGGTAAACGTTGGCATGGTGAGGCTGGAGATTAAAAATGCCGTCTCCAGGATAAAAGCACAGTAGAAGGGACTAAAACCTTATGGCATCGATAAATTATGCATTTAAGGAAATAATCTCAAAGATCGTTTATTACGGCCCGGGGCTCTCCGGAAAGACGACTAATTTGCAGTTTGTCTTTAAGAAAGTGCCATCCGAGAGCAGGGGGGAGCTGATAAGTCTTGCCACCGATGCCGACAGGACTTTGTATTTCGATTTTCTGCCTGTTAATGTCGGAACCATTCGAGGATTTGCGACCAAGTTTCAGCTATATACCGTCCCCGGCCAGGTTTATTATAACGCTACTCGCAAGTTAGTCTTGCGGGGCGTGGATGGTCTTGTATTTGTGGCCGACAGTCAACTGGAGAAAATGGAAGAAAACGTAGAATCTCTCCAGAATCTGAAAGATAATCTTGAAGAATACGGTTATGACATGAGCCAGTTACCGATGGTGATCCAGTATAATAAGCGGGATCTCCCGAATATCGCGGATATAGCTGAACTTGAAAGGAGTTTAAATCCCGGAGGACTGCCATATTTCGAGGCGGTTGCCGTGACGGGCGAGGGCGTTTTCAAGACTCTTAAAGCGATAAGCAAGATGGTTCTCGACGAGGTGCGGAAAAGCTCAGAAGCAGCACCAAAAATTGTAAAGCCCCAGCCCGTGGCGGTTGCTGCTTCGGCATCGTCATCACAGCCATCAGCAGAGAGCATCGATCAACCGCCTGCGCATCCGGCCGAGCCCCGGCGTAGCACGCCGGCGATTGTGGCCGAATCGGATACCCATACAAATGTAGTGGTTTCCGATAGTTCTGATCAGGAGTCGAAACCTGCTGCGGAACCCGCTGAAAAGGATGCCGATTCCGCCGTCGAGCAGGCTGTGCTGAAGGAAGATGTCAACGGAACAAAAGAGGAAGAGGAAACCGGGCAAAAGCATCCCGACGTGGTGAATGATCGTGAAGCGGGGGATGATTCGCTTTATAAACCCTCCTACGGTGGTTTGTCTAATAGCGACGGTTTCGACGAGGAGGCGACCCAGATTTCGGATCTCAGTCTAAAGAACCCCTTACCTCTTGGCAGGCCGCAAATGGCTGAGAGCAGAAAGGTGAAAGATAGGAGGGGTAAGTTCAGCCTCTTCGGCATATTCAGGAAACGAAAGAAATAATTTTTTAGGATACAAGGAGGTCACCATTGTCTCAGGAGCAGCAGGTCCTGTATGAGGACCAGATAAAGCAGATCGATAAGGCCTTAACCCGGATCATCAAGGAATCCGAGGCCAAATGCGCTCTCCTGGTCGATAAGGACGGGCATCTGATAACTCGCCAGGGTTTCACGCATACTCTCGACACTACGGCGCTGGCCGCGTTGTTAGCCGGGAGCTTTGCGTCGACCAAAGAGATCGCAAGATTGGTGGGAGAACCCGAGTTCTCGGTTTTGTTCCATCAGGGTAAGCGGGATCATATTCATATTTCGTTAATAGGCGAACGGACCATACTGGTGGTGATTTTTGATGACCGCACTACCATAGGCATGATCAGACTCTATGCAAAAGAGGTCGGAGAAACCCTGAGAGGTATTCTCGAGAGCAGCCCGGAGAGTGCCAGGAGCGAATTAGAATTGGGGAAGGAATTCTCCGATTCCGCCGACGCCAAGTTGGACGACATTTTCCAAGAGTGAGGCTTAGCCTTAAGGTTTTTCATCTTAGTTTATTCATTGGAGTATGAGAATGGCTCTCGAACTCGGCAAGATGCTGGTTAAGGCCGGCAAGATTACCGAGGAACAACTACGTCAAGCGCTGGAAATGCAAAAAAACGGCACCGGCAAGCTCGGCGAGATTCTCGTCAAGATCGGCGCGGTGCCCGACGACAACGTAATATCGGAGTTCATAGGAAAACAGCTTAATATCGGCGCCCTGCGGTTGACCGATATAGAATTGAACCCCGAAAACGTCAAGCTGATTCCACATGATATTGCCAGCAAGTTCAATGTTATCGCCGTTTCAAAGCTTGGCAAAACTCTCATAGTGGCCATCTCCGATCCTAATAATATATACGTATTGGATGCCATCAAATTTATAACTGGTTGCAATATTCAGCCTGTAATCTCACCGGAGAATACAATCTCCAAGGCCATTGAAACATATTATGACGACAGTGGCGGGCTAAACGATATAATTAAGGGTATGTCCTCCGAGCTCGAGGTGGTCGAAGAGACCGAAGATGATCTGTCGGAACAGGACCTGCAATCGCAGGTGCAGGATAAACCACTGGTTAAACTTGTGGATGGGCTGATTGCTGATGCCATTCGTAAGGACGCTTCCGATATTCACTTCGAGTGTTATGAGAAACGCATAAGGATAAGATATCGTATCGACGGCGCTCTCCAGGAGACGGCGCCGATTCCCTTTAAATATCGCGCCGCCATAGTCTCCCGAATGAAGATCATGGCCGATCTTGATATTTCCGAACGTCGCCTTCCGCAGGACGGCAGAATCAAGGTCAAATTAGGAGGAAGAACGGTTGATTTGAGGGTTTCGGTGCTTCCCACTATTTTCGGAGAAAAAGTTGTCATGAGGATTCTCGATCCTAAGTCTCTTATGGTCGATATGACCAAACTGGGATTCCCGGGTCTGGCGCTGAAAAATTTCGACGAGGTTATTCATCTTCCTTACGGGATGATTCTGGTAACTGGACCGACCGGTTCCGGCAAAACCACTACCTTGTATTCCGCGTTGAAAACGTTGAATTTGACCGATGTTAATATTATGACAGCAGAGGATCCGGTGGAGTTTAATTTCGAGGGCATAAATCAGGTGCAAATCAGGTCTGACATCGGTCTGACTTTTGCAGCCTGCCTTAGATCTTTTTTACGGCAGGACCCGGATATCATTATGGTCGGTGAGATTCGCGACGGAGAAACGGCCGATATTGCGATCAAGGCTGCTCTAACGGGGCATCTGGTTTTCTCGACATTGCACACCAATGATGCCCCATCCACCATTAGCAGGCTGGTGGATATGGGCGTTCCAAGTTATCTGGTGGCTGCCTCCACGAAACTGATCATGGCCCAGAGGATGGTCAGGAAGATATGCAATTATTGCAAGCACGAGGTGGAGATTACCCCGCAAATGCTCGAAATGCTTCATCTGACGAAAGAGGAAGCGGCCGGATTGAAAATATTCGAGGGGAAAGGCTGCGGGCAGTGCAATAACACCGGTTATTCGGGCCGGACGGGGCTTTTCGAGGTTATGCCCGTTACTCCCATGATAGAAAAAAAGATAGTCCAGGGATCCTCAACAGCCGAGATCAGGGAACAGGCAATCAAAGAGGGAATGATGCCCCTGAGATCCGCAGGCCTTGACAAGCTGAGAAACGGTACTACCACACTTGAGGAGGTCGTGGCCGAGACGACCCTCTGAGACTATAGTCCGGGCGATAGTTGTCGATAAACTTATGGGGAGGAAGTATATTTATGGTTACACTTCGTGAGCTTCTCGAATTGATGGTTAAGAAAAACAGTTCCGACTTGCATATTACGGTAGGATCTCCACCAATCTTACGGATAGACGGCAAACTGACAAAAACCGATTACGATACTCTCAGTCCTGAACAAACCAAAAAATTGTCTTATTCCATTATGAATGAGAGACAACGTCAGAAATTCGAAGAAAATTCAGAACTGGATCTCTCTTTCGGTGTGGAGCAGCTTTCGAGATTTCGTTGCAACGTCTTTATGCAACGAGGCAACGTGGCCATGGC
>CBEWDL010000156.1:0-7461 GCA_965555375.1 uncultured bacterium
GTTCATATCCGGGGGCGTATGGCCAGAAAGCCTGATCGCAACCTACTAAAATGTCAATAGATCCGTTCTCGTTGACATCGCCCGCATCCAAGCCCATACTAAAAGTCGATGTATCCGGCAATCTGAGATCCGTTTCATCAACGAATTCCCAGTCGTCCTGGGCGAAAACTGAGATAGGAATCAAGCAGACCATAATTATAAGAATTCCTAGCCCAAGGCGTCTCATCGCTGATCCATCCTCTGCTTAACCATTTCCGATAGCCTTATGCAATTTTCCACTCCCAACCTGAGAAGCAAATCCAGTCTACTTTAATAAAATCACCTCTGCCCCCCGTGTCAAGAGAAATATCGACATGAAGGTCATTTTACCGGTGACAGGATCTGTCACCCCCCATTTCCGCTAACTGCAGGGTAGTGGAAACGCATATTTGCTTAACTAAAAAGGATAATTCCGCAATAGTTGGTTTGATACGATTCTGAGAGTCTTGGTATGGTTAAACTCCCTTATAATACGTTAACACCGCGTATTGATCTCCCACTATTCTCTCTCCTCTCAATCCACCTATCCACCTGACTCAACCTGAACCTCACGCGATTCCCCAGCTTCACATGTGGAATGAATCCCTGATGTGTCCACTGGTAGATGGTGGAAGGCCTGACTTGCAGGTAATCAGCGATCTCTTCAACTGTGAGTAGTTTCTGCATGGCTCAGAGGCTCATTCCGGTATTTTTATCCGAATTATTAACTTCTTGAAATACAAGCGGTTAACATTTTCAGCCGATTTTTTCATGTCAAACCACATACCCCCTCGAAACGTCCGCTGTAACTCGTTGATACATAATATCAATTTTCCCTCAAAACAGGGGAGTCTGTGACGTTTTTCCGTTTTCGCCATTCGCGTTTCCGGCGAGCCTCTTTTCTTGCTCGTTGCGATCGGGCAATCCGCTTTTGCTCATAACTGGTCTTAGCTTTTTCGAGACGCTGCTGTAACCGCTCTTCGTCGCTGGGTGGCCTCGCGATATCATATTCTCCGGTAGCCCGGTTATAAAACTTCAAGGCCTGGTCCTCAGTCATTTTCCCATCTCTGATATATTCCTGCCTGAGGAACGCCGCCGCTCCCACCAGCGAACAAGGATAGGAATCGACAATCTCGATATTCTGCCTATCTCTCATCATCCTACTGCGATAAACTTCATAGCCTAACAATTCCTACTCTCTTATTGATCTATTCTTCGTATCAGCAGACCCGTATTTCATGAAATTCCCATTTCTCATGTGACCGTTCTTGCCTGATTTTTCTCTGCTAATCATGCTATGTAGAGACGGTTTTCTTAACCTTCTTAAGGCATTCCATGAATTCATCAAACCGTTCAACCGGAACCGAGAGACCTTTCTTGGTCGGTTTCCTTTTGCCGGAACCGGGATCGTAGTATACCCTGATGTCGATCAGGTCGGTGCCCCGATATTCCTGAAGCGAAAACCGGATCTCCTCCTGCGAGTTCTTCTCCATGGTTGTAATGAGCCTGTCAGCCATTGGCTACCCCCTCATATTCATATTCTTTTTTTCGTGTCTCATTTAATTCCACAAGCAACCTCTCATGTTGGCTCCCCAGCCAGTAACTGGACCGCAAATTTGGCTTTTTCACGATAAATGGTTCTATTCCGCTTCTGCATAAGAAGTTAGCCGTTTTTTCTGATCTAAAATTCATCATCCATCACATACTTACGGAACGTTTCGCCGATTTGTCGGGGAAATCAATTCCATGACCTCCGTGAGCCCTCCGTGATTTACAAAGGCAGTGAGCGGCCGCAATATCTAATTAAGCCGGTTTCGAGGCTCCTCGAAGATGTTAAGGCGAGGAGTCTCCAAAAATCTGGATTATGGCGGACTCTTTCAGGATTGGGAGATTGCCGTTGCAAAGAAGTTGATCAATAAATTCCGAGAGAGTTGGGAATCCCTGAAATATGAGTGCTTCGATGATCTTTTACAGGAATGCCTTATTCATTGGTATCTCAAGAAAGGTAAATATGACCCTAAGCGCGAAGCCTCCATGAAGACCTATATGGGGCGGATTATGCGTAACAAGCTGACTGATCTTGTTCGGGAAAAGGAATCTGATAAGAGGAAGATCTCACACTTGGCGTTTTCACTTGATGAGCCCTTGGGAGATGAAAACGGGCCCACCTTAATTGATAAGATAGAAGAAGGCGCTGCCAATGATATCTCGATCGAGCCTTCATCGGATATCGATATCTCGACTGACCTCAGGAAAGCACTTGAGAAGTTAAAACCGAAGCAAAAGAAACTCTGCCACCTGCTGGGCCGCGAGGGATTTACTGTCAAAGAGGCCAGCGAATACCTCAAGACCCCGCGAAGCACTGTCTACGATGAACTAAAACGAATAAGAGAAATCTTTTGAAAGAAGGGCTTGAGGATTATCTACGATGATGTCACCGACACATTCCTCGGACATTCCGTATGCATATCTTAGAAATAAGTCAGTTTTTAACAGAAGGAGTCCAGAAATTGCCGGACGTATGCAGGTTCAAATTCCCAGCCGACTTAGAAGGGGAGCTAATTGAATCCCAACTTGCTCTGGCCATTGTCGCCACCGAATGTACTCTTGGGCAGCCCAAAGTACGTATTAACGCCGCCTATAGTATTTCAAAGGATAGAACCCGGGTGGTAATAGACGTTTCCACCAATGTCGGCGAGCAAATAGCGCAGATCTTCACAGGCCTTATGATGCGTCAGCTAGGAGAGGACGGTTTTTCTGTGGAGAGGTTGAGAAAGGCAAGTGATGAATAGAACCGACTTCAGAGACCAAATTGATGCTATCCGGGAGAGAACCGATATTGTCCAAGTCATTGCTAAGAGGATATCCCTTGATCGCCACAATAAAGCGCTTTGCCCGTTTCATAATGAGAAAACGCCGAGTTTTTCAGTTAACCCTAAAGGACAATTCTTTTATTGTTTCGGATGCGGGGTCGGAGGAGATGTTTTCACGTTTCTGGAGCTCTATAAGAAGGAGTCCTTTATGGAAGTGCTGTCAGATCTTGCCGGGCAAGCGGGAATTTCTCTGCCTAACCTGACCCCTGAGGAACGCCAAGACATCGAAAATAACCGTATTATTGAGGATATCCTAACCGAGACCGCTGGCTTTTATCATAGAAGCCTTACCTCAGAGGTTCGAGATTACCTTTCTAAAAAGCGTAGAATCACTGATGAGACGATATCACGATATCAAATTGGATATGCCGGCGGAGACTTGCGGAAACATCTACTTGATGACCGTAAAATGGCCTTGGATCTTTGCTTGAAAGCTGGAGTTCTGAAGCAGGCGGATCGCGGGGCAATAAAAGACTATTTCTACAATCGAGTTATCTTTCCGATTCTGAAGCGAGGCCGGGCTGTTTTTCTCACTGGCAGAAGGCTCGATGCTGGGGAACCTAAATATCTGCACCTTCCGGGGCAGATCCGCTATCTCTATAACGAGGATGCCCTTTCAGGCGGGAATGCTTTCATCGTCGAGGGAATTCCAGATTGTCTTTCAGCTGTCCAACTCGGCTATCCCGCTGTAGCTATCCTTGGCTCATCCAATTTCAAGCCGGAATATCTATCCAAATTCTCTCGTTGTAAAACCATCTATATTTGTCTCGACGGGGACGAATCGGGAAGAGAAGGAACGATGAAGACTGCTGAGATCTTTGGGGAACGTGCCAGGATAATTGAATTGCCCCAAGGATATGATCTTAACGATTATTTTAACGGATACTCCAAAACTGATTTTGATAAACTTATAGAAACATCTAAGGATATTATAAAATATCAGATAACTAATATCGCCCCGGGCGTTGACAAGACAGAGCTTCCAGGCTTACTCGATCCCATATTCAAGAAACTGGCATGCCTGGATAAAGCCAAAGCCGAGCCATATTTAAAATACGAGATCAAACCCCGGTTTGGTCTAACTAATAGTGATATTGACGCATACAGGGTATTGGTCAATAACTATCGAAAGCAGGATGAACAAGAAATCAAATCGTCTAATTCCAACTCCAATACCATATATACGGCTTCTTTCGACGGATTGGTTGATCTCGTAGAACATAATGGAGATCCAGCGTTTCTTATTAAAAAGAACGATGAACTTGAAATTCTATCCGAGTTTGAGAAAAATGGAATCCAATACCTCCCACCGCCAATAGAGCAGATACCGTGGTTATTGCCGCGTGGCGAGGAGATCCTGAATCTCTACGAACTTCAGCAGGTACTTTCCCAACGGGAGAGCGATGGAGCTCTTTATGATGATCTTTTGGCTTATCATAAGGCCATTTCCGAGCTTCCCGGGGAAGAATACTATGATCTGTTAGTAGCCTGGGACTTCCACACCTACCTCTTAGAGACGGTTCAGTATTCCCCCATCATTTGTCTTTTTGCTGTTCCTGAACGGGGGAAAAGCCGAACCGGGAAGGGAATGATCCACATAGCCCACCGAGGAATTCATGTCGAATCATTGCGGGACGCATATTTGGTACGAGTCGCGAATGATCTAATTGCTTCCCTCTTTTTCGACGTCAAGGATATCTGGAGAAAGGCTGAGAAGAATGGCAGCGAGGATATCCTGCTGCACAGGTATGAGAGAGGAGCAAAGGTACCCAGGGTCTTGTACCCCGACCGAGGAGCGCATCGCGATATCGTCTATTATTCTATTTTTGGTCCCACGATTATCAGCACTAATGAGGGAGTTCACAAGATTCTGGAAACCAGAGCCGTTGCCATCAATATGCCTGAGACCGGCAAAAGGTTTGAGAACGATGTTACACCAGAGCTTTCCCTGCCTTTGAAGGAGCGATTGATAGCTTTCAGGGCAATACATCTCGGAGAGTCCCTACCCGATATGCCCAAGCCGGCCCCCGGTCGGCTGGGGGATATCCTCAAGCCGCTCCATCAGATCATACGGATGGTCAATCCTGGACGGGAACCGAGCTTCTTGAGATTGGTGAGGGAGCTTCAAGCAGAGAGGATGGTTGAAAGGGCTGACAGCTTCGAAGCCCAGATCCTGGGAGCAGTTTGTAGATGTATCGACGATGTGGCTGCATCAAAGCTGTCCGTCAAAGAAATTACAGTTGCCTTTAACGAGGGTAAATCTGAGAAAGACTTGGCCAGCAGCAGAACGATCGGCAGACGGCTAAAGGCCATGGGTTTCAAGAAGGGCCGGATGGGAGATGGATCTGCTGCCCTGATCTGGGATGATATACTAATAGATAGGCTCAGGGATACATACGGGCTGAATAATACCTCAGAAACTTCAGAAACTCCGAATCTATTGCCGTTCAATGACTTTTCCTCTGAAGTTACATCTGGAGAACCGGAGATAAGTCAGGAGAAACTTCAGGGATTAACCTGATGCTATTAAACGAGTTTGAAGTTTATGAAGAAACTGAAGTTCTTAGGCAGCCTTTAGGAGGAACTATCTATGGATATACAAGCGCTCAAAGAGAAAATTGATAGCTTAGATCCGACAATGCATGCGGCTCTCAGGGATGCCCTTACTAACGAATATGGTCGTCTATGCGGAGCCGCACCGGATACAGAGCCGCATCATGAGCCTATCCCGGATCTTCTCCTCGATTTCTTTCAAAAAGCGACGGATGAGATTAATAAGCGATATATACAGGGTACCATAGCTTATATAAGCCGAGATCACCCGGATCTCGATCGCAGGATTAATGAAGCGGAATCGGCAGTAAACGATATCTGGCTCAAATGCGAGCGCGGCGAGGCATCCGTTGATGAATTCAAGGAAAAGGTCGAGGTCTGGTATCGCATGAACCTTAAGGCGATTGATATTTATTCCAAAGAACAACGTAAGTAAGAGGTTTTTGAGATGAAGAATAAGAGTAAAACCTCAATAGCCAAAATTAAAGCCAATAGAAAAAACGCCCTGCAATCCACTGGTCCGAAAACGGACGATGGCAAAAAGGTCGTCAAATGGAACGCCCTAAAACATGGTCTCTTATCAGAAGAAGTCGTGATCCGGGCTGGCGATGGACAGGAAAACATCGATGATTTCAGGGCGTTGCTGGGTCAGTTGCGTGTCGATCTCCAGCCGGAGGGGATTCTTGAGGAGATTTTGGTCGAGAAAATAGCTATCTGCTACTGGCGGCTCCGGCGTGTGTTACGGTGCGAGATCGGAGAAATACGGAAAGAGTCCGATACGGCAACCTGGCAGGAATTTATGCGTCGGGCCGATCATGTTAACCGCGATAAAGGATTTTTGATGGTGGATTCAGCAAGACAAGACCTTAAGAAGTCCTCCCTGGGCATTCAGTATCTTATCGGGATTTTGGATGATATAAAAACTGGCGTCGAACGAGACGGACACCTTAGCGAAAAGGCCCGAAAACAGCTCCTGGAGAATTTCGGCAATCAGGATGGGGGAATTACTGAAACCTGTTTTTTCCTGCATCTACTGATGACCGAAGATCAGGAAGCTTCCGAACAGGAGCCAGGGGAAATCGATGATAGGCCGAGTCCCGCGAAAGGTAAAAAGATGCTTCTAAAGGTGATCAATGATGAGAAGAAAATACTCCAGCAGTTAAAAGAGGTCATCGAGGAAAACGAGAATCTTGAACTTGAAGCCCATATTGCCAGCCTCGCCCTTCCCCGCAGGGAGGTGGTTGAAAAGATCCTCCGCTACGAGACCACAATCGAGCGCCAGCTCTACCGTGCCATTAACCAGCTTGAGCGGCTTCAGAGGCAAAGAAAGGGAGAGCCTGTCCCTCCTCCCGTAAGTCTCGATATTTCAACGCAATCCTGATTTTTGCGAAACAAAGCCAGGGATTATACTCTCGCACGAAAGGAGTAACTTCGGTCTCCAATTCGCTTGCCGTTATATCTTCATTGACATATATTTAAGTTAATTACCATACTCATGATTAGTTTTTGAGGATCATGCATGAACAGCTTCAGCGAAAACGCCAATTTCATCTGGTCTGTAGCAGACTTATTGCGGGGGCCGTATCGCCCCAACCAGTACAAGGATGTCATGCTGCCCATGACCGTCTTACGAAGGCTCGACTGCGTACTCGAACCCACTAAGGACAAGGTCCTCGAACGACAGAAAAAACTCTCGGGCGGCAAGGTCAGAAACGTCGAGCCCATCCTCTGCCGGGTAACTGGCGTGCCATTCTACAATACGAGCCGATATACTTTCGAGAAGCTAAAAGGTGACCCCAACAACATCGCCGCCAACCTCACGAACTATATTAAGGGTTTCTCCACCCGCGCCCGGGAGATCATTGAGCACTTCGGTTTCGAGGAGCAAACAGCTAAGCTGGAGAAGGCGGATAGGTTGTATTTGCTCGTGTCAAAGTTCCGTGAGATTGATCTCCATCCGGATCGGGTTCCCAATATCGAAATGGGGTACATCTTCGAGGATTTAATCAGGCGCTTC
>CBEWDL010000157.1:0-7449 GCA_965555375.1 uncultured bacterium
CAGTAAAAAAATACAAAAACGTAGTCTTATATGATAAGAATCCAATCCCGGGTAAAAAACTGAGCTCTATTACTTCCGATTCGATCTTTATTAGTGAAAAGCTGTCGCCGGAGAGGACAGCCGAGGCTTTCGGCGCCAAAGGGAAGTTCGTTATGCCTGCGTTGAGGGTCTTTGGGTGGAAGGAGATTACCGAACATCTTGAGAAGACCGGGCTTTCGGTAGGATTGAACGGCGAAAATCGACTTGTGGTCTCGCCGGAAAGTGCTCCCCTGATTTCCACACGCCTTAAGGAAAGCGCCGAATCTGCCGGGGTGGTGATTAAGAAATCATCGCGCGTAACGGACATAGAAATCTCAGGCGGCATGGTAAAAGGGGTTGTAGTTAATGGCATAACTCACCCTGTATCGGCTGTTATTATCGCCTGCGGTTCGTATTCGTCGCCCAGGCTTGGATCTACAAAGGATGGCTACAATCTGGCCAGAAAGGCCGGCCATAAAATCGTCCCTATCAAACCGGCCATGGTGGGTCTGGAGATGGTGGAGAAATACGGCAGGATTCTGGCTGACGTTAAGGTCAGGGATTGCCGTATAGATGTTTATCTCGATGAAAATCTGCAGTTCACCGATCGGGGAGCATTAACTTTCACAAAATACGGCTTAGAGGGCGATTTGATATTGAATCATTCTGCCCGAATAATCGATTTGTTCGCAAAAGGCCAGGTTAAGGTGCATGTCGATCTGATGCCGGATATGTCGAAGGCCAAGATCGAGAGAATCCTGGGGCAGGGATTCGAGAGCAACAACCAGATAACGGTCTGGAAGATTCTCACAAGATATATACCGGACGGGATGCTCGACGTGATGCATAAGATGATCCGAATTCATAGCCGCAGACCGGCGGTGCGTCTCTCAAATCTCGAGAGAAAAACCCTGGCCATCTGGCTTAAGGAGTTCGCCTTCACGATCAAAAGATGTCGTCCGTTTAACGAGACCAGGGGAGTTTTGGGCGGGGTATCGGTCGATGATATCGATCCTGAGACCATGCGCTCGAAAAAAGTTAAGAATCTTTATTTCGCCGGCGAGGTTCTGGATCTCCTGGGCCCCTGGGGCGGGTATAATATCGAGATGGCGTTTGCCACGGGGCATTTGGCCGGGCTCTCGGCAGCCACGGCCAATAGCGTCAAGAAGAAAACGGCGAAAGCATCAAGAGCGCGCTAAGTAGTTTCATCTTTCGACACATTCATATGGATAGTCTCTTGATGGGATAGGCGTTTTTGCCTATTTGATGCGTATTCTGTCCACCAGGCAGGGTTTGATGATAAGTGATCAATCACTGCATTAACCATAACGTGGCTCAGGAAGATCTCCAGATTTCTTACAGACGGCTGAGTCGGGGGAAAGGATATAGGTGGAAACATCTTATAACAAAAGAAAAGGAGCTATCGAAACGGTAGCCCCTTTTTTTCCTGAATGGTTGATGTCTTATACAGTTTCGCTAAGCGCTGCTTTCCTCTTCCTCACAACAGCAATCGTTCCAACCGCCAACAACAATAAGGCCAGTATGATCATACCCCATTCGGAGAGAGTGGGGACCGGATCGGGATTGTAAACTCTGTCATAAGGGCCGGCGAAATCTTCATCTCCGGCGAACCTCATGCAGTTATTCTGGCCGGCGCAGGCAGGGTAATCCGCCTGGGCCTGATCAAAGGCGTCTTTTACCGTCCACCCCGAATACATATAGCTGAAAAGGGCATCCTGCCAATCGACGGAATATCCCCAGCAATTATCACAATATGGTTCGGACATTCCGCAATAGCCGACAGTAACGGTATTTGAGCTCAACCCTTTTCTGAACTCGAAAGAAAACGTATTGTCTCCGGTATAGCACATCCCCTCGCAACTTCCTATAAATGTGAAACGCATCTCCGGATAAGCTGCAATCCAGGATTCAATATCGCTGGCTTCGGTAAATTCAAAATAGCTTCCATCAATGCAACCGTTCGCGAAATAATAGCTTCCCCCGTGGGCGAGTTCGTAAAACATCCCGACCGTGGTGTTTTGAATGCTGTTTTGAATCATCCCCCGTGTCGGCCATTCCTCGGCCTCGCATGGATATCCCATTGCGTTGAACCAGTACTCTGCGTTTTGATACCAGCTAACCCAGGTTCCTTCGCAGGGATATTCATACCAGGGGCCGGAGAGCGAAAATGACGAATATGGCGGCGGAATACCATAACCCAGGAAATCGCCGGTTACAGCATCAATTATGGCAATCCGCATTCCATCATCCTTATTCGTTCTCACAACCCAGCAGGGATTGTCGGGCATCGGATCAAGCTCGAATATATCCGATTCGGGAGAAATAATATACAGCTCTGAACGCAACGGTTCTCCTCCGGCAATTATCTCTGCCTCATTTACAATGATGTTTATGGTAATGTGCTCAGGCAGATCTTCGCGCCACTGAACCTTTCTGGCGAGAAGTTCTTCGGATGAGGAATCGAATTGATAGACTATCTGGTCTTTTTCAACTATGGCTCCATCTATCATCCTTTGATGCCAGTAGACGATCATATCGCCTATTTCAAGCCTTTCGAATTCTCTATCGCCGGTTTCATATCGGCTGAGCAATTCATCTATCTCGGCATATACGTTGATGCCGAAAAATGGAAACAAAACAATAATCAGCAAAGTGGCCGGCAGGATAATTCTTCTCATTTCCATATCCTCTATTGTTTAATTGTTACCTGCAGAATATCATCTAGCGATTATATCCAGTATGCCTCCCCACATATCTGATCTGGCCCAACCTCGGAAACGTCCTCCAAGATAACGGGTGGATTCCTCGGGCTGCTCTCTGCGGACGAATTTCCGATCAGAAGGATGCAGAATGAAAGAATGGCAACGAATTGAAAAACCCTCTCCATAAGTGTCCTCCTTCGTGTAACCAAGATCAGATAGTAAATCTTATTAACACGGCTGCTATCTCAGGCAGATGTTTTTATAATTTGCCCTGCCTCCAGATACAGCCAGCTTACGAAGCTCATCTGCGAAATCGAAGGTGTCGAGTAATTATCATGTCTATCCATAGATATTATAAAACAATAATATTGCGCGTAAAGTCCTTTTTATGGATTTTCTGTCTCCCCCTCGCGCGATTCCTGAATGGCCAAACGACGCGCCATCGTCATTGTCAAATAAGACGTCAAGATCAGCCGCGGACGGCTGAGTTCCGGCGATATGATTTGATTCATTCACAAATTCAGCGAAAGGAAAGGGGAATCTTAAAGGCTCCCCTTAAGCATTTCTATCAGATATTCTTATTTCAGCACGACCATCTTCCTGGTCTCGGTATAGCCGCCTGCTTTTATCCTGTAGAAATACATTCCGGATGGAACGAGATCTGCATTCCAAACAATCTGATGATAACCAGCCTGTTGTTTAGCTTGAATCAGCGTTTCCACTTTATAGCCGAGAATGTCGTAGATATCAATTGCCACAGCGGAGGCTGATGGTATGCTATATCGGATTATGGTATTAGCATTGAATGGATTCGGGTAATTCTGAGAAATGGATATTTGATCCGGTCTCTGTATGCTACTCCTATCGTCTCCGATATTTGTGGCGCCTTCGCTTCTTACGCAGCGGACATAGTTGTAGATCCTGACTTCATCATGCTGCGGACCCCTTCCAAATGGATATTCATCAGGATCACCCGATTTGGGATCGCTTCTCAGTGCTCCCGCACCATGTACATCTATGCCCCGGTAATTTACCGCTCTTCCGAAAGCAACATACATCGCATCCCGGGGATGTTCATAGAAAGTCGTACTTGACCAAAACCATCCTTCATCGTCCATTGTGCCGAAGACCGTGTCGATGGCGGGAGCGGGGCGGGAATAATCCACAATACTCTGCAATTGTTTTGCATCCGGAAGACGCCAGTCATCATACCCTGCCAATTCCAGGTTTGCTGAATAAGATAGCGCATCCTCCCAGTTTCTTGCCTCGCCGTCATCGGACTTCTGCCACATTAAACCTGTGGCCAGATCGCTAATAGTACCGTCTCCGTTGTCCACAAAGCTATTTATACTATAATCTTCTCTACCCCTTAGACACCGTACATACCACCTTGGAACGCCATTAGGCCCGTTCAGAATAGGATAGCACTTAAGGCGGCCGTCAGCGAAATTGAACCCGAAAAAGCCTTCATCACCATGAAAAATAGTCTCGACATATTGGGTGCTGGAAACATATTGAGCGTCAATAATGCGATCACCGTCGGTGGTATCCGGATATTCAAAATCAAAGTAATTAGTATCAATATAAGGGGTCATGGTATTGATATTTCCGGTGAAATCGGCCAGGGATAAAAGTTCTTTTATCGTGGGAAGCCGCCAATCGGCATGTCCGCCCACGGTAAGCGTATCCGCATAATCGAATGCCTCATTCCAGGTCAGCTTGTTTCCGAGGTTCGGGGTTTTCTGCCACATTAGATCAGTGTTATGGTCAGTTATAGTGCCATCATTGTTATCCTGATACGCAAAAGGTATCCCCTGATATTGAGCATCCTGACCGTAGAATGGTTCACCCTCCGCAGGGCAGGGGATCTCGACAAAATTGTCAAAGCATGTTTCCAGGCCGGTTTCTACGACAACATAATCCAGCGCCATCGTGACTCCGGCGGACATAATAGTAAATGTAAGCGCCAGAATAACAGAATTATTCGTTCGCATACTAAATCTCTCTATCATCTATTGTCTTAATACAATATGGGTGCCTCAACTACAATGAAAAAATCCTCAGCATCGCCTGGTCATCCCTTCAGATACTCTGGTTATCGGAAATTCAGGACGCTCCCATATCAAGGAGATGAAAAAACGGGCCAGTCCTGTCTAAGGTGTAGAGTCCTGCGGATCACCAGGATGTCGCAATGCATCACCACGAGTGAAACGTTTTATTTTAGCAAAGTCATCTTCTTCGTTTCGCTATACTCCCCCGCCTGAATCCTGTAGAAATAGATCCCTGACGAATGATCGTTCGCATCCCACGCAATCTGATGATAACCGGCCGGCTGTTTTCCTCGAACAAGCGTTTCAACCTTGCGACCAAGCAGGTCATGGATTTCGATTGTGACCTCGCTTTCTTCCGGTAGCATATATTGGACAGTAGTTATGGCGTTGAACGGATTGGGGTAGTTTTGCTCAAGTGAAAACTGATCGGGTAGGTTTTTTACTTCGTCAATACCGGTACCGTCCTCATTCAGAAGAACCGAAACATCATCGGAATCGATATTCGCCGCTGCCAGATCGAGGTCACCGTCGCCGTCAAGGTCGGCGGCGAAAATCGAGACGGGATGGGTACCGACCATGTAAGCATTCTGGGGCGCGAAAGTGCCGTCGCCGTTATTCAACAGGACCGAGACGCTGTTGGAGGCACGATTGGCGGTTGTCAGGTCGAGATCGCCGTCGCCGTCAAGATCGGCAGCAACGATTGACCGGGGTCTGGTTCCGACCGGATAAGTTGAATCGGGTGTGAATGTGCCGTCCCCGTTATTCATTAGGACCGATACGCTATTGGAATTGAAATCGGCAGTTGCCAGATCGAGGTCGCCGTCGCCGTCAAGGTCAGCAGCGAAAACTGAGACAGGATTGCTACCGACCGTGTAAGCTGGATCAGGAGCGAAAGTGCCGTCACCGTTGTTCAACAGAACCGAGATGTTGTTGGAATCACGATTTGCGGTTATCAGATCGAGGTCGCCGTCGCCGTCAAGATCGGCGGCAAAGACCGACCAGGGACTGGTCCCGACCGGATAAGTCGATTCAGGAGAGAATGTGCCGTCGCCGACGTTCATCAAGACCGAGACATTATTAGAATCAATATTCGCCGTTACCAGATCGATATTGCCGTCGCCGTCAAGATCGGCGGCGAATATCAACGCTTGCGCGCCACCAACCGAATAGGACGAATATAGCATGAAGGTGCCGTCCCCGCTGTTCATTAAAACCGAGACGCTGTCGGAACCGCGATTCGCCGTTGCCAGATCGAGGTCGCCATCGCCATCAAGGTCGGCGGGAAAGGCTGCCCAGGGGCTTGTTCCGACCGGATAGGTCGATCCGGGGGCGAATGTGCCGTCCCCGTTGTTCATCAAAACTGCGATGTCATCGGAACCGCGATTCGCCGTTGTCAGGTCGAGATCGCCGTCGCTGTCAAGGTCGGCAGCAAAGATTGATGTGGGCTGGCTTTCCACCGTATAGGTTGAATCTTGCGCGAAAGTGCCTGAACCTCCATCCGCAGCGGTGGTGAAGGACCAGACGAATTCATCGGCCAGCGGAACTCCTCCAGAGGATTGAATGCCCGCCGTCAAGATCGCGGTCACAATTTCGCCGTTCTCGAAATCCTCCAGCGGCTCAAAAAGAGCTGTTTTGGTTGGAACGTCATACGTTATCGTACCCTCGCGCAACCCGCTAAACATTCCATTAACAACAAATGTCGAATTGTTTATTGTAGCCGCGTCCATATCGATATCGAATGTTACCGAGATGTCTGCATTAACGGCCACGTTTAATTCATTCTGCGCCGGTGAAACCGACAATATCTGTGGCGCTTGCGCGTAAACAACGCCGGCGAAACAAAACAACGCCGTAACAACCGTAAGAAAACTCCTCATATTTCTCTCCTTTGTGTCTGCACCCCAAGAGAGGGTGATTTTTTCAACCAGTTTGTTTTCAGGATTGTGCTTATTACCGATGAACGCATATCGTCGATTATTCAAATTCTCCTATCTACAAAAAACATCTTGATGATTATGACAGGTTTATGGGTTGTGCAGTCCTTCACAATCATCGAATTTCCCCGGAAGAATTTCCTCTGGGGACTTTATTATAAATATATAAAAATATACGAAATTGGCAACAAGTATATATGTAAATATTGATTTATCGCCACTATAACCTAAGGCAGGTGAAATAATTAGAGGCACAGGAACTCGCATCCGCATTTTTGATAACTCATTGAATATCAGTGTATTACTTTTACTCTCAGGGAATCAGTTCAATTTCAACTGCATCATCCCCAAGAATAAGCCGGCTCTTCCGCGTATTCAGGGGAGAGTATGAATTTTATTTCAACAGCACCATCTTCATCGTCCCGGCATAATCCCCCGCCTGAATCCTGTAGAAGTATATACCGGTAGGAGCGTCTTTAGCATCCCAGACAACCTGATGATAACCGGCTTGCTGCTGTCCGTTGACCAGCGTCTCAATACTGCGGCCGAGGATGTTGTAGATTTCCACAGTAACATCAGCAGAATTTGGCAGATTGTATCTTATTTTCGTCGTAGCGTTAAACGGATTGGGATAATTGGAAAATACGGCGAATATGTCGGGAATCTCATCAAACCCTTCGAGAACATCTGTCGGATATCCCTCAATTGGTTGACCGGGCGTCA
>CBEWDL010000158.1:0-7384 GCA_965555375.1 uncultured bacterium
GTTTCAGCTTGACAATAAAGGCTCCGGCACTTATCTTAGCATCGTGAATAAAACCGATATGCCGTAGGAGATATGTCGTTTAATATGTCGATCTTATAATCAGATAGATTAGAAGGAATTCCTTTCATGACGGCTGAAATAGCAATAATGAATAAGGAGGCAGTTGCGCTTGCAGCTGACAGTGCTGTGACCGCCCTAAGAGAGAAGGGGCAAAAGGTGTTCCCCTCCGCAAACAAGCTTTTTTGTCTCTCCAAATATCAACCCGTAGGGATAATGATTTATGGAAGCGCCTCCCTAATGGGCATTCCTTGGGAGACGATCATAAGAATGTACAGAAAAGAGCTTGGTGACCGGAGATTTAGCCATCTAGAGCTCTATGGAAGCAATTTCATCACCTTCTTAGAGAAGTCTCGTTCACTCTTCCCTGCGTCAGAGCAGCAACGCTACGTAAGAGAATCTGTTGAAGGTTATTTTCTCTACAGAATTAAAAATGAGATTCAAAGGGATGTCCAAAAGAAGATTGCGGAGAAAGGATCGGTATCAGCAAATGAGGTTAAGAAAATAGCCTCTGGAGTAATTAAGGGTCACTTTGATATTCTTAATTCGACCAAGAATATACCTTCTATCCCTGTCAGCCATATAAGAGCACTCCTAAAGAAGTACCGGGGGATTTTTGCCTCCCTTCGGCGCGAACAATTCGAAAAGCTGCCGATGACTAGCAGGGCGATTTCTCAATTAAATAAAATTGCCGCTTTCTTGTTTGCGAAGGATTTTTTTGCACCCGACAGTTCAGGCGTCGTTGTCGCCGGCTTCGGACTAAATGACATATTCCCTTCTCTTCGCTGCTATTACGTTGAAGGAATAGCAGCCGGCAGGCTGAAGTACAAGGCAAATGACCAAGCATCGACCGACATTAATTTTAGCACTACAGCTGCGATAATTCCATTTGCTCAATCCGAAATGGTCGCGACCTTTATAGAGGGTGTCGACCCTTTATACCGCAAGAATATTGAGGCTTGGCTAGCTGAAATTTTTGCTAACTATCCCGACCTCATTGCCGAAAATCTCAACATAAAGAAAAGGGCCCAAATTAATAAAATAAAAAACGCAACAACTCAGCTTCTACAAGACTACCGTAAAAAGATGGAAGATTATCGAAACAAACGGCATGTGATCCCAGTTATAAATATTGTTTCAATATTGCCTAAAGATGAACTCGCGGCAATGGCCGAAAGCTTAGTTAATTTGACTTCATTTAAAAGAAGAGTAAGCGAGGATGTTGAAAGCGTCGGCGGGCCTATAGATGTTGCTCTTATCTCAAAGGGTGACGGTTTTATCTGGATAAGTCGCAAACGTTACTTCAACATGGATCTAAATCCTCGATTCTTCGCGAAATATTTCAGAGAGGTGGCGCATGCACAACGCAGAGCGGACAGAGAAGAAAATTAAAACCTTCGCCGAATTCGAAAAGCAGTTCTTTCCCAAGTCCTATATTGAGGCGCGAAGGGGCAAGATTGAAGAGTCTGTTCTCTTGGGCACAATTTTGGCGCAAGAATCTTTGCAACGTGTCGTCCGCAAGTTAAAGTCTCTATGATGACTTCTCTGCGTGCTGTCAGAACGACCGTCCTGACGACACGATTGCTATCGGGCGCTTGCCAATCTTCGCTTCCTCACCACCGCCATTGTGCCCGCGGCCAAGAGCAGCAGTCCCAGGATAATCATCCCCCACTCGGTGAGGGTCGGGATCTCGTTCTGCCCGCCGCAGGTAACGGTGAAATAATACGCTGAACCGCAGGGGACACCTTCGAACGCTTCGGGCGCCACCCAGATCCAGTAGTCACCGGCGGGAAGATTGACCATGAAAGAATATTCCTCGCAGATCGGCGCGATTTCATAGTATAGAATCTGGAAGCCATCGCACGGATTATCGGGTCCCATCTCAAGTATGAACACCATCATATCGAACTCCGCCATGGCCGTAATGGTGACCTCGGTGCCCTCGGTCAGGTAGAAATTGTACCAGTCTGTGTCTTTCGTCTGGCCGCCATCATAGAGAAAATTACCGGATGTCCCGCAAATGGTTTGTCCGCATGAAACATCGCCGAAAACGACCGGCATGGAGCCGCAGCCGCCGTTGGTGTGATCCTCGTAATCATCGTAGCATTCCGGCTCGTCCTCGGGTGTGGATCCCGGAGGGCATTCCACGCACTCAATTACGGGAATAGCCAGAGCCTGATTCTCCTTCATTTTCTCCTGCTGAACGTTCGAGGATGCTAGAATCGATGGAAGGTTGCTTTTTGTTAATGAAGATAGACCTTCGGTATTCTCATCCGCCATGGCAACTGTAAACATCAAACAGATAAGCAATAACACCGGGGCGATGATGGTTCGCATTTTCTCTTGACGCATCTTTCCTCCAGGTTTCCGGAATTGACATATGCTGAAATCATCGATGCAGCGCACGAAGCGGGCCCATATGCAGGGCCGATAAGCTCTACCGCTAATATAACCGCAATTTATGGGAAGTCAAGTCCATAAACAAGCTATCCGGCGGAAAGCCTTAATCGCGGTCATGACAGGTTATGACACGGGGCCAAATATACTATTGACTATCTATCCTTACCGCGCCTCCGCTAATCTCCGCTTTCTTATCACGGCCGTTGTGCCCGCGGCCAGCAGCAGCAACCCCAGGATAATCATCCCCCACTCCGAAAGGGTCGGGATATCCTGCGCACCGTATATATAGACACCGTCGGCGGTTCCAGCCAATAACCTGCCCGATGGATCAATCTTAAGACAATTCACATTGAGGTTGCCCAGATCGTCGTTCATCGCCGTGAAGCTGGCTCCGGCATCGGTGGACATCAGCACCCCGCCGCCGATGGAGCCGACATACAGCAAGCCGGGAACATCAGGGTCGCAGGCGATAGCGACGTTATCGGTTGTCGGAGTGGCAGTGTAATCCCAGGTATCGCCCCTGTCAAACGACCGGGCGAAATAGGTCCAGCAGGTAACATACAGCGTATCCGGGCCGTTCGGCTCGTACTCGATGCGGTTGGGATTGTAATCCTCCAGACCGAAGAGACCGCCCAGATCCGTCCAATTTTCACCGAAATCGGTGGTGCGGGCGACAAATGCCTGCCCGGCGGCGTAAGCCTCATACTGGTCGGCGCCGTCGCCGGTGACATCCAGGATATCCGGATGCGGCAAGCCGGTATTGGCATCCGAGAAGTTACGGCCGTAATCCTGCGAGACCTTGATACCGTCGGGGAAACAGACATACAGGTATCCCGGATTCACCGGATCGAATCCCATTCGTCGCATATTTGGAAGACTGCTGACCTGATACCAGGTGTTCCCGTCATCATCCGATGTGTGCACGCCGGCGGAGTACGAATCACCGACTATGGCATAAAGGGAATCGCCCGTATCGGGGTCATAGGAAACAAACGGTATCGGAACGTTGGTGGCGATCCTATACTCCCAGCTTTGCCCGCCATCGAAACTCACATGCAAACCACCATAGTCTGTTCCGGCAAATACGTATTGCGAGCTGGTCGGATGCGTTTCAATAGACAGAATGTCCATTCCCGAAAGCCCCAGGTAGTGCCATCGTTCGGCCAAAACGGAGCCTGACCACAGAAGCAGAATCAAAATGAAACCGAACATCCTCATGTTATTCATGATCCCTCCCCGTGTTAAATTATCCATAAGAATCAACGAATTTTATGGATATATGGTTCCATTTTTTTCTATAATCGGAATTAGCTTTCTGTCAAGGCAATTCGTGACACTCGGCAAGGGTCGAGGCAGCATTCCAATTCTCCCTTGAATCGGCACACGTTTTCTCCTATCTTAATCCACGCAACTATAACAGCGGCTTTTCGTAGTAAAAAAGGGAGCGAAATGCCCTCCTCGGAAAACGAGCAGGCGCTGGTGAAATCGGCGCTTAACGGCGACGAGAAGGCCTACAAGGCGCTTTTCGAGCTGCACCGGCAGGCGATCTTCCATATCGCCGTCAAGATGGTCAGGAACGCCGAAGAGGCAAAAGACCTGGTCCAGGAGACGTTCATTAAGGCTTTCGGATCTTTGAAAACATACAACTCGACTTACCGTTTCTCCACCTGGCTTTATAAAATCGCCGCCAATTGCTCTATCGATTCCATCCGCAAACGCAAGATCGACGCTATGTCGCTGGATAGGCCGATCGTGACTAAAGATGGCGACGTCCAGATGGAGGTGCCGGATTACTCCTACCATCCAGAGCACGATCTGACCGCCAAACGGCAGCGATTTAGCATCGAGGAGGCCATCGAATCGTTGCCGGACAAATACAGGGAGGTCATCATCCTGCGCCACAAGGAGGACAAGGCCTACGAAGAGATCGCCTCGCTTCTCAGGGTGCCGGTGGGGACGGTGAAGGCCAGGATATTTCGCGCCCGGGAGTTGTTGAAGAAAAAACTAAAAAGCGTAAGGTAGGAGGGCCGCCATGAAAGGCTTATCATTAACATTTGCAATCGCGCTTTTATTGATCGCCAGCCCGGCACTAGCCGATAAGGAGTATTCGTTCGACAAAAAGGAAAGCCTCGACGGTAGCAATATCGATATGATAAGAATCGATATGCCGTCCGGCGATATTAAACTCTCCAGATCGCAAACCAACCAGATCGAAGTCTCATTCAAGAACGAAATTTACGCCAGGGATAAAAAAGAGGCCGAAAGGATCAACGACGAATGCGTCTATAAGGCCGAGACTTCAGACGGTGAGGTGCTGATAACTGTTGATCTGCCCCGACGCCGCGGGTCAGGGAAAAGCATTTTCAAAAGGATCATAACCGGCGACTGGAAAGAGGATATAAATTTCTACTTGAGAGTCAGTATCCCTGACGGTAAGACGGTCGATTTGATCTCATCATCCGCCGACCTGGAAGTATCGCAGCTAAGGCTCGATCTGGATGTACGGGCATCATCATCCGATATCAAATTGCAGGCCACTGACGGCAACGTCAGTTGCGATCTTTCCAGCGGCGATGTCGATGTCTTTGACCATACCGGCAACCTTTCAATCGAGGGAAAATCATCCGATATCAGGATCGACGGGCTAAAAGGGGATATCAATTTCCGGACCTCCTCGGGTGACGGGCGCCTTTTCGATATCACGGGCTCCGCGACGGTCTATTCCTCATCGGGAGATTGGCGGATAAACGATTTAGGCGAGGATCTGGATATCAGAACATCGTCGGGCGATATCTATGTCAACGGCGTTGCCGGTTCGGTCAGAGCCAGGGCCTCATCGGGCGATATCAGGCTCAACACGCTGACGGCCACCGAGGGCGATTTCGATATCGAAGCGGTATCCGGCGATGTTACGGTTGAGATCAACCCGGAGTTCGAGGGGCGGCTTTCCCTGCGGACGTCATCAGGGGATATCAATCCCCGCGTTTCCGCCGATATCGAGACTTTATCCGATTCCCGGCTGGTTGCCAGCATGGGCGAAGGCAAAGGCAGGCTAAATGTTGCTACCTCGTCGGGCGATATAAGGATTACAAGGTATTAGAAAATGAAATTGCTGCCGTCGATAATATCCGCGGTTTTAATCATGGGGCTGGCGCATGCTGGCCCTCCTGAGCCGCCGGAACCCCCGGAAGCCGTCGAGGGACTGGAAGTCCTTTTGGGGCTGGAAGATCTGGAAGCGCTTGACGAAACTCTTACTATAAAGGGGCTTGAGCGCATACTGGAAGGTATCGAAGAGGGACTGGAGATCACCGAGATATCCATAGGCGGCGACAGCATTATCATAGGCCTTTCAAATGATAGCATATTTGTCCTTTCTGATTTCGATGATCAGTCTCCCCACCGCGCAGGCAAAGATATAGTTCAATTCGGCAATCGAATAATCGTTGAAGAAGATGAGGTCGTCAGAGGCGATGTTGTTTCCGCCTTTGGAGATGTCATAGTAAAAGGGACGGTCGAGGGTGGGGTCCTGGCCTTCTCCGGAGATATTTATGTAACATCAACGGGGAATATCAAGGAAGGCGCGGTGGCTGTATCCGGAAAGGTAAAACAGGATCCGGGGGGGCGAATCGGCACCGTGATCTGGAAAACCGGTTATCCGAGATCCGTTTCCCGGATAGCAGATAGAACGCCGTTCAGAATTATGGGGTTTGTTTTCTTCGTAGTTTTCTTAGTCTGGATGGTTCTCTCGGCGACCTGTGCTTCCATTTTCCAAGTTAACGTTGCAAGGGTTGTCAACCATATCAAATCAAACTTCGTGGCATCCTTCTTTAAGGGATATCTTGCCTATCTTCTTGCTTTCGTAGCCTTTATCGTTTTGTTGATCACCGTACTGGGCATTCCGCTCGCTTTACTTGGCGTACCCATAGCGCTTTTGGCCGGTATGATCTTAGGGTCAACAGCCTTAAGCAATATACTTGGCGAAAAAATGCTCCATGCCGACCGTTTATCCTTCAAAACCTTTCTCTATGGAAGCGCAGCGCTGGGCGCAGTCCCGGGCCTGTTCTTCTTGATACAGATGATAACCGGTTCGATGGTGCTCATGATTTTCAGTTGGATTCTGATAGGCCTGTTTCTATTTATGATTATTCCCTTCGGGCTGGGGGCCGTCCTGACCACCAGGTTCGGAACCAGGTCCGGCAAAACTACTGTAGCATCCAGCCACGCCGGTGAAACGGATTCAACGACCTCCGGATAGCCTCCACTCAATATCAATCTGAAACCTGTATTTAGAACCGCCAGAGCGCATTTGCCTGCCGCCTTCCTGAAATATTATTCGTAGCGGATATCAGGGGTAATTGGACCAAAGTACGATCGGCCTTAATAAATCCGTTATTCATCGGATAATAGCACGTCATTTTTCTGAGCAAATTCCTTCAACCAGCCAATCTCTGCCATTACCGTCCTGAGAGGGCGTTCAAATAACGCTGCCGAAATGGGGTTAATTTCCTGCTCGGCTTCTTTCCTATAGAATTTCTCCCGGGTTTTCAAAAGAGCCATATAGGATGACAACAATCGATTTCTCTTTTCCGAAGAGAGCATAGGCCATGCCAGAAGGATGATTTCAAACCGACCGATTACTCGACCCTCATCCAGAATCGATTCGAAAAGAGCGCTCTCCAACACCGCCCTGCCGGATTCGGAAATCGAATATAGCTTTCTGGGCGGACGACTACCTTGACTGACTTCTCTTGACGTAGCCAAGCCTTTGCGATGCAGACGGCTAAGCACAGCATATATAGATGATGGCGCAATGTTACTCCAGGGCCGGATCTGCCTTTTGGCCAGAATTTTATCTATCTCATAGCCGTATCTCTCAGTCTCGGAAAGAATTGCGAGGATTACTATTTCTTGATTGGAGAGTTTCATC
>CBEWDL010000159.1:0-6924 GCA_965555375.1 uncultured bacterium
ATATATAAGGAGGCCATATCGAGATTTGGAGAAATGGCTTTTCAAACCGTGGCGAATGAGATCTACTATGACGGCTATATTCGACGCCAACAGCGAAGGATTGAGAGGCAGCGGAGCTTGGAGGATTTCAGACTTCCGGCAAATCTCAATTATGCCAAGCTGAATGGACTGAAAAAGGAGGCCCGGGAGAAGCTTTCGATCTTTAAGCCTGAGACCCTGGGACAGGCGTCGCGGATATCCGGTGTATCGCCCGGGGATATTACGATCCTCATGGTTCATTTGAAGAGATTATGAACGGAGGAGAGTCTAAGGCTCTGCCAAAATGTTGATAAAATGTGGAAATATCGTCGCTTGTAAACAGATATTGTGGCCTCGGTGTGGAATTGTTTCACGTGAAACAGGCTCTATTGGCGAATGTGGCGGCAATATCGCCGAAATGTGGATAAAAAGCGAATATCTTTGGAATAATCAACTCTCATAGTATGCCTGTCAACATGTAATAACAATTGAGCTTAGATATGCCGTTTCCACCCGGGTCTTACGAAAAAATAAATAAATGGTTTAAGGCAAGAGATTTTCGCCTGCCCAACGATTTCATCACGAAAGTCGAAGCGTATCACGATCTTATTTTGTCCTGGTCGCAAAGGATGAATATAGTGTCAAAAAAAGATCTCGGAACCTTATTGGAGCGGCATATTCTGGATTCGATCATCCCGGCACCGGCTATCCTTGAAACCGGACACCTGGTGGATATCGGAGCGGGCGCTGGCTTTCCAGCGATTCCCTTGGCCTTGATCCGTCCCCGATTGGACATCACAATGATAGAAGCCCGCCATAAGAAGGTCCTGTTCCTCAAGGAAGTTCGTTCGAGATTGAATTTGGAAAACGTAACGGTTGTTGAGGTACGCCTTGAAAATTTCGCGCCGGACCACCTTTTCGATATCGCCACCATTAGAGCTCTTCCACGGTGGAAACAGCTATTGCCGCAGATTGGAAGGCTTTTAAGGCAATCAGGCAAGCTCATCTATTACGAGAGACCGGGGAAATACCGGATTATCGACGAGATTACACCCCCAAAGTTATCCTGAAATTATTTTGTTTCACGTGAAACATTTTACTTGCAATTATACAAAAAAGAGAGTAAAATCCCGTCCGGTTAATGGAAATGGTAACGTGATGAATGATTTGAGGTTATATGGGCATGATCATCGGCATTGCAAATCAGAAGGGCGGTGTAGGCAAAACCACAACCGCTGTTAATCTCGCAAGCAGTTTAGCGGTAGCAGAGAAAAAGACGCTTCTAATCGATATCGACCCGCAGGGTAATTCCACATCCGGTGTCGGGATAGATAAGAATAATGTGGATATGTCGATCTATGAAGTTCTGCTTGGTGATGTCCCTATCGAGGAAGGCATCAAGGATACCGAGATCAAATATTTGCAAATTCTACCGTCGAATATCAATCTGGTCGGAGCCGAAGTTGAGCTTGTTGGCGCAACTAATCGGGAGTACCGGCTGAAGAACTCGCTGATCCCCATCAGAGACGAATACGAATTTATTATTGTCGACTGCCCTCCGTCATTAGGTCTTTTAACCATCAACACATTGACCGCCGCCGATTCGCTTATTATTCCAATCCAGTGCGAATATTACGCTCTCGAAGGATTGGGCCAGTTATTGAATACTATCAGGCTGGTGCAGAGGCAATTGAACCCTCGCTTAGAAATCCATGGCGTATTGCTAACCATGTATGATGGTCGTCTGAACCTTTCCAAGCAGGTGGCGGAAGAGGCACGAAAGTTTTTTGCCGAAAAAGTCTTTGATACCGTGATCAGCAGGAATGTCCGCCTCTCCGAAGCGCCAGGTTTCGGCAGACCTATTATGCTTTACGATATTCTCTGCACCGGTTCGGCGAATTATATGAACCTTGCCAAGGAGGTTTTAGCAAGATGAAACGATTGGCATTGGGTAAAGGATTAGAGGCCTTGATTCCCGGCGCAACCGCTCCGGATGAAAAAGCTGTTACATCTGATTTATCGGGACAAAGGGTCATCCTGGAGATCCCTATCGAGAAAATCAAGGCCAGTCCCTTTCAGTCGAGACAGGCTTTCGATCCCGGCAAACTGGCCGAGCTTGCAGAGTCGATTAAGGAGCGCGGGGTGATACAACCTGTTGTCGTCCGGCCTGTAAATGATACATATGAGCTGATCGCCGGGGAACGCAGACTGAAGGCCGTCCAAAAACTGGACTGGCCCACGATTCCGGCTATAGTTGTCGAATCGGCTGATAACGAAACCGCCATGGAAATGGCCTTAATAGAGAATCTCCAGAGAGAGGATCTAAATCCAATCGAGGAGGCTTCTGGTTATCATCGCCTGATAACCGAATGCAACCTCTCTCAGGCCGATGTCGCCGCCAGGGTTGGCAAGGATCGTTCGTCGGTGGCAAACGCCATCAGGCTTCTGTCGCTCCCGGGGGAGTTGCAGAATATGTTGATCGATGGCAGCATATCTGCTGGACATGCTCGCGCCCTCCTGGCGATACCGGCCAACTCCGAGAAGATCTCCCTGGCCCAGAGGGTGGCAAAGGAAAATCTCTCGGTCAGGCAGTTGGAACGTCTGGTATATACCGATAAGACTATTAGAAAACCGCGACCGCCTCGTCCGCGGTCGGCGCAGATTGCTTCGATCGAAGAATCTCTGAAGAGAAAACTTGCCACCAAGGTCACGATCACCCAGAAGCGTAAAGGGGGCAAGATAACAATAGAATATTATTCGGTGGACGAGTTGAATCGTCTGCTTGAATTCTTTGGAGTGATGGAGGGCTTTTGAGCAGAAAAGTAACATTGATGATAATTCCCGAGGGGAGCAAGAAGGTCTTCTCCCGAACATTTCGGTCGTCTCTTTTCAGGTTTATCATGGCTTTTCTCGCTCTCTGGGTCATTGCGCTGCTTGTTGTTACAATCTTTTATTCCCGGTTGTCCATTATGGCCTTGAAAGCTTCGATGCTCGAGGAGGAGAATCACAACCTGAGAGGCTATCTGGCACGCGTCGTCGATATCGAGAAAAGCTTCAAGAAAAACCGTGAACTAACTGCCCGCCTGGCGCAGATGGCAGGCGTAGACCTCGAGGATTTCGAACATCCCGGGAGAATCGATTTCGATTCTGCATGGGCGGTCGCACCCGATACGGGTCTGGGCGACACTATAGATTCCGGCAACCTGCAAATCCCGTTGACAAGAGAGGAACTGGCCAGGCAAACGATTCCCGCAGGAAGGCCTCTTTACGGATGGATTACCAGAGCTTTTTCAACCGGCGAAGAATCGGGCGAAAAACATGCCGGCCTGGATTTCGCAGTCAAAACGGGCACAGCCGTCGCCGCCACGGCTTCAGGCATTGTGGCTTTCGCCGGATGGGAAGAATACCTGGGCAATCTGATTATAATCGAGCATGGAAACGGCTATCAGACCGTTTACGGCCATAATGAAAATTTGCTTGTTGGGGAAGGCGATAATGTCTTAAAAGGAGATGTGATTGCGCTGTCGGGCAACACCGGTCATTCCACGGCGCCGCATCTCCATTACGAGATACGAAAGGACGGCATTCCGGTAGACCCGACGCCGTACCTGGATTGATAGAATGATCTGGCAGAGTTAAATGAGGATATTCATCGAAAGAGGGAACCATGAACGGAAACAAAGGCGATACCCGACTGGGAACCATTATAGGCAAGGGCACTGATATCGAGGGCACCGTTAACATCGAAGGCGCTACCCGTATCGACGGTACCGTTACCGGCAAACTTATTGCCAACGATATCGTAACCGTAGGATCGACCGGGGTGGTAAAAGCGGAGATCAGGGCTCGCTCCATCGTGGTCGGCGGCCGGGTCGAGGGTAATCTTGTAGCCAGCGAGAAGGTCGAGCTGCAGGCGAAATCGGAGCTGATCGGCGATATCACCTCCAAATCACTTCTTGTAGAACACGGGGCCATATTTCACGGCAATTCGAGGATGAAGGATTCGGTACCTTCTCCGTCTCCATCGCGGGCAGCGCAGATGCCGGATAAGTTAGAGAAATAAGATGGAATCACGGCTCGCCGTCTTCGGGATCGGCCTGTTCATCCTGGGAATTCTCCTTCTGGCATATCTGCTGAGGAAAGTCGTCAAAAGGATCCGCTACCGGGATACAGGCGAACCCAGAGCGAAAACCCCGGGCGGTGCGAGTATTTTTCTGATTATTCTCGCACTTGTATCTATTGTTCTGGCTCAGGGTTTCTTCTGGCTATCATCCCAGGTTAAATACTTCCGGCCTTTAAACAATGAAGGTGCCATCGGAAGGCTCACGGTTAAAAGAACGGGCGATCCGGTAAAATCATTGGAGATCCGCTACGTACCGGCCACCGGCCAGAGCGTAAGTGTCGAAAATATGTTCTATCTGTCGGGGGATTCATGGCGCTTTTCGGGGGAGATATTACGATTTAAATTCGCCCGGAATCAATTTGGTCTGCCGGAGAAAGCTTACAAAACGGCCGAGTTCAACGGGCGCTTCATCGCCCGGAGATCGCCATCGAGCACCGGCGCCCTGCTGCACACCAAAGAACTGGAGGGGGGGCAATCGGCCGCTTTCGAGTTTTTCAGAGACACCCGCCTGTTCAAATGGTTCGCCGAGGTCGACAGTTTTGCCATTGATTGGGTGACAGTGGAGAGAACAACGGGTTATGAATTGAGTATAAACTCAGAAGGTTTAGTAGATATCAAATAAGCGCCTTAAGAGTGACTGGCGTATTGATATAATACTCTTTTCTTGCATGTACTTTCCCCTGTTCCCTTTTCCCCGTTAATTTCGTATAATAGAATAACGCCCCTGATCAGGGCGGAGGCGATCTTTGAATATCCGGGCATCAGTCGATGCTTCGCACCAAATAGTTCCGGGAGGATAGATGAGTTCCGAGAAAGGCGATCTTAAAGCGGTTGATAGACTTAATGAAGGCTTCAAGACTATAAAATCTGAAATCGGCAAGGTGATTATCGGCCAGGAGAAAGTGATCGAGCAGCTTCTGATAGCGATACTGGCCCGCGGGCACTGCCTGTTTGTCGGCGTGCCGGGGCTGGCCAAGACCCTGCTGATATCAACACTGGCCCGCACCCTCGATCTGAAATTCTCCCGTATCCAGTTCACCCCCGATCTGATGCCATCGGATATCACCGGCACCGAGGTGATCGAGGAGAACCGCACTACCGGCGGACGCGAATTCCGTTTCCTCAAGGGGCCGGTGTTCGCCAATATCATCTTAGCCGACGAGATCAACCGCACCCCGCCCAAGACCCAGTCGGCGCTGCTGCAGGCAATGCAGGAGTACGAGGTGACCGCCGGCGGCGACACCCATAATCTCGAAAAGCCGTTTTTCGTGCTGGCCACCCAGAACCCGATCGAGCAGGAGGGGACCTACCCGCTGCCGGAGGCCCAGCTCGACCGGTTCATGTTCAATATCTATGTCGATTACCCGTCGGAGCCGGAGGAAAACGAGATCGTTCGCACGACCACCTCGGCCTACACCACCGATGTCGGCGTGGTCATGAAATCCGAGGAGATACTCCAATTACAAGATTTGGTGCGCCGGGTGCCGGTGGCCGATACGGTGATCGCCTATGCGGTCAGGCTGGCCCGCGCCACCCGTCCGCCCAACAGCGAATTCGATTATATCAAGAACTGGGTCAGCTGGGGGACCGGCCCGCGCGCCTCGCAGTATATGGTCCTGGGGGCCAAGACCCGCGCCATCCTCCATGGCCGCCCGACGCCGTCTATTGAGGATATCCGCGAGGTGGTCCGCCCGGTCATGCGCCACCGCATAGTGACATCCTTTAGCGCCGAGGCCGAGGATATCGGCACCCTAGATATCGTGGACAGGCTGTTAAAAGATGTAAGCGAGTAGATGATAGAAAGGGAGATTTGAGATGACTACGAAAAAGACGTTTACGACCGATGAAGCCAAGGAGATTGGCGATAAGCTGGGGATCGACTGGAGCAAATTCGATATCGAGCAGTTCAGGATCGGGCTCGACGTGGAACTCGAACATGGCTCCCACGACCCCGAGACGAACGTTACTTACAACGATCCGACACTCACCGGAAAAATCGCCTGGGCCCACTTAAAGGAGATCCCCGACTATTACACCCGCCTGGATAAGATGGAAAAAGAGGCCGAGAGCTGACGGCCGGCACGCTGGATATCGTGGATAAGCTCCTGGGGGATGTGGCGGAGTAGGGGGGCGATTGATTCAAACGGAGTTATGATTGCAAGATCCTGTTAAAGGAACAAATTACTACTTTGTAGATGAATCCGGCGATCCAGTTTTCTATAATCGGGATGGAGTATTGATTGTTGGGAGCGAAGGTTGTTCCCCAATACTTATTATGGGACTTATTGAAACATTAACGCCCGAAGCCCTAAGGAAAGAGCTGGCAAGCTTAAGGGAGGAAATTCTAAGCGATCCTTATTTTTCTGGTATACCTTCGATGGAAAAAACAAAATTAGCTTTTCACGCAAAAGATGATTGTCCCGAAGTGCGGCATGCAGTTTTCAAGAAACTGAAAGAACTGAAATATAAAGCACAGTTTCTTGTAGCAAGAAAAATCGAGAGGGTATTCCAACAGACATTTGATGGGAAACCAGCAAAATTCTACGATCATTTGGTAACCAAACTCTTTCAAGATGTCTTACATAGGTTTGAAATCAACAAGATATACTTCGCGAAGCGCGGATCAAAAAAGAGACAAAAACCAATGGAAACAGCCATCATCAATGCTATAAAGAACTTTGAGGAAAAATGGGGGGCTGATTTTTCGGAAAAAGTCCATTTCAATGTTTCCGCTCAAACCCCTTCTGGCGAACCATGTTTACAAATAGTCGATTACATGAATT
>CBEWDL010000160.1:0-6872 GCA_965555375.1 uncultured bacterium
CCACATTTTAAGTTAGTCTTGCCATAGCTGGACTGATTTATGGGGGGCAGGTCACACTTGATTCGCGTAATTCTGTAAATTCCTGCACCTGTAACTCTGACAATTCTAAGCACGTCATATGCTGACTGTGTACTCTACGATAATGTCTAAAGCATTGCGGTGAGTTGGTTAGTATCTCCCAACATAATTGGAGAATTAGGCATGACTATGCTTGGGGTTTCAAAAGACAAGCGGCCAACAGTTAATTTCTTGAACGAGGGTGAGATTACAATCCAAAATCAGTCCGCCAGCGGGTGCATACAGTTAATTAAATCACTTACTCCAACGGTTGCTATGCCAGACATGATATCAGACATGGCATAGGGAATAACCAACTCGTTATTATGGATAATAGCGCCGCAGGTATAAACGACATTGGGGACATACCCCTCGCGCTCTTCCTCACGCGGTGCAAGTAACGGTTCTTCCAAGCGTGCGATGATTCTTGCCGGGTTTTCAAGATCAAGCAGCATGGCGCCAATACAATACTGACGCATGGGCCCGACACCATGGGTGAGTACGATCCATCCATCATCGGTTTCCAGGGGTGAGCCGCAGTTACCAATCTGGATAAACTCCCAGGGGAGTGTTGGTTCCTGTATGATTTTGGACTCCTGCCAGAAATGGATATTGTCTGAAAACATAATGTGATTGTTTTCACCGTCCTGGCGCGAGAGCATGACGTAGTGATCATCAATCTTACGCGGAAAAAGAGCCATGCCCTTGTTCTGTACCGCCTTGCCGTTGAGGGTTAATATGTTAAATTTGATAAAATCCTTTGTTTCAATTAGCTGCGGGAGGATATTGAAGCCGTTATAGGCCGTATAGGTTGCATAATAGGTAATCTCACCGTTGTCATCAGTGAATTGCACGAATCGGGCGTCTTCAATGCCTCTGCTTTCGTTTTCCGAAACCGGAAAGATAACCCGTTCGGAAATTCGGTGATCGGGTCGGAAACTCATCTCATAATTGGAATTAGCAAGCCAGTACATGACATCGAATGTCTCGTTTTGGCGCGCCTTAGAGAAAACGGGTTGTGAGGTAAGGGCTCCAATCTTTTCCCTTAATTCATTGTAGGTGAAGATTTCCGGCAGATGACCAAGTAAATAAGCTGTTATCTCATTGCAGGCCTCCATTTCGTCAAGCTTCAGCTGGAAAAGATGCCGGTCGTAAACCGGGTCTAATCGGAGATCCGGTGTTTCAACATAATCGCTAATCGGGTCAAAGAGAATTGTATTGTCCTGGTCAAGACGGCCGCTACGAAATACAATAGAAGAAACATGACCTTCGCCGGTTGCCCGCAGGCTAATGATAAAGCGCATGCTGCCTTTGTCCAGATGGCTTTGATCCGGGTGGGGGACGATTGAAGGGTTAAAAAGGGCGGCCGATTCAATGGAGTATTCCATGGTAAAATAGGCCCCGATAAGAGCCTCTTTGGTCTCGCTGATCTCGGTATCCCGAGGAACGTAATCTTTTACCTTATTCAGGTGAAGCCCAAAAACGCGTTTGATGTCTCTGTGCCGTTCGGAAAAATCAAGCATTATTTGTTCAAGCAAATTTTCGGCCGTTGCGTCAGGCAGATCAACTATGCGTTGAATGATTTTAGGTATGCGATATGCGCCGTCGGGCAAATGAAGCCTGGCAATGACGCGTGAGGAGTCACCCAGGATTTTTTTCTTTTTGCGCTTGATCTTTGGATGCATAGTATTTTATCGGTCATCGGCCACGGTTCTTTGATAAATAGACCGGTTTAAGAATGTCCGTTTGCCTTTTTTACAGTGCTGACCTGGTATTTGTAAGACATAACTGTACAAGGTCATCAATCACTGCCGTGCCGGCGCACATGACGGTATCAGCGCCGCCCCAGTATATTTTTACCGTACCGTCGTCTTCAGGAACAGTTCCGCATGTAAAAACAACATTGGGTACGTAGCCGCTCACCTCCCAGGGGGCTTCGGGCTGCAGTATCCAGCGATCGGAAACGCCGATGATTATTGCCGGATCGTTAAGGTCGTGCAGGGCCACGCCAAGGCGATACACCGAACCAGCCATAGTCTTAAATACTCCATGGTAAATATGCAGCCAGCCCTTATCGGTTTTGAAGGGCGGTGCGCCCGGCCCGATTTTCATTTCATCCCAGTGATAAGGAACCGGTTTCATAATCACCCGTGAATTGCCCCAGTGAACCAGGTCGGGGGAATAGGAAATCCAGATAGACCAGGGTGAAATTTCGGAATGCGGCCGGTCAAGACGCGCATAGCGGCCACCGAACTTTTCGGGAAAAATGACGACGTTGCGAAGGTCGGCCTGGGTTATAAGCGCAACACGTTCAACTTGTTCAAAATCCCTGGTGCGCGCAAGAGCAATCCGAACGCCGTGACGTGAATACGCGCTGTAGGTAAGCAGGTAGTCGTCCTCTACGGGACAGATCCTGAGGTCCTCGACTCCGAACTCTTCATATTCCGCAAATGTGTTGTCCGTTGCAGGTGTGAGAAAAGGTCTGGGATGAACCGTGAAGGAGAAACCATCCTCGCTGTCAGCTCTTCCGATGATGGAGCGCCCGTTATACCTGTGCGATCTGAAAAGCATAATGTAGCGGTCGTTATGTTTGACGATGCCGGCATTGTGAACCGTGGCTACCGGGTAGGGAACATCGTCTTTTGTGAGAATCGGGTTTTTATTGTAGCGTTTTACAATGGAATCTTGAATAGTCATAGTCAGTGCCGGTGTTCCTCTTTTATCATCTTTTCGAGAATGGTTTCATAGACCTGAATATACTCTTCAACCATATGGTTGGTTGTGAAATACTGTTCAACGCGGCGACGGCAGCATGCCCGGTCAATATCACTTATATGTGCAACAGCGTCTATTGCCTGCTTGACTGTATTCACGAGAAAACCATTCTTGCCGTTTTCTATAAGTTCGGGCATGCTTCCCTTGTTAAAAGCGATCACCGGAGTACCGCAAGCCATGGATTCTATAACAGACAGGCCAAAAGGCTCATTGAAATTGATGGGATGCAGAAGAGCGGTTGCCTTACCAAGAAGCTGGTTGCGCTGGACCGGCCCGACGCTACCGGCATAAACAACATTGTTGTTGTCCAGGTGCGGTTCGATGTACTGGTGATAGTAGGTATCATCCTGGATGATTCCCGCCAATATCAGCTTTTTGTTGCAGACCCTGGCAATTTCAAGGGCCTCTCTGGCGCCCTTGTCATGGTGAATGCGCCCGAAAAAAAGCAGATAGTCGTCCGGCTCAGGCTGAAAATCAAACTGATTTATATCTATACCGTGATGTATAGTCTTGATATAGTCAAGATCCGGCGATCGGTCGGCGTCGCTGATGGAAACATAGAACACTTTGCGGTTGTATTTCTTGTAAACCGGCAGAATCCCGGGCGATGAAAAACCGTGAATGGTGGTAAGGACCGGGGTGGTGATAAGGCCGGTATAGGTCAAGGGTAGAAAGTCAAAATTATTATGGATAATGTCAAACTCTTCAGCATGCTCAAAAAGTTCCGAAATGTGCAGGCACTCCCATACTTTTGACATAATGGAATGGTCTTCTTCATAGCCCCGCGCACAGACGGCATGCAGCTTGCCGCTTGTTACCGAATCGCCAGTTGCGAAAAGAGTAACATTATAACCGCGTGATACCAGCCCTTCGGTCAAATGGGAGACCACACTTTCCCACGGACCGTAGTGTCGCGGCGGCGTGCGCCAGGCAATCGGTGAGAGCATCGCAATGCGCATAGCCAATCCTTACGCTAACCGGTTGATTGGGACGATGGTTGTCTTAGAATCTCGTCGGCATAGAGCTTCTGCAAAGTCATAAGCGAAAGCAGCCATGCAAGCGTCGACTCGGCGCCTTCATTCTGGTTGATGCCGTCAGCCATCAGCCCGTCACGGCAGCCGCCAGTCTTTGGATCATAAAGCGGCATATTCAGGTCGTTGTGTCCAAGAAACCAGTTAAAACACATGACCGCATTGTCGATCCATGTTTTGTCCCGGGTGATATTAGATGCTTCGACACAGGCCTCGATCATGGCATTAGCTTCGATGGGCTGCTGATCGAATCGGGCCTTTGTGCCACCTTCCTCATACCATCCGTTATTGCCGATGGGTACGAAGTGGTTGTCTTCGGTCTGGATAGTGAGCAACCATTTGAGCGATCTGAGTCCCATATCGACCATATCACTACGCTGCATCCATTGGCCGGATAGGAGCAGGGCATGTGACAGCTTTCCGTTGGCATAGTTTAGAGCGTTTTCTAACCAGGGCCAGCTTTCTGTTGTATTGTTTTTGAACTGATCGAAAAGCCTGTTTGCAATGATATCTCGAACTCTTCGCACTTCACTGTCGCCTGAAAATTTCTGCAGGTAGGCGTGAATGCCCACCAGGGTAAAGGCGATAGCTCGTGGCGATTCAAAGTGTTCCACAGCTCTTATTGCTTTGCTGAAGAGCGTCATGCTCATTGCCATCTGTCCGTGATTGTCAAGGAAAGCAACAGCCTTGCCAATGCCCCAGAGCGCTCTGCCGTGAGCATCCTCGGATCCCACCTCCTCAGTCCACTGTCGTTCATAGGTCATGAAATTACGAAACCTCCCCTTCTCGACATTGAAGGAATGCAGTAGAAAGCTGAGATACTGGCTGCTGAGCGAATCGAAGCACAGGCTGTCTGTATCCAGATATTCCCGGCCCATGGCAGTAACCATCAGCGCTCTGGCATTGTCATCGGTGCAGTAGCCATGGTCACGATCCGGAACGGTATGGGTGGCATGCTGCAAGATGCCAGCATCATCGGTCAGGCTTTTCAGGTGATCAAGTTTCATCTCCGGGAGCTCAAAATTTGCGATGGATTTGATTTTTTCAATATACAGGTGCCGGGGGCGGGGATGCCGGGAGCGGTTGAGCTGAACCTCGCTGAAAACCTCGAGATATCTTCGGGATACCTCCTTCCAGATCGCCTCACGACAAAACATATAGGCCTTCTTGCGCATCGCTTGCAGTTTCACATCGTTGGTAAGGAGGTCGATAATATGTTCCGCTATGGCATCAGGGTTCTTGAATGGAACGATTATTCCCCGTCCTTTGGCAAGCATCTCGGTCGCATACCAGTACGGGGTTGAAATAACTGCTTTGCCGGTTCCCATGGCATAGGCGAGCGTCCCGGATGTAATCTGGCCTTCTTCAAGATGGGGAGTTACATATATATCAGCGGCGCCGAGAAACTCACACAATTCTTTCAGTTCGACAAACCGGTTATGAAAAATGACATGATCGCCGATATTGAGTTTGCGCACGAGCTGCTGCAGGCTGATACGGTATTCCTCTCCATGCGCTTTTATAATATGCGGATGTGTTGCTCCCAGGATAATGTAGGTAACATCGGGATGTTCTTTGATGACGGACGGTAGCGCCTGCAACACATTTTCAATACCCTTATTGGGGGAAAGAAGGCCGAATGTGAGAAGCACCTTTTTGCCTTCCACGCCGAACTTATCTTTGTAAAAGTTGGAATCAATGAAAGGCATATCCGGAATGCCATGATGGATAAAGGCGATTTTCTCCTTCGGAACGGCATAAATATCTTTGAGGAAATCGAAAGCCTTCCGGCTCATCACGATCAGTTTGTCGGACAGGTCAGACAGCTTGTGCATGACTTCACGATATTCCGGGGCGGGATCCCTCAATACCGTATGCAACGTTGTCACGATCGGCATGCGAAGCTCTCCGAGAAGTTTCAAGAGATGGCTGCCGGCCGGTCCGCCGAAAATACCGTATTCATGCTGCACGCAGACAATATCAGTCTGGCCGATATTGAGAAACTCCGATGCCACACTGTAATCGGTAAGTCTGTTCTGGTTGATTAAAAATCGCACTTTTTCAGGATACGCATATCCGTCGGGTTTGTCATTCATGGCAACCGCCCAACAGTTAATATCGGGCGCTTCTGCCGATAAGGCCTCAACAAGATCAGTAGTGAATGTCGCAATACCGCACAGGCGGGGCAAATAGTTGCCGATTACGGCAACGGAGCCGATTCCCTCATAATACCGAATAACAGATGCCATACTAGCTCCTCATTTTCATATCACGCGGCAACCCGCCCTCCGTAACGCTTTCTTACCTTCAAATGATCCCCACTCCCGCTATTCTTAGCTTAAGAGCAAGTAAAGGTACCAAGATTCCATCCTTCGTGAATTCTTTGACGAACAAAATAGTCAGCCGTGAAACCCTGTTCCTACCCCCTGAATACGCTGCACGTCGTCAGAAAGGTGGACTAAGGATGCTGAAAGCTAAGACATAGTTTGTCTGATGGCAAACGGTTTCTTGCAGTTGATCTGCCCCCAATGATTATACCACATTTTAAGTTAGTCCTGCCATAGCTAAGGTCAAGTTTGTTTGAGGTTTCATAGCTTCTGGAGCAGGGCAATAGACCGGCTCTAAAACTGGGCCGATTTATGGAATACAGGTCATTTCCGCTAACCGTAAATTAGCGGAAATGGTGGCAATCTTGCCTTGAAGTCGAGCCTGGCGAGTTACGGCGTAAACCACGCAGGGCCGACGGGCTTTTTTGTTGACGGGATTTTATTACAGATTATCTTATATTATGGATAGGTTGCCTATCCAGAAGAAGAGGTTTACCTTAGTTTAAGACAAGGGAGATTACATGCGCACGTATTTGGCGTTCGTTATGTTCGCTCTGCTACCCTGCCTGGGGCAAAATTGTATTCTGGCGGGTGGCATCGATTATTCGAAACCGTTTCCACTGTCGGCTCTGGAGTATCCAATCTCGGATGCACCCTATGTCCCCCCGGTTATCCTCGATGT
>CBEWDL010000161.1:0-6542 GCA_965555375.1 uncultured bacterium
CTTGAATAGATGGCATTAATCCCTCCATATTTAAAATTCTTCCGTTCCAGGGTGCGGCTGGTTTCCCGTAATATGTCGGGCACGCAAGCGCGCCATCTCGGCCTGAGTGAATAAAGGACTGCCAGACGGATAAGCGTTGCGGCAACCCACCAACGCGCCCGCAGCTTAAAATCATTATTATCTTCAGCATATGTACGGGCGAAAGTCCTCATTCCCGCTTCGATATTTCCCGCCAGCTCCGGGAATTGAATTCGACGGAGTATTAGATGTGCCAGAAAGTTGCCGTAGTCTAACGCCGGATCTGCCAGTTTCATATTATCGCAATCGAGAAGAGCGGACCGCTTGGCGGAATAAAGAACCTGTTTATCGTGGAAATCACCGTGAACGCATGCCGAAATGTTTTCATCGAAACTTTCCTTTTCAAAACTCAATCTTTCGAAAATTGTCTGAAGCCTTTCCCGAATAGTCGGGAATATATCTCCACACAACTTTATTTTTTTTTGTATGGTTTCCATTTCATTTATGATTGAATACGGTTGAGCATCGGGCGCCTTTAGAGAATGCAATTTGTTGAGAAAACCGGCGGCCAGACCGCAGGCCTTTTCAAAGGAGGAATCTCCCAGGAGGTGGTGCAGGGAAATCCCGGGAGCATCTTCCATAATAATTATACCCCTATTATCGTCGCAATGAATTATTCGCGGGACCGTCATGCCGTCGGCGGCATCACGGCCGAAGCCATGATGCTGTAACCACCCCAGTTTTCCAGCCGGATCCTGGGCCCGCCCGGGGCGAAAAACTTTGGCTACAAAATGAAACTGTTCGGGGCTGCCTGAAGTGCCGATGGATTTTTCCACGGAATAGCGAATTACACAACGACGTTCAAGCCTGTATCCCAGAATCTCATATCCCGATACCCGGAGACCCTTTCGGTCGGTATCCAGGTGATTTCCAATGCATTCTTCTATGCCCGGGATTTCGACAGTGCTTACCATCACAGGTAGATATTTAAGTTTCGGATCAAAGGGAAAAATCGGGATAACCAACCGAATATCTTCAAAAATGATAACATCTTTATTGTCGGGATCGGCATACCGGGGCCATTTTTCCCCCGGTCCCAGAAGATTCCCGCAAAAGAACAGTTTCCTATCCGGTATGTTTTGCGAATCGCCAATAACCATTTCATATTGTATGGCAAATCGACCGTTGCGACGCGGGAATACCCTGGTAACCCGGAACTCCTTTAAGTTTCCCGAATCGCCCCGGAGGCGGTGAAATTCTTTTTCGATACGGTTGCGTATCTTCCCGGAATCGGTGGCAAATTCGAGACGCTGGTATTCAGGATGCATCAACATTTCAAAATCTTTCGACATTCCTCCAATATAGCCCGAGTCTTATTTCGCCAGTCGATTTCAAGGCGGCGAAAAGGCCCTACTGCCAGCAAAAACATCCCGAATGCCGTCCAGAAAACAAGCCTGCCATCGTCAAGCTTGTCAGCCGATGCCTCTTCGTATGCGATTCTGAATCTGTTTTCCAGATCGGCATGGTTTGCCAGCCGCCCCTGCAAACGGAGAAGCTGCAGATGAGCGCAGAAGTTTCCAATGTCCGATACGATGTCCCCACGATGGGAGCGGTCAAAATCAATAAAAGCCACTGAGTCATTCTGCAGCAAGACCTGACCATGGTATAAATCGCCGTGAACGAATCCGTATTTGCTGCGCTCTTCCGGCAATTTAAATTCTCTTAAGCTTTTCCATATTGCCTCGGCTTCTCGGGCCGATTCAGGCGATATCTGTTTGAGCGTTTCCGCGGTCGACCGTGCATCATCAAGATGAGAATCAATATGGCGAACATCCAGCTTGAGGCCCTCGCTACGATGAAGAGCTGCCAGCGCCCTCGCTGTTCGCGCCACAGCATCGAATCTGTCAGTTCCTCTCAGTGATTCCAGAAGCGGTTCTCCAGCGAGCGTTTCCATAATCAGCAATCGTCGCCCGCCAAGGTAAGTGACGGGCCGGGCAATTCGGAACAGCCCATCTTGCTCCGCTATTCGATATAGATTCTCTTGAAGAGAATAGAAATCGGCGCCGCAATCATCGCCATAAAGCCGTAGATATACGCTGACAGCCTCCCGCACGTTTGTTCGACGGTGAGTTGCCCGCGTGTTGCAGCAAAGCACAACCCTTCTCTCCGGTTTATATCGCACGACTTTCAAACGAAGCTTCCTGTCAGAAATTCGCCATTCCTCTTCCGGATATCGATCGTGATGGTTATATAGAATTCTTTGAATTTTCTTCGGATTCGAAAGCACTCTTAGACCTTCTATGACGAGATCATTCGGGAACAAATACAGAATAGCCCTATAATCGGGCAAAGGAATCACCGGATCAATATCGAGAGGTTTTACCCAGCGATGGGTCCGGGATTTCTCTATGGCATTCTGATAATCGTCCTCTGTAAAGATCTTGGCATACAGCAAAAATTGCGAGGATTCTTTTAAGATCTCCTTGGAACATTGCAGAGCATACGCAATTATGCAACTGGTTGCCGGTTTGTATCTGATATACGATATCTCGCATTGCTCAATCTCACCAAGGGCGCCCCGCAGCCGCTCTTTTAACAGATTCATCACAGCATCCGAATCCAACATGGCGGAAAGACCGGGCAGAAGTTCGTCCCGGGGGATATCGCGGTGATAATTCTGTCCGGCGTTATGAAGACCTATCGTCATAGAAATCAGCTACCTCCCGGGATGATGTCCCGATTCCTTCCGAAAGCGAGCAATCCGAAATTTCCGCGAAGTTATCAAAATTATCGATCTCACAATTCTCTTATCTACCTTGTCCTGGAACCGGCCGGCCATTTATTGAAGCCGGTGCGGTCGATTTCATGCGCGACAAATTCATGAAATCCCTTTTTGTTATCCAGAAGTTCCAACGGATCACCCTCTTCCACCAGTTTCCCGTCTCTTATGAAAATCGCCCAGTCGGCCAGTTCCAGAAAGTTTAGCCTGTGAGTGATTATAAGGAGCGTTCGACCCGGTTTGAGGGCGCGCAATGCTTCCCTGGCCTCTTTTTCCGCATGAACATCGAGGCCCGTGGCCGGTTCATCGAATATCATTATGGGAGAATTTCGCAAGGCGGCGCGTGCGAAACTGATTCGCTGGCGTTGGCCCCCGGAAAGGGTAAGCCCACCCTCGCCTATCTGGGTATCGTATCCGTCCGGGAATTTCCGAATAAAACCGTCGGCGCCCACGAGGCGAGCCGCCTGCTCAATTTCATCCCGGGTTGCGTGCCTCTTGCCGAAAGCGATGTTTTCTTTCAGGCTCGTTCGGAAAAGAAAAACCTCCTGCGTCAAACTGTTAATTCTCTTGCGAAGGCTCTGAATTCTATATTCAGAAATATCTCTGCCATCGATATAAATAGTGCCGCCCGAGGGCTCATATAATCGCAACAGCAACTTGGCTATGGTAGATTTTCCGGCGCCCGTCGGTCCTATGAGAACGGTTGTTTTATTCGGCGGAATCGTACAGCTTAATTCTCGCAGGACGAGATCGTCATTGGTGTAGGCGAAATCGACTTTGTCGAATCGGATGTCGCCAACAACGTCGCGCGCCGAGATGGCCTCTTCGCGATCCGTTACCTCGGGCATAATTTCGAGGATTTCCATGACCTTCTCGCCGCGCACGATGGCCTTGGCGATCCGGGCCGATAATTTGGAAATCGATCTGATCGGCCGATAAATTCCCCGCAAATACGAGAGGAAAATGATCAGATCGCCCGGAGAGATTGTTCCGTTGAGGGCTTTTCGGACACCCACAAACAATACGAGGCCGGTTCCGAGGGCGGTGATAAGCTCGACTATTCTGGCGTAATTCGCCGCCAGCCTGGTGGTTTTCAGACCGGCTTTGAAATCCCGGTTTACGGATTTGCTGATGATCTTGTCCCTTTGTTTTTCCTGCGTAAAGACCTTGACCTGGCTGATGCCGGCCAGAGTTTCTTCCATGGACGATACCATCTTCCCGAAATTTTCACGTTGCTTGCTGGCCGCGCTCTTGATCCTTCTGGAAAAGCCAAAAGAGGCAAAAATGAAAAGCGGCATCACAGCTAAAATCAATAAGGCCAATTGCCAATCGATGAAAAACACTATAACCAGCATTCCGAGGATGATGATCAACTGGCTGGCCAGATTGACAAAGGTCTCCACCAGAAGGTTCTGCAGAAGACTGATATCTCCGGTTAAGCGGGTCATAAGTTCACCAGTTTCCCTGTAATCGTGATATGATTGGGGGAGCCTCTGGATATGCGAGAATAGCTGGAGCCTGATAGATGCCATCACACCATGGCCGACAGTTTTTGAAAGGAGCTCCTGGCTGTATCCCAGAAATCCATTCACCGCCGCTATAGCCAGAACCGCAACAGCCGCAAACAATGCCACGGAGAGAGGGTCCCAGTTGGACAGCGGCGCCAGAAACGGCATATTCGTAACCTGGCGGTCCGGGTTCAGAAGATAATCTATGACCAATTTGAGAGGCCAGGGACGCAATATGGTCATCGATGATACGCCCAGGAGCGCCAGCATGCTCAATACAAGCTTGGTTCTGTATGGTCGAAGATGGCTACCGAAATGACCGATAACCCGCCGCAAGCCTTCGATATTTAACTTAGGAATCCTATGACGAATACGCATATCATGCTTTTGCCTTAATTTCACTTTGATCTTTAAAGTTTTCTAAAATTCCCGATATCATTTCGACCCGTTGTTCCCAGGTATGATTTTGACGAACCTCCGATAAGGCATTCTTTCCGAGATTTGATCTCAATCGTGGGTCCTGTCTGAGTCTGACGAGCGCGTCGTGCAGCGCTTTTCCGTCGCCCGGCGGAACCAGGATCGCCGTTTTCTCATGTGTCAAGATAGAGGAGATTTGCCCTATGTCGGAGGCGATTATCGGTTTTCCTGCAGCCATGTATTCGAATATCTTGAGTGCCGAAAAATAGAAACCGGATAGCCTGGGGTAAGGTGCAACAAGTACATCGGTCTCCTGCAGCAGGCAGGGAATCCTCTCATAGGGGACGGCGCCCGTGAGAACAATCTTGCCATCCAATCCCTGTTTGCGGCATCGCTTCTCAAGCTGGCGTATCAGCCGTTTTTCGCCACCGATAATCAATAGCCTGCTTTTTTTGTAGTCGGGTGCGAATTCGGCGAAAGAATCGATCAAGATCTCCACGCCGTGCCAAGGCTTCAGACTGCCGACGAATCCTACGATAAAATCGGAACCGTCCAGATCCGCCGGACGATTATCGTGATCGAATTTCCCCGCGTCCTGGAAGTGCTCGACCCGAACGCCATTGGGGACAACAATTACATGAGCCTGAGGCGCGATTTTCAAAATGTATCCTTTTAGCTGGTCCGAAACGGTTATAATATTGTCGGCGTTATTGAAGAGATATCTTTCGACAGCCTTCGCCAACTCGGTGAGAGCCAGGCGTCTGTAACGCGAAGTCTCCTCGACAAGGGGCGCATTTACCTCGAGCACGAAAGGCAGTCCGCGCCTGCGCGCAAATCTCAGGCCGGCGATATTGAAAAGCGAGTATCTTTCATAAACATAGTCGAAATCCCTCTCGATATCCAGTTCCGTGAGGAACTCTTCCAGCTGTTTATTTCTATAAAACTCCATCATTTCAGTGGCAAGTCTCTCATCGCCCGCCAGTTCGCGAATCATGGAGATAAACCGGCCCTCACCGACCTGCGGCAGGTTCCAGACCCCGATGGGTGAGACTCCAGAGCTGTCAGTGGGGTCGGCGTTGGCCACGACCGTCATCTCGTAGTTTTGGCCGTGCATCGTATTCGCGACCTCGCGCATGTGGACCGAACCACCCTTGGTTCCCCAATAGGGAATGCCCGTGTCAGCGCAGAGATAGAGAATCTTTTTCTTATCATTCTTCACTGGAAAACTCATCCGGTCTCTGGTCTGACGGTTGACTGAGAAACGCTCTCTCTGTCTTTCTTTTCCAGGAAAAGACCAAGGAGAGAACCGGCATTTGTTTTCAGATTGAATTTTGAGGCGACTTTCTTTAGCCCGCTATCTGCAAGTTTTTTCCGCAGCTTTTCCGAGGAAAGAAGCCGGGTCAATTGATTGCTCAGCGAAACAGGATCATCGGGCTCAACCAGCGAACCGTCGGTGCCCGAATCGATCATCTCCGGTATGCCTGATAAATTTGTGGATATGACGGGCAATCCGCAGGCCATAGCCTCCAGGATGACCGTTGGCAGGGCATCTCGATTGCCATCGCCATCGATCGTGCATGGCAGACAGAGGATTGTAGATTTATGCATTAATTCAACGATCTCGTCCTGTCTTTTCGCCCCCAGAAACCTAACCTCGTTAATCAGATCGAGTTCCTGGTGTTTTCGACGGAGTTGCTCAGCCTCCTGGCCATCACCTGCAATCAGACAACGAAAAGATATTCCCCGGTCTTTCAGAAGCTTGCAAGCGTCCAGCAGGTTGCCGAATCCTTTTTTGGGGACAAGTCGTCCGACCGCCAGAA
>CBEWDL010000162.1:0-6499 GCA_965555375.1 uncultured bacterium
CTCACCGCACTTTAAGAGCTTGAGGTAACTCAGACCAAGATCAGGGTAGATTACACACCGTAGAGAATCGGTCAAATCGCTGCCCTGATCATTCAAAAGGTATTCGAAATGATGGATCGATTTCGAATAGTTTTCGGTGAATGTATATATCTTTCCCAGCATTGAGCGCATCATGATATCCTCATGCTTTATTGAAAGCGCCTTTTCAAAGGCGGCGGCAGCATCGCCATAAGACTCCAGCTTGAGATAGCAAAACGCCAGGTTGCGATAAGCGTTAACGCTCGTGGAATCCAGTTCAATCTTGTCTCTAAAGAACGGAACCGCTCCGGCATAATCCCTCTTGTAATACATCGATAAACCGGCATATTCGTAAGCCGCCGAAAAAGAGGAATCGATCTCGATGGCTTGCTGAAAAGAAACAAACGCCGAATCGAAATAAGGAGGATTCTTGGTGCCGAGCTTAATCTGCACTTTCCCCTTTTCAAACCAATAAAGGACGCTATCGGGAGACCCGAACGCCGCCTCATATCGGCTGTAGGCGTCAATTGATTTTTCATACTCTTTGCTATCGGCGTAGATCCTGGCCAGGTAACCGTAAGATTCCACCTCATGGGATCGTAAGCTAACCGCCTTTTCAAAAGACTCCGCGGCTTTCTCATCATTTCTGAGTCTGATGCGATATATCCTGGCAAGATTAAACCAGATCTCACCATTGTCGGGGACGATATCCAGATACTTCTCGTAACAAAATGCCGCCTCCGAGTGCTTATCAGATAATTCGCAAATCTTGGCCAGCTCCAGCCATGCCGTGGTATCTGTCGGATAAAGATCCAGATCCTTCCTGTATTCTTCGATTGCCTTCTCGACATTTCGCATCTGAATGTAGGCCTTGGCCATTTTATAATGTAAATCCTTAACCGTGCGATCCAGAGTGGAATCGAGCTCGACAGCCTTATGGAATTCTGAGATAGCGATCGAAAAAACGCTGTTTCTGTAATTGATTTCTCCCAGGGCCAGATGATACCTGGCGTTTTTCTTGTCTTTATCTATAGCTTTTCTGAGGTTTAGATCGGCTTCGGCATAATTGCCCATCTCCATCTGGGCCAGTCCGAGCCCGTAGAGGAACTCTCCTTTTTTCTTATTGGTTTTGATGCCTCGATTGAAGAACTCGAGGGCCTGCTCGTAATCCCCAATCCGGTATGCCGACATGCCGGCTCCGAATAAAGATTCGGCATCCTTTTTCTTCTTTTCGAGCGCTTTCTGATAAAAGCCCAGCGCCTCCTGATATTGATCCAGACCGAAATAGAGATCGCCGGTCAGGCGATTTAGCTTGAAATGCTCGGGTTCAGCAGCCAGAGCCGTGACAGCCACTTTAACGGCCTCCGGCAAATCGCCCTTTTCTTTCAATGACTTAGCCTGATCGTAGGCATCATCGGCAGGCCCTGCAATGACGACGGAAATCAGGCTCAATAAAACAACCAGAGCCAGAAGAAAATTTTTCAAATTACGCTGCCCTCTCCATAAATTAAGGCCCCCTAACAAATTAAAAAAATAAAATACTATTCCGGCCTTCGATGTCAAGGCTTTTTTATTCACCGTTGTCCCCTTTTTCCCGTGATTTCATACGCCTTAAGATCATGCTGGCTCGAATAATACCATAACTCATCAGCACCAACCCGACCAGTATTTTCATAGTCCCCTGGAGGAAAATATGGTCACCGAAAATAAGACCGGAGAGCACCCCTGCGCCCAGGATGAAAAACAACATCGCCAAAAACAGCGTAATCCATTCCAGAACCCTCTGCGGGGTGCCTGTATTTCGTAAATTCTCCACTTCTATAGCTCCTCACCTGTTTATACGTCGCACGGCCGGTATTATTCCCTAAACCAATCTCTTTTTCAATCTCAAGGATGCTAATGTAATAACAGCCGCACTCCAGGCAAGCAATATTATTGCCTCCTGCCATAAATCTGTGATGCTGCTGCCCCTGAGAAACAGGCCCCTTATGATGGTCAGATAATATCTCATGGGCAAGAAATAGGTCGCCAGTTGAATCGGCTCAGGCATGTTGCTTATCGGAAAGATAAACCCGGAGAGAAGAATATTGGGAATGGCAAATACCTGATTGGCCCACATAGCCTGGTCGCCGGTATAGGAGAAGGTGGAAATTAAGAGGCCCGCCGATAAACAGGCCAGAATAAAGGACAGCGATAATAAATACAGGACGGCGATGGATCCTACAAAAGCTATCTCAAACCAGGCCAATCCCACCACCAGCACAAGCGTAATTACCATATATCCCACGAACAACGGGGGGATGAGCTTCCCGATGAGAAGGTCGAGGGGATTGATCGGCGTCACCGCCAACTGTTCGGCTGTACCCTGCTCACGTTCACGGACGATCCCCAGAGTGGTGAGGTTCAATAACAATATCAGGGTGAGCATGGCCATGACTCCCGGAACCATAAAGTTAACCGATTTGAGCTCCGGATTGAACCAGATCCTCGGCTCAGTCTCGGGCAACGCCGGCGGCTGAATGCCCTGCGATGAAAAATATTCCAGGGCCAGATCGTTCGAAAAGCCCCTGACTATCATCTGCACGTAACCGGATACGATGGTAGCCAGATTAGAATTGGTTCCATCGATGTATATACCTACCGTCGCCTCTTCTCCGCGCTTTAGCAGTCGCGCAAAATCGGCAGGGATTATCATACCCAATACCGCATCGCCGGAATCCAGATACGGGTCGATATCGTCTTGACCATCTACAAATCGCACTATGTTGAAATATCCGCTGGAAACGAACCGATTTACAAAATCCCGGCTGTCAGGAGTGTGGCTTTGATCGCAGATGATCATGGGGGTTTCCCTGATGTCCGTCCTGGCCACATACCCGAATACGACAAGCTGAATTATGGGGGCAATGATCAGCATTCCGAATATTCGCCTGTCTCTTAAAAGCTGAATGAACTCTTTCCGGGCGATGAAATAGATTCTTCTGAGCATCAATCAAGACTCTTTTTGAATTTTAAAGACGCCAGCCCCAGAAATACCATGGCGTTGGCCAGAAGGAAGATACCTTGCGGCCATAAAACTTCGGGGCCTACTCCTTTCAAAAAAATCCCCCGCAATATAACCAGAAAATAACGAGCCGGAACAAGGTATGTTATGCCCTGGATAATTGTCGGCATGCTGGATATGGGAAATATGAAACCCGAAAGCAGAATCGACGGGAGAAGGCTTATCAGAAACGCCAGTAATTGCGAATATGTCACGTTTTTGGAGATTGCAGAAACGAATAGGCCGATGCCGAGAGCGTTCGCCAGAAAAAGAACGGAGAACATGCCCAGATATAACAGATTCCCCCTGATCGGCACCTTGAAAACAAAATATCCCGCGGCTACAACCAGGCAAACGTCAATAAATGAAATCAGGATATAAGGAGCTATTTTGCCCAGAATATATTCCCATGATTTCACCGGCGAAGCAACAATCTGCTCGATTGACCCGGATTCTTTTTCTTTGACAATGGCATTAGACGTTAATAACGCTCCGAGAAGCATCATAACTATCGCTATTATCCCCGGGACGATGAAATTTGATGATTTAAGCTGGGAATTATACCAGATCCTCGTCCTTTCCACTACCGACGGAAACTCAAGATCGGCCGGCAGGTCTAAATTTGAACGAGTGAAATCAAAAAACACTGCGGCCTGATAGCCCATGGCCACGCTGGCGGTGTTAGCGTCCGATCCGTTAACCAGTATCTGAACCGCTCCGCCGGCCTTCGATTTGATGTTAGACGCGAAATCGGGCGGGATTACCAGCCCGAGTATGATCTCATCATTAACCAGAAGTTCCTCGAGCTGCCTGTAAGAATCGACGATATCCACCAGGACGAAATACCCGGATGATGTAAATTTCTCAATTAGTTCTCTCGATTTCGGGCTTTTTGATTGATCGTAAACCGCCGTGGCTACATGCTTGATATCAAATGTCACTCCGTACCCATAGATGACCAGGAGCATTAAAGGAAAAAAAATCGCCAGAAACAGGGAACGCCTATCCCGCAAGACGGTGATAAACTCTCTTTTTACGATCGCAAAAAGCCTCATTTATCTATCGCCCTTATTCTTATTCGTCGGGCGTAACACCGTAACGAAAGCATCCTCCAGCGACGGCGTTACTTCCCTTATGGATACCTCGTCAATTCCCTGCGCGGTTAGAAAATATCTCACCTGCTTTATATCCTCGCCAATGTAATCGAGATGTATTTTGCTTCCGAAGACTGAGCTTTTGCCAAATCTCATTTCTTCACGACGTAGAAGATCGAAGCCATATCGCCAATCGGAGATTGATATTTCGTATATCCGGCCTGTTGCAGCGCTACGCTTCAAACCCGACGGTGTATCGAGCCTGATCAGTTTTCCTTCGTCGATAAGCGCTATGCGGTTGCAATGCTCGGCCTCATCCATATAGTGGGTTGTTACGAACACCGTTACTCCCGACGAGGACAGTTCGTATATCAGGTCCCAGAAGTCTCGGCGCGAGAGGGGATCAATGCCGGCTGTTGGTTCGTCCAGAAACAAGATTGAAGGGTTATGCAGAATCGCCGCCCCCAGGGCGAGCCGCTGTTTGAATCCTCCGGAGAGGTTTCCGGTCAGATCGTTCCGACGATCGCCGAGATTAGACATCGAAAGCGCCCATTCGATTCGGTCGCGCCTTTCGCGCCCATATAGACCGTAAACGCCGCTGAAGAATTCAAGATTTTCGGCTGCCGTGAGATCATCATACAGGGAAAATTTCTGCGACATATAGCCGGTTATAAGCTTTATCTTAGACCTCTCTTTGAGGATCGAATATCCTCCGACACTGCCCTCCCCGGCTGTCGGTTCTATGACGCCACAGAGCATCCTGATAGTCGTCGATTTACCGGCACCGTTGGGTCCCAGGAAACCGAACACCTCGCCTCTGGCAACTTCGAAACTGATATTATCCACTGCAACAAAATCGTCGAACTTCTTGGTCAATTCTTCAACACAAACCGCCGGTTCGTCGTTTGGGATCATATTATTCACCGGTTATCTCTTGAATGAAAATGTCCTCCAGCCCGGGGCTGACCTGTTCCATGACATTCACCCCGATTCCGGAATCTTCCATAAGGGATTTTATGCCTGCAGCGTCGTCCGGGCTGTCGAGGGCAAGGTGAAGCTTTTCGCCGAAAAATACCGCTCGCCGATGCCCGAGCCTTTTTGATGCCAGCTCATGGGCTGACCGATTATTGCTGGTAATCACCTCGAATAGGGCAAACCTGTATCTCGACCGTAGCTTCTGCATATCTCCCATTATCAGACCCCGGCCCTTATGCAGAAGCATGATCTCTCCCGCTCTTTCCGCTTCATCCATGTAGGGGGTTGAAACTATGATTGTAATCCCTTCGCCGAGCAGACCGTAGAGGATCTTCCAGAGCTCCCGGCGCGAGATTGGATCTACACCTGTTGTCGGCTCATCGAGCAATAACAGCCTCGGCGTGTGTATCAACGAGCAGCACAAGGAAAGCTTCTGCTTCATCCCTCCGGAAAGGCGCGCCGCCTGGCGCTTCTTGAACGGGCCGAGACGGGAAAATTCCAAGAGCCTTTCCGTTCTGGCCACCCTTGCTGTCGAAGGGACCTTATAAAGCGCGGCGAAAAATTCGATATTCTCTTCGACCGTCAGGACGGGATTTAGAGAGAATCGCTGGGAGAGATATCCTATCTTTTCCTTGATGCTTTCCGGATCTTTGACGGCATCGCAGCCGACGATATTCAATTTGCCATCATCGGGCGTCATGATACCGGCGAGGATTCGCAGGAGGGTCGTCTTGCCTGCCCCATCCGGCCCGACCAGAGCGAAGATGATACCCTCGCGAACCGATAAATCAACCCCGCTTAGCGCTTCGGTCCTTCCGAACCGTTTCCATAGCCCGCGAGCTTCGACCATCTTATGGGGAGAGGCTGATAGTTACATCGCAGGGCATGCCCGGTTTCAGGACTCCATCATGGTCGCCGGTGCTGACGGTGACGGCATAAACGGTCTTGACCCGTTCGTCGACGGTCTGGATGTTCTTGGGTGTAAACTCGGCCTTGTCTGATATCCTCGATATCCTCCCCTCAAATTTCCAGTCGGGATGGGAATCAACCTCGATCTTAACATCCTGGCCGTTTCTGATCCGGCCCAGATAAATCTCCGGAAGATAAATCCTGATCTCCAGATGAGTCAGGTTCGCCAGAGTCAAAATCGCTTTCCCCGGGCCGACCACCTCATGCGGCTCCGTCGATCTCAGAAGGATTGTGCCATCTATAGGGGAAATGAGAAACTCATTTTCGTAAACAATCTGAAGATAATCCCTCTGAGAAATGGCCGATTGAAGTACGCTTTCGGCGGCCTCGATTGCGGCTTCGATTCCACGAACCTTATCCTCCAGATCCTCTTTCTGGCCGACCGTAGCCCCACCCGAGG
>CBEWDL010000163.1:0-6467 GCA_965555375.1 uncultured bacterium
ATATTAGTATTTGCGTTATAGAAAAATAAGCATAATGGCCTAGCTCACTGCAGGAAGGCTGCAGGATTTTATTTTTCTCTTGCTCTTCATCATGACAGCGATTATAAAATTAGTGGATAGAAATCAAATTCCAGGAGGCATTATGGGATTAAAAGGCAAAATCCGTCTTATGGTGGTATCGAGCGTGATTTTTGCAGTATCAGCTGCTATTCAGGCTGACGAGCCAGAAGAAAAACCAGAGGAGGAGGTCGAGATGACCGAACTCGAATTGAAAAGCGATGCTTTCAAGCAAGGGGAGACAATCCCCAGGAAATACACCTGCGACGGTGACGATATCTCGCCGCAATTGTCATGGGGCCAACCACCGGAGGGAACTAAAGAGCTGGTTTTGATCTGCGACGATCCCGACGCTCCGGTCAGGACCTGGGATCACTGGGTGCTGTATGGCCTGGCACCGGATACTGTCGGGCTCCCTGAGGCCGTACCAACGACCAGAGAAATTGAAAGAGGCGGCCTGCAAGGTAAGAATAGCTGGGGCAATATAGGCTACGGTGGGCCGTGCCCGCCAAAAGGTCCCGCCCATCGCTACTTCTTCAAGCTATACGCTATCGACAAGACTCTCGATTTGAAGCCAGCCGCCACGAAAAAGGACGTCTTAAAAGCGATGGAGGGGCATATCCTGGCCCAGGGGGAGCTGATGGGGAAATACGCGAGATAAGCGCGAAAAAGGGGCGCCTCGGTAAAAAATAGAGCGATCTAGCCGAAGGGGAACATTTGTTCATCTTTTTTCGTTTAATATATTGACAGATATGCCGAATCTGGTATAATAAAAAGGAGTAATCGCTATGGCTAAAAGGAAAAAAGCGAAAAAAAAGGCCATAAAACTGCCTTCTTCGTTAAATAAAGAGAAATACATACACAGTATTCTTTTCTTTCTCGAAAGAATAAATAACCGATATCTAGGCAAGACGAAGCTCATGAAGTTGCTGTATTTCTTGGACTTCGGATATTACGAAAATACCGGGAAGTCTATAACCAATGATAGATATGTATGGTATCCCCATGGCCCGGTGCCAAGCAGAGCTGAAACTGTTTTGAGGCTCATGGAAGGGGAAATAATAAAGAGATCGGAGGTAAAATTTGGCCCAAAACGGCAAGAACGATATCTGCCTTTGTTAAAATTCGATAGCTCTATCTTTTCCGCCGATGAACTAAAGGCGCTTGAAAGAACAGCCCTGACTTTTGAGGAGCATTCAACTCAGGCAATCGAGGATGAAGCTCACCGCGATATTCCATGGATCTTATCGAGACCGGAGGATGGCAAAAAGGTAGGCGACTATATCGATTATGAGTTGGCATTGTATCGTCATAATTCCTTGCCTTCTATAGAAGATGAAAAGGAAACTGAGATACTATCAAAATCGAGAAAATTTCGTGAGCTGGTCAAGCGTACGCTCGAAGAACTGCAATGAAAATTAGATGCCTTTCAAGATCATAGAGCACCCCAAATTCAACAAACTAATTAAAAAGATCTCCAAAAAACATAAGACTATAAGCAAAGACATAGAGATCGCCAAAAAAATCCTTTCAGACCAACCGGATTTAATGGCTGACTATATACCGAGATGTCAAGGGAAAATAGGAAAATTCCGTATGCCAATTTCGGGTTCAGGAATTGGTAAGAGCGGAGGATGTAGAATAATATTCCACAAAGATGAAGCTACAAGAACTATAAGGCTTTTGTTCATATACTTGAAATCCGAAAAAGAGAATGTTTCTAAAGACGAGATTAATGGAATATTAGAAGATGTAGAGCTAGATATTGATGATTAAGAACAAAAAAGGCCGGTCATCGCGACCAGCCCTTTTCTTACTATAAAGCTACCTGCCAAGCAGAACTTCTTGCTGCCAGATTAGTACATACCGCCCATATCACCCATACCGCCAGGAGGCATGCCGGGCATCTGCTCCTTTTTCTCCGGCTTGTCAGCCACCAGGGCCTCGGTGGTTAAGAGCAGAGCGGCGATGGAGGCCGCGTTCTCTAAGGCGGTGCGGCTGACCTTGGTGGGGTCGATGACGCCCATCTTGATCATGTCGCCGTACTCGCCGGTCTCGGCGTTGAAACCGTAATTTACCTCCTTATCGCGCACATTGTTAACCACGATAGAACCCTCGGCCCCGGCGTTTTCGCAGATCTGCCGGATAGGCTCCTCCAGGGCCTTGCGCACTATCACAGCGCCGATAGCCTCGTCACCCTTCTGCTCTAGATTTACGAGGGCCTTCCCGGCACGCAGATAGACGACACCGCCGCCGGGTATGATACCTTCCTCAACCGCCGCGCGGGTGGCGTGAAGAGCGTCCTCCACACGAGCCTTCTTCTCCTTCATCTCCGTCTCGGTGGCTGCACCGACATTGATAACCGCCACGCCCCCGGCCAATTTGGCCAGCCTTTCCTGAAGCTTCTCGCCGTCATAGTCGGACGTGGTCTCCTCGATCTGCTTTTTAATCTGGTTGATGCGGCCCTTAATATCCTCGGTCTTGCCGCCACCCTCTACAAGCGTGGTATTATCCTTGTCAACGTTTACCCTCTTGACCTTACCGAGATCCGATGGCACGGTGTTTTCCAGTTTGAAGCCAAGCTCCTCTGAAATCACTTTGCCTCCCGTTAAGGTGGCAATATCCTCCAGCATGGCCTTGCGACGGTCGCCGAAACCGGGCGCTTTGACGCCGCAGATCTTCAGCGTGCCGCGAAGCTTATTGACGACCAGTGTTGCCAATGCCTCGCCCTCGATATCCTCGGCGATGACCAACATCGGCTTGCCCATTTGCGCGACCTTCTCCAGAATCGGCAGGAGATCCTTCATGGTGCTGATCTTTTTGTCGTAAATCAGAACCAGCGCATCCTCCAGCACGGCTTCCATGTTATCGGGATTGGTAACGAAATAGGGCGAGAGATAGCCGCGATCGAACTGCATGCCCTCGACCACATCCAGGGTAGTCTCGGTAGACTTGGCCTCCTCGACCGTGATAACGCCGTCTTTGCCGACCTTCTCCATGGCATCGGCGATAAGGTTGCCGATAGCAGGATCGTTGTTGGCGGAAACGGAGCCGACATGGGCGATCTCCTCCTTGCCGGAGACTTCTCTGGACATCTTAACGATCTCCGCCACAACCGCTGCGGTAGCCTGCTCGATACCGCGCTTCAAGGCCATCGGATTGGCGCCTGCGGTAACGTTCTTCAGGCCCTCGCGATACATGGCCTGGGCCAGAACGGTGGCGGTAGTGGTGCCGTCGCCGGCGACATCCGAGGTCTTGGACGCCACCTCCTTGACCATCTGAGCGCCCATGTTTTCGTAGGGGTCCTCAAGCTCGATCTCTTTGGCTACGGTAACGCCGTCTTTAGTGACCGTCGGCGAACCGAACTTCTTATCAATAACAACATTGCGTCCCTTGGGGCCGAGCGTGACCTTGACCGCGTTGGCCAGCTTGTCGACTCCTTTTTTGATTTTGTCCCGGGCATCCGAATCGTAAATTATCATCTTGGCCATATCCTGAATCCTCCTAAGATTTTCTCCTGATCCTGTCTGTCTGAAGTTTTCCTATTAGATAATCGCGAGAACATCCGACTCCCGCATAATCAGGTACTCCGTATCGTCGATTGTGACCTCGGTGCCGGAATATTTGCCATAGAGAACCTTATCACCCTTTTTGACCTCCATCGGAACCTTCTTGCCATCCTCGGTCCTGCCGGGGCCAGCCTCGATCACCTCGCCCTGCATGGGGCGCTCCTTGGCGGTATCGGGTATGATGATGGAACCTTTCTTAGCCTCCATCTCCTCCAGAGGCTTAATCACTACCCTGTCAGACAGCGGCTTAATCTTCATGTTGTTTCCTCCTTTAGCCATTTAAAATCCGTCCTGATTATCTTCCATTGGGAGCGGAACCAAACCCGCTTCCCCCATCACATTCCGTTGTAACACAACGAATTAGCTCTATCTATTAGCACTCTATATGATTGAGTGCTAAAATTGTTCCGACGAATGTAAAAAAATTAATATCGCCTGTCAAGGGGTTTTTTGGAGAGAGCCGAGGAGAATTATTATCGATGGCCTAAAGCTGCTAAGCCTGAAAAATGTATAACTCGATTTTTTACAAATTGATGGATAGAATAGCTCATCCACCGCCTGGCAGCACCTCAAGTAGGACCGGCACAGCCAATCGCCGGCTTTGCGATATCGCTCCTCACATTTCCTTCAAAAACGAGGCCAGGTTGATATTCTTATTAGATAATATCAATTTCTTTCTGATATTCTCTCGATGCTTGCCAACGGTGGCCAGGGATATGTTGAGGGTACCGGCAATCTCTTTGGATGTGGCACCATTCTTGGTAAGATTGCAAATCTCCACCTCCCTCGGAGAAAGCTTCGAATAGGCGTGCAGTATAGCGCCGGAGGATTCACCCAGTTCCTGCAGGTTATTCTTCAGTAGATTGTAAAAGGCCATATTTACAGTCCCATCTTGAGCCTTTAGCCTGTTCAGGACCGGTAATAACTCCTGATCTACGGTGCTGGCGACCTGCTTTTTGATCTTCATTTTCTCCTCTTCGAGGTGGGCCAGGACCTCTTTGAGGGTTATATTTTTCTTCCTCAAGGCCTCCTCTGCCTCCTTGCGCGCCGTGATGTCTCTGAAGCTTCCCAGTATATAGCTGTTCCCGCCGATGTTTATGCTGGTCCCGCCGATCTCCACATGGATAGCCTCACTTCCCTTGCCGACCAAATTGGCCTCGCCGAGATAATCCAGCCCTTCTTCAATGCTTTTTTTTAGATTAGCCTGGAACTCCGAATACTTTTCATCGCGGATTAATTCCCGCAGATTCAGCTTCAAAAGCTCATCCTTCGAATAGCCCAATAACCTGCAGGCCGACTCGTTGGCATCAACTATCCCCCCGCTTTCATCCATCAACAGCAGCGTATCAAATACCCTGTTGAACAAAAGGCGAAACTTGCGTTCGGATTCTTTTATCTTCTTGCTGTGGACAACAATCGTAGCCGACACGCTGATTGCCAGAATCAGCAAGACCGTAAATACGGCTATTATGCCCCAGATAAGTTCTAATGACGGATATGGCATAAGAAACCTACGGCGATGGTGATATAAACAACGATATTGACCCCGGCGTGAGCATACCAGATAATTAGTGATGGGAAAAGCTTCCCGAATGCAAAAAACGAAAGAGCGCCCGCCGAATACAACAGAAGTGCGGAACTCACCCAGAAACGATAATCCTTATAGAGAGAACCGGAATCGTCTTTTTGCAATTGATAGAGGGTATAAGAAGATATGGCGGCATAGAGGATGCATGACAGCGAAGTCGTGAACACATTCAATTGACCTGAATTATGAAAAGCGATTATGCTCACGATACTCACAATAATGAAAACAGGTATGCTGAAAAGTATAACATTCTTATTAAATGTTGTTTTCTGCCATCGAGAAAAGATAAGGCCAATTAAACCATATTCGACTGGCAGATATATCTGATGAATCCAATTGGTATTACGCTGATTAAGGGCCAGATACAAAGAAAAACCCTCAACGGTTATGGTGATGACCATTAAGGCCAGGAGCAACTTCATCTCAAACTTCAGTTGTCGATAACCGTAGGCACCGATCGATGTGGGCACGATGACCGATGCCAGATAGATCATGTAAAACGGTAAAATTTCTCCCATAGCGCTCCAGATTGCCGAAACCCCTTTGTAAAACGCCCGACGCATGGGCTGCAGGTCGAAACAGTCCACAGCCATTACGTATCAACCACATGCTAAGGCTATTTCCGGACGATAAAAATATAAATCAAATCCTCTAAAAAACAAGGGATTATTTTATTCAACTTCGTTCAAGGGCATTGCCTGGATCTAAGGTAATTCATAAATACGCCACCAGTTATGCAGTCCCATTCAATGTGCTGGCCTTCGGACAGTATGGCGGGCAGGGAAGCACGATCTCCGCCAATTCGCCATCCTCTAAGTCCTCCCCCGCAGCGTTCACACCTACCAGAACGTATGTGGGCTTTCCATCCTCAAATTTGGCGTTATAGATTCGCATGCCCACACATCCACCCTGTTTTAAGATATTGGATAGAGCGGCCTTACCGAAAAAACCGCCCAATATCATCCCCGCACTCATCGATTCGCGGAAATTCTCCGTTAGCTTGGCAGCCTCCTCAAGGCTGATACCGTGGTCTTCGTCTCCCGTAAAGGGCATAAGATACCTCCTTAATTTGAGATTAGAATTTAAGGGTCGCTAATCTGGCGACAGCCGATCCATCGCAACTTTAACTCTGCCTAAGACTTCAACGAGCATAATTATACACCGTCACTGGCAAAAACTGCCAGCCTGTTGCATCAAAAACCCGGGGGGCAGGTTTTATGGGAGCTTCTTCGCCGTCCTCGCAGGTTTCTGTT
>CBEWDL010000164.1:0-6453 GCA_965555375.1 uncultured bacterium
AAATATAATGGTTTTTTTACCGCTTTTAATATCCTTTTCCTCCTTTTCGTGAGGTCTGTTTCGATAATTAAAATAATGTTGTTTTCTTATGTTTTTGATGTTTTTATCGAGAGAAGAAAATACATTTATACTTTCCTATACGTAAATAAAGGTAAAAGATGGTTCTTAACAGTTTTATCACAAAATTAGGCGAGGGAACGGTTGTCTCGCTGGACTCCGGCGAAGTGGCCTTTAAACTGGCTTCCTTTGAAAACAATCCTATCGTAAAGCCTCAAGACCTCGGACTTACCTGGCATGAGAAAGGCGAGCTGAAGATCGGAGCTGTCTTCAACGGCGGGGCCGAGATATTCGAGGATAAAGTCATCTTATTGCCCAGATGTCATCAGAATTATAGGAAAAGTACCTTTTTCGACAGAAAACTGGGAATAGAGCGTACTCGGTTGGAGAATTATATTTCCGAGGTGTGGCCACTGGAGAGCACGGACGGAGTAAACTTTTCCAGAATCGGAACCACGGTAATTCGGGGAGATGGGAAACTGCATAAGGATTTTACCTACGGGATAGAGGATATAAGAATTATCAAAATCGACGACCGATATTTCCTAATCGGCTGTGGCAAAGTAAGGCCGCCATTTACGGCCAATAACGCTGATCGAATCGCCATCTATTCGACAAAGAACATCCATGATATGAAATATCACGGCATAGTTGAATCATTTGACTCACGCAACGCGGTTCCTTTTCCGGAGAAGGTATCGCAAAAGCTATATATGCTATTTCGGTTCAACCCCAATATCTATCTAGACCATCTGGAGGGCGCTGTAGATCAGCTATTATATCCGGCCAAATACAGGCGAGCCTGGGATAGAGTATTTGAGCGGCGGAGTCAAAATCTGCTGCTGAAAGCGGGGGATTTCCCGCATGAAAAGGAGAAAATTGGCCCGAGCACCCAGTTGATAAAGACGCACAGAGGATGGCTTCTCATTTATCATGCGGTAGGGTTTCTTGATGAAAATATATGCCGGGCCTATGGAATTCCGCAGAAAATTGAAAGAGGATATTCGATATGTGCCGCTATTTTGGATATAAATGAACCCGGTAGAGTAATATGTCGTGCAAGCAGACCGATTTATATCCCGTCGGCTCCATATGAGCTATACGGCAGCGAGGAGTATCCGGTGGACGTTCCGGCAGTGGTTTTTCCGGTTGGGGCCATTGTCCGAGATGGCAAATTGGTAATTTATGCAGGCGCAGGTGATAAATATACAATCCTCTTAAGCTGCGATCTAGGCAACCTTATCGATTATCTATGGCGGTATTGCAGATGCGAGGACGGTTGACTGGATGTTCGCTATCAGAGACTTCCGGACCATTTAGGGGTTTGCGTGCAAATAATGTTGTTTCAAAAAGGCGAGCATTTAGGATTGACATGAATCAATATATGAGATAAAAAGCGATGATCAGACAAGAAGTCCCAACGTTTAACAAAGGAGAGTTGCAATGCCAGCTAAGAAAAAGGCCCCAAAGAAGGTTCGTTGCGCCGCCAAAACAAAGGCAGGCAAGAGATGTACGATGATGGCACAACCCCCGTCCGAGGTTTGCCATCTCCACAAGAAAAAAAGATAAAGAACTGATTCAGGCGGCTGGAGTCTTTACAGCCGCTGTGGCCATCGTGGAACATATCCTGACTGGCGCCGAAGAGCATAACTGCCATTCGCTGTGCTCAGGCGAATGGCAGTTACCTTGACTAATCCGGATCATGTCATTCGAAGTGTTGATCCTCAGTTTGCATAAGGCATCATTTTTTAGAAATGGCAAATTAATCTAAGGGAACGCAATGACAGGCTTTAAAGATCGAATCATTCGCGCTGCGAAGCTAGATGTTAGACTGTACGAGGAGGTTGAGGCCGATAAGGGTGCCCTGGGTCAGGCTATGGGGGTGGTTGTTCTTTCCAGTATAGCAGCCGGACTGGGGAGCATTGAACAAGGGGGGATTGGTGGGATATTGGTAGGGACGATTAGTGCCCTTATCGGATGGTTTATCTGGGCGTATCTTACCTACTTTATTGGCACGAGACTTCTTCCCGAGCCACAGACCAGGGCAGATTACGGTGAGTTGCTGCGAACAATAGGCTTTTCGAGTTCCCCGGGGTTGATCCGTGTATTAGGTATCATCCCAGGGCTGGCGGGGATTGTATTTTTTGTTGCGTCGATTTGGATGCTGGCAGCAATGGTCATCGCGGTAAGGCAGGCTCTTGATTATCGGAGTACATTGCGCGCTGTGGGGGTCTGCGTGATCGGCTGGATCATTCAGGCGTTAATTTTTATATTATTATTTTTCATTTTTGGGGGTTCCGGAAAACCAGCCTGAGTATTCTCCAGGAATCAAGCATTTCTTATCTCGACCTTACAATCGTTCCTATCGATCTGGGCCACCGTAATCTTAACATCGAGGAATTGCTTCAAGACCTCGATATTGGTATTGCTGTGGTTGGTCAGGGAAAGAGTTCGGAATTTCCCAGCACCGGCAAGAGCCATTGGTATTAAGAGCTGGTCGGCCAAATGTCTTCCCACGGGCACATCGGAAGCCAGGTATTCCTGAACCTCTTTTGCGGTTCTCTCTGCGACCTGTTCAGCTCGAACACCTCGCATACCAAACCCGGTAAATATCTCAGTGACGTGCTCATTTTCGATTTCAACGATCAGAACATTCCCGGGACCACGAGAATTCTTTATTTCCTCAACATGCAGACATTCTGGATCGAATAGGAGCCTTTCGCGAATTATCATTAATTCACGTTCAGCGATACTGCGTGGGAGTCTGGCCACAATAGCCCGCGCTTGTTTTTTTTAATATGCCCACGATCAAGTAGATCTATCTGAGATAATTTTTTGGCTGGTTCTATTAAGGCAACAAACTTTCCGCCGCCAGCCGGATAAAATCCGGGACGTTCCAATTTGGTGGAAATTCTCGGTCCCATGCGATTCAGAATAGGTAAAAAAGCCTTATCCAGAAAGTCAAAGGGCGGAGCATAAGGATTATGAGTTCCGCCTTCCAGAATCAGTTCTGATCCGGCGTCCGCTGTGGTCAGAGCCGAGAGCACCGTCAGAAGAACCAGCGTACAGCTACCAGCAGTGCCCACGGCAAAATAATACTGACCGAACTTGACCTTATTGGGGGCAAAATATAGCTCTTGCGAGCCAATATCGTTCCCTTGCAGCTCTGCCCGGCTAATAGTAGCCGCGGCATTTACCGCGGTCAGGTGCTGGTGTAATAACCCTGGCTTCCTGCGGCCCTCCCAGATATTGTTAATATGGAAAGGCTTCCCTGTCACCAGGGACAAGGCCATCGACGTGCGCAGAATCTGCCCGCCACCTTCACCGAAAGAGCCGTCAATTTCGATTACGTTGTTCATATTCATATTTAATAATTCCTATGAAATGTTCTGCAAGTCAAAGAGAAAATAAAGGCAAGAATGTCAGGTTTCAGAGCCTCCCGGACCATTTAGGCTTCGGAGCTTATCCGCTCGTCAACAATACGATAACATAAAAAGGCCGCTGGGGGAGTGTGTCATATACTGGATAGCGTGGTTAATTTTAAACCCGGGTGGTACAGTTTTCGACCGCCACCTGGTACAATTTTAGCCCGGCGATTACAGCTTTCAGGTCCAGTGAGGTTGTAACGATGAGCGTTACCTGCTGGCCGGGGGGAGAAAAAGGCTTGGGAGCAGTATAAACCTGAAGCCAGAAAACGGCTTGAAAACGCGGCACGTACCCGCCAGTCAGGTGCACGCTGTGTTAGCTGGCGCTCAATCCTAGTGATTTCATAACCTCTTCCGTTACATTCCCAAATAACTCTTTGTCCATTTCTATATACTCGAAGCCATGCTTTTTGGCCTCCTGCTCGATGTAGGCACTCATCCGCTTCACAAACATTGCAAAAACGCTAATGTATTGGTCGCCTACATCCCGCATCCAATCATTCTCATTTTCTTCAGCAAATTTCTTGATGTTCTCTTTGTGATTTTCTCCTTGATTTCCGATAAATACAACCCGATGAGGGATATCCTCAAGCTGACTCATTAACTCGGGAAGAACAGCAACTCCTTCAATCAGTGCATCTCGCCCCTCATCATTCTCTCTCCTGGTAAAAGCCTCTACCGCTTTCCAAACAACATGACTTTCCTTTCTCACATAATCAATAAGCTCTGCAGGGTCCTTGGTTATCAACTTCACCCGCTCCGCCAAGGGCATTTTATTAAACTTGTCAAAAACAAACAAGTCTGGCGCCGCTTCCGGGCTCAGAACATTCTCAAGCACTGCACAGAGGCTATCCGTTGAAACAACACTCACAGCATGTTTCTGCCGAATCTCGCTGGAGATTATTGATTTTCCAACTCTTGGGGGACCACCTAAAAGAAAAATCATAATTAAACCATTTAGCCAGCTAACAATAATTAGATTGGTCCGCATAAGATGCGGGCTTCTTAATTTCTGGCCGCATAAGACGCCTCGGAATATCGCACCGAAGGAGCGGTAAAGCCAGTTCCTTCAGTCTCTTGATGCCGACTCAGCCATATATGAACGTGTATTATACGGGTCAACACAAGAACCTTCTCCTCATTGTCCGTCCATGACGGGTGGCCCACTACTCGCGGTGAAATCCCTATTAGCGAATGACTCATGCTCTCCGGCAGCTATCCCATATAGTGAAGTTAATCTTATTGAGGTGAGAAAGTCAAAGAAAAGACCCCCCGTGCAAGTGAAGGGCCCCCAAAATCAATGGCGGCCCCAATATCACTCTCAGCAAACTTTTGTGACGTTTGAATTCGAAATTTCATTCCTCTATAAATATATCAATGGAACTCGCTGGGGAATAATTCATTAGGCTCGGCGTTTATGGGCCAGGACCCAATGGTGTTTCTCGCCGCCGGTCTCCACATCGCGACCGAACTCGATATCAAATCCGGCTTCAGTTATGAGTGATTGGGTCTTTTCCGGGTCGAAGTGACTCCAGAACATTTCCACTCCCATGTATTCGGCGAATTCCTCCCACGCCCAACTGGCTACCGAGACAAGCATCACGCCGCGCGGTTTGAGGATCGAATGGAACGATCGAAAGATGCCGGCATGCGTCTCCCTCGGTACATGAATAATAGCATAGGTGGAAATGACTCCGTCGAACGATTCCGGCGGAAGATCGATGGCGGTCATATTCATATGCTGAAAAGTAGCATCCGGCACGTTTTCGCGTGCCGTCGATACCATTGTTTTCGAAAAATCGATGCCGACGACTTCGAATCCGGCTTGAACCAGGTGCCGGGCTATCGGTATACCTGTCCCGGAGCCTGCATCGAGAACTCTTCCCCCGGCGGGAAGCAGAGACGTAAACGCTTTCACTTCGGTCCAGTTGTCGGCCTTTTCTCTTTCCGCGGTGTAGAGATTGCCCAGCCGATTGTATCCGGATTTCACTACTTCAAAGGCATGATCATGGGGGCGCTTTTTCATGTTGGATCTATTATAGTATATATGAATCGGATATTCAAACGGGGCCGAAGAGACTCGAACTCAAAATTCGCGTTATAGGGTATAAACTTACAGCCACTGGGCCCAAATTGGAACCGTTTGGAAATGTAATCTTATACCACTTGTTGCTGTCTTATTGTTGTCGCGGCTACCCGGGCCCAAGGATATACCTCCGCATGCGATGCCATCCAACCTAAAACAAACTTGACTTTGCTGTGGCAGGACTAACTTAAGAGTTGTACAATCAATGGGGGCAGTACAGCAGGTCAATGTTATGCTTCCCATCTTTGGTCCAGTTTGTAAGAGAATTTACATTTTATTTCAGGAATTCTTCATCGGATCATAGAATATTTAGATATTACAATAGAAACTATATAGATTAGGTTCGATTAAACATCAATACGGTGATCCGGTTTCCAAATTATATACTTAGTATACAGGCCCAATTAGAATAGTTAATTTTAGGTGTATGGTTAACAGATTACTATACATACGATTACGCCCGTAATTTGTCTTTGGCACACTCATTGCATTTAGTTAAGACAGAACGAGAAAGCAAAAGATAAGAGGAACAATGAAAATAAATCAACTCAACAACGAGGAAAACAAAACAACAAACACTCAATTAAGGAGAAGAACCATGAAAGCAACAAAGTTAACCATGATCATCTGTTCATTAGCCGCAATGATTATGGGCGGATGCTCCAAGGACAATCGGGTCACGGGACCTGATAAAGCTGTTATTGCCGCTGCGGATCCCGCTCCCATAAAAGCTAAAAAGAAGGTCACCAAAAAGAAAGTCACAACAAAAAAGAAAGTGGCGAAAAAAACCGAATATTAAATTATATTTTATTCGGTACCCGATCTTGCCAAAGCGCCGGGATTATCATCCCGGCGCTTTTTTAATCCCGATATACATGTAAATAT
>CBEWDL010000165.1:0-6438 GCA_965555375.1 uncultured bacterium
AACCGTTGGGGCCGAGCAGAGCCAGATATTGGCCCTTTTCCGCATCGAGACTTAGCGAGGATATCGCCGACAAGATACGGTCGTCGCCCCGGTACTCAACTTTTATATCATTGATCTCAATCATAAGAAAGCCCCGACCGGCGGTCGGGGTGGGGTGGATGTTCAATCCTGGAATGAAACATCCGGATCTCTGGCGGCTAAAGCCTCGTCCAACCGAAAGACCGGTGTCGAATGAGGCGCTGATCGTACCGTTTCAGGATCGTTTTCGACCTCATCTGCGATTTTATGCATTATTCTGATGAAATCATCCAGCGAAGCTTTGCTCTCCGTTTCGGTCGGCTCGATCATCAGCGCCTCAGAAACGATTAAAGGGAAATAGACGGTGGGGGCATGAATGCCGAAATCCAGAATGCGTTTACCTATGTCTGCGGTTCTTACGCCTTTTGCTCTCTGCCTGGTCCCCGATAGGACGAATTCATGCATCGTATCGCCATCGAACGGCAATTCATATCGCTGCTTTAGTTTTTCCCGCAAATATGAAGCGTTGATAATAGCGGTTTCCGAAATTTCGGCAAGCCCTGCGGCGCCATTCTGCCTTATATAGCAATAGGCGCGAATAAGATTAGCGATATTGCCGTAGAAACCGTGAACCCTCCCGATCGAATTGGGACGTTTATAATCGAGATAGAAAAAATCGGCGCCCTTCCGATTCTGCTTTCTGGCCACCATGGGAACCGGCAGAAACGGCTCCAGAGCAGACTTGACCCCCAGGGCTCCAGCGCCAGGCCCCCCTCCCCCGTGGGGCGTTGAAAATGTCTTATGCATATTGAAATGCACAACGTCGAATCCCATGTCTCCCGGACGGGCTATGCCAAGCAAGGCGTTGAGGTTGGCGCCGTCCATATAGAGTATCCCGCCGGATTCATGAACCAGATGCGCTATTTTCTGAATATCCGACTCAAACAGACCGAGAGTATTCGGATTGGTCAACATAAACGCCGCAAGGTCGTCATTGCAATGTTCGGCGAGCTTATCGATATCAACCCTGCCGGCTGGGTTTGATGCTATCTGTATAACCTCGTACCCGGCCATGGTCACCGATGCCGGGTTGGTGCCATGAGCCGAATCGGGCAAAATTACCTTGCCAGGATTTCTTTTGTTGCGACGATGATATTCGCGAATCATCAAAAGCGCCGTTAACTCCCCGTGGGCACCGGCGGCCGGCTGCAGGGTCACCGCATCCATGCCGGCGATCTCGCATAACATCTCGGATAACTGATAGAGCAACCGAAGCGTACCCTGAACGGATTCGTCGGGATAATACGGATGGGCGAGCGAAAATTCCGGTAGCCTGGCGAGATCTTCATTTATCTTCGGATTATATTTCATCGTACAGGAACCGAGTGGATATATACCGCGGTCGACATGATGATTTTTCAGCGAAAGCGAGATGAAATGCCTTATCACCTCCGGCTCCGATACCGGCGGCAGATCCGGCGCCTCGGTGCGCAGGCATTCTTTCGGCAGGACTTCCTGGATATCCGGCTCCGGCACGTCGATTTCGGGGAGAGCAACGCCCGAGGTCCCTTCCGAGGATATATCAAAAATCAATTTATCATAAATGCCGGACATCACAGTTTGTCCTCGATATCGGCGATGCGTTTTTTTACCCATTCGGCGTTTTCGCTATCGGGGTGCTCATCTATATATTCCCGATATATCTTCAATGCCTTTTTCTGATCGCCCGCCTTCGCCGTGAAGTATCCTATCATGGCGGCGGCGTCATCCGCTTCCTCTGTGCCCCGAAACATTCTGGAGATTTTTTCACAGGTTGCTATTGCCCCCGCATAGTCTTTAGCGCGCCCCCGGGTATCGTATATGGAGGCCATGGCTTTGGCGCCGTATCCTTCCTCATTATCAGGATCAAGCGCCACAACCTTTTCATAGTATTCAATCGCCTCATCGTATCCGGAACGGCTGGCGAACTTCTCCCCGATCATGGATAGGTAATCAAGATTTTCCGGTTCATCCTCCAGACGGCTTAAATAATCCTCGAGAGTCTCTTTCCCCTGAAAATACAACTGAACCTGATTATAGAAATCCGTGGGCCCCATATAACCCCAGATGCGATCAATTTCTTCGCCATCAGGTTTAGTAACAACGATAGTGGGAAATCCGGAGATTGCGTATTCTTGAGCCAGGATTGTGTCGACATCGGCGTCAATCTTAACAAATACGTTATCGAGGGACATGCCGACCACCAGTGGATCAACATAGGTTACGGTATCTAAGACTTTACACCATCTGCACCAATCGGTGTAGAAGTCAATTATCATGGGGCTATCAGAATCGACGGCCAGTTCCCGGGCGACCTCGAAGTCGGTCTGGAATTCGATTTTTGCAGGTATCGGTTTTTCTTTTGATCCGCATGAGAGCCCGGCGACCGATATCGCCAGAATCAAGAATAGAAGCCTAAATCTCATAATATTCCCTCCAGCGGGACTGTGGTTTTAACAATATCGAGAGTTCTTTTTTTCACACTGCTTCTCATCAAACATCTGCTTGCCTCATCCTCCGGCTCTCGAGAGTTCGTAAACGAGATCATCAATCTGACGCTTAGAGTTTTTTTCGGTGACCGCCACCATCAAGCATCCTTTTAACCCCAGTTTAAACCGTCCCATATCGAGTCCGGGAGCAATGCCCTTTTTAGCTAACTTGCCGATAAGGCGACGCGGGGGAACCGGCGTTTCAACCACGAACTCCTTGAAAAATGGCCCGCTGAATTTCAATGAGAAACCGGGAATATCCGAAATCCTTTCGGCCGCATAATGAGCTTTCGATAAACAGAGCTTTCCCACCTTCTCCAGACCCGATTTGCCGAGAAGTGATAAATAGACCGTCGCAGCCAGCGCGCACAGCGCCTGATTGGTACATATATTCGAGGTGGCCCGCTCGCGTCTTATATGCTGTTCCCGCGTCTGCAAGGTCAGCACATAGCCGACTTTTCCCTCTTTATCCTTTGTCCGCCCGGATAATCGACCGGGCATTTTGCGCAGGAGCTCCCGCCGGGCGGATAACAGTCCCAGATAAGGACCCCCGTAATTCAACGGCATACCGAGGCCCTGACCCTCAGCCACCGCCAGATCAGCGCCGCAGTCGCCGGGAGGGGCCAGAATCCCCAGCGATAAAGGATCGTAAATATTTATATACAAGGCCCCGGCTTCCTTTATATCTGAAGAAACCTCCGCAGGTTTTTCTACCAGCCCGAAAAAATTCGGGTTCTGTATGACTACCGCGGCAGTCTTCTCAGAAACCCTGGACCGAAATCCTGTAAAATCAGTAGTGCCGTCATACGTATCGATATACTTGATTTTCGCACCCTGCCCCGATAAATAGGTTTTCACGGTTTCGATATAATTCGGATTGACCGATTGGGATATCAAGATTTCTTTCCTTCCAGTATGCGAGATCGCCATCATCACCGCTTCCGCCAGTGCCGATGCCCCATCATACATGGATGCGCTGGTAACAGCCATTCCTGTCAATCTGGAGATAAATGTCTGAAACTCATACATGGTCTGAAGCGTGCCCTGTGCCGCTTCAGCCTGATAGGGAGTATATGCTGTGTAATATTCCGAGCGAAGCAGGATATGATCGATAGCCGCCGGCACGAAATGATCGTAGGCTCCGCCACCGACGAAAACCGCTTCGATACCGCTATTCTGCCCCGCAATTGACCGAACCTCTTGATCGAGCTCAAGCTCCGATAACGGTTCTGGCAAATTCAACGATCTTTTTAGACGCAGGCTTGCCGGAACCGATTTTATTAAGTTTTCAAAATCTGAAACGCCGATATCCTCAAGCATACGCCTGCGGATTTCCGCTGAATTGGGGATATAACTCATGAATTATTTATTCTCTATAAAAACCCCGTAATCGGCAGCCGATAAAAAACTTTTTAATTCTTCGGAGTCCGAATATCTGATTTTGATAATCCAGCCCTCGCCATAGGGATCGCTGTTTATGATGGAGGAATCGCCTTCGAGATTCCCGTTAACCTCCACCACCTCACCCGTCAGCGGACTGTATAAATCGGATATCGCTTTAACGGCCTCAATGGTGCCGAAGGGCTTCATACATTCGACCTTTGTGCCGACCCGGGGAAGCTCCACAAAAACGATGTCACCCAACTCGCCCTGCGCGTAGTCGGTAATCCCTACGGTGGCGATATCTTCCTCGAATCTCACCCATTCGTGTTCCTTGCTATATTTCAAATCTTCAGGAATCACTGCTCCTCCTTAATCACCAAATCTTCATCCAATTCTGAATCCTTTTTTTCAGTAGCCAGAAACTTTTCAACGAAAGAACTATCATATTTGCCCAGGATAAAATCTCTGTTTTTGAACACCCGCCGGTAAAATTCCCTCGTGGTCGGTATCCCTTCCACGATAAATTCCTCCAGGCAACGCTCCATTCTCTTTATGGCCTCCTGCCTGTCGGCGCCCGATACGATCAGCTTGGCGATGAGAGAATCGTAATTCGGCGGAATTACATATCCGGCATAAGCGTGGGTATCGACACGCACGTTATGCCCTCCCGGAATATGGAACGTTGTGATCTTGCCCGGAGCCGGGATGAAATTCTTATCCGGATCCTCAGCGTTGATACGGCATTCGAATGTGTGCCCGGAAAATGCGATTTCTTCTTGTGTGAAAGACAGCTTCTCACCGGCCGCAATCTTGATCTGTTCTTTGATAAGATCGATACCTGTGACTTCCTCGGTAACCGGATGCTCGACCTGAATGCGGGTGTTGACCTCCATGAAATAAAATTCATTATTGGGATCCACCAGAAACTCGAACGTCCCGGCTCCGATATATCCTGCCGCCTTTACGCCGGCCACTGCCGCTTGACCCATTCTCTCACGCAGCGGCGCTGTCATTATGGGCGATGGCGATTCCTCAATCAACTTCTGATGTCTCCGCTGTACGGTGCAGTCGCGCTCTCCCAGGTGGACCGTGTTGCCCGATGAATCGGCCAGCATCTGAATCTCCACGTGGCGAGCGTTCGTAATGAATTTCTCAATATATACATCGGGATTGCCGAAAGAGATGTTGGCCTCGGTCCTGGCAGTATCGAAAGCCTTATCCAACTCAGCGCGTGATTTCACCAGACGCATGCCTCGCCCCCCACCGCCACAGGTGGCCTTGATCATAACGGGATAACCGATGGCTTCGGCGGCAACCTCGGCCGCTTTGATATCGGATACGTTTCCCAACGAACCGGGAATTACAGGCACTCCAGCGTCCGCCATGGTTCTCTTCGCCAGCGACTTATTCCCCAGGGCCCTGATGACGTCATGATGCGGGCCGATGAATATGAGCTGGCACGACTGACAGACCTCAGCGAAATCGGGGTTCTCTGCCAGAAAGCCATAACCCGGATGAATGGCGTCTGCATTGGTTATCTCAGCCGCCGATATAATGCGACGTGGATCGAGATAGCTCTCACCCGGAGGCGAGGTTCCTATGCATACGGATTCATCGGCAAAGCGAACGGGCAACGAATCAGCGTCCGCCTCGGAATATACGGCAACCGAGGATATCCCGAGCTCTTTACAGGCCCTGATTATCCTCAGGGCTATCTCGCCTCTATTGGCTATCAAGATCTTATCAAACACAGTGTTTCCGCCTGCCCACCCAAAATTTCAATGCGACAATATATCATATTTCAATCGTCGATCAAACAGAATTTATCACCGGTCATGGGAAATGGGAGGGAGATGGGATCGTCTCCTCCCGTACGGGTCTTTAGACCTTTTATCTTATGGGAGAAAAGAACTTCTGGAATGGAGGGGTAGCGATGAAGAAAACTTCTGGCTCCGCCCTGAGGTCGTATTTGGAACAAGCAGCTATAAGCTAAAATCGTCCTTTTGCTTACTGCTTTCCTCGAATTCCGTCCAGCCCCTGTCGGATGCGGAAGTTATACCTTTCACCCTGAGGTCGAAATCATCCGGGTTAGAGCACTGGATCATAGCTTCTTCGTAACTGATAAACCCTGATCGATAGAGTTTCATAATGGACTGGTCGAAACTCTGCATGCCATACTGGATATTCCCCGATTCGATAAGGTCGAGTATCGTCGCTGTCTTCTCGGGATCTATGATGGCCTCCCGGAGGGAGGCGGTGGAAATCAAAGCTTCCACCGCAGGTACGCGGCCGGGGCCGTCGCAACGTGGCAGAAGCCGCTGGCAGATGATCGCTTTCAGCGTGCCGGCCAGAAGCAAGCGAATCTGTTGATGCTGATGCGGCGGAAAAAACGATATAATCCTCGATATTGTCTCCACTGCATTTAACGTATGCAGGGTTGTGAGAACGAGATGCCCCGTATCGGCGGCAGTCAGGGCAATATTCATCGTATCAACGTCCCGAATCTCGC
>CBEWDL010000166.1:0-6398 GCA_965555375.1 uncultured bacterium
GGGCAAAGGGACCAGGTTTTCCATCCACCTGCCGATAAGGCCTGTAATTGCTTCCCCGGAGGCTACAGAGCAAAAAAGCTCGGCACATCTTATATAAAGACATGGGTGGCATGCTTTATCCGAAGGATTAAGCATGTATACCGCCAGAATGAATTTCTCTACCGAGCCCGCTGGCTTACGCTGCAGGTGAAATATCAGAAGTTTTGACTATCTATATCGGAAAAGACTTGACAGCCGATTAGCCGATGACTACAGTAATAACAGATCTCATTTATACGGGAGGAATCAGAAATGGCTATTATAATGATGATTATTTTATTTTCTACTCTGATATGTTTGTATGCTGTCTTCTGGGGAACGAAAAGAATACTACTTAACATTAAGAAATGCTCTTAATGTGCTGAACATGAATATGTCGACAATCGGGAAACGTATGATCGCGAAAACTGGAATACTAATTCCAGGTTTAGTCGTAGTATCAGTATTTATGAATTGTGGAGATGATGATTCACTTGGACCTCGGAGGCCCTATCCCGGCGTATACTTGATGGGGCATTACGATACTCCCGGAAGGGCGACTGATGTTGCCGTTGCTGGCAATTATGCATATGTAGCGGATTATGATTCTGGCCTTCAGGTAATTGATGTCTCGGATCCCTTTACTCCAACATCAATAGCTCGCCTGCAGATGCTGGATATTGCCCTTAGGGTAGATGTTATGGGCGATTATGCTTATGTAGCTAACGATTCTTCGGGGTTGCAGATTGTTGATATCGCGAATCCTGCGAACCCGATAATAGTCGGGAGCGCCGATACCTCTGGTAAGGCAAATAACGTTGTTATAACTGATAACTATCTATTCTTGGCTGATTTCATTTATGGCTTGCAAATATATGACATGACAAATCCAGGCATACCGGCCTTACTGGGCACCTATGAGCCCCCGGTTTCTAGTTTTCAGTTCTCCGCATCGGGGAATTATGCATATCTCGCATGTTCCTCATACGGCCTTCAGATTGTTGATGTGAGTAATCCAGCCAACCCAGTGTTGGCCGCGGACTATGATACGCTTACCTACGTTAGTAATGTTTTTGTGTTTGGCAATAATGCATTTGTTACTCAAGGGTACGGTTATAGTCTGTTGATTTTAGATATTTCCGATCCGGCTAACCCGTCAGCAATAGGATCCTTTAATGACGCTTCTTTTGTCTGGGACGTTTCTGTCACGGCTAATCGTGCCTGCTTAGTGGATAGAGATTATGGCTTGAGATTAATAGATATCTCCGATCCTGCTAATCCCAGATGGATCGCTCTATACGAGACTTTTTCCTTCCCGATGGCTGTTCAGATGATAGACAATAAACTCTACCTGGCCAACGATCGATACGGTTTACTCGTGCTCGAATACGTACCCTAAAGCCTTCATTGATTCTACCGATTGCGTAAGATGAATCGCTCGTTCCACATCAAATGAACCTCAAATCGGTACTTAAGAATGCCTGCCTCCTCGATTGCTGAGCCATCCGAAAATTAATTTCCTCTACAGAACACTCCCTCACCCCCCGCCGACCGTCATCTCCGCCACCCGGAATGTGGGGGAGGAGATCGGCCCCAAGAATTTCAAATCATCCCCGACCATATCGATGTTCTTGAGCATCGTAAGCATATTTGAGGCCACAGTTATCCCCTCCACCGGATAAGCCAGCTCGCCGTTTTCGATCCAGATGCCGGATGCACCGAGAGAATAGTCGCCCGTGACGGGGTTGGCTCCGAAACCCATAAGATTGGTCAGATACAGGCCGCTTTTAACCGATTTGACTATTTCATCGAAACTGTGCTGGCCTTCCTGGAGATAGAAATTGAAAGCGCCTATCGACGGCAGAGAATCGTAGCCTCGCTGAGCATTGGCGGTCGATCTCGTGCCCGCTTTCCTGGCGGTGTATGTATCGTACAAATATGATTTCAATAGACCATTGGAAACGACCTCCCGACGATCACCCGGCAAACCTTCCCCATCGAATGGAGCCGATGCCAGTCCTCTTTTTATGGTAGCGTCATCGACAATCGTGACTAAAGGTGAGGCTATTTCCTGCCCCAGTTTGCCTACAAGATATGATGCCTTTTTGAATACCGCGTCGCCGTTGAGCGCAGCAAGCAGGCTTCCCAGAATAGATGTTCCCGTGATATTGTCGAATACGACAGGGACCCTGCCGGTTTTCGGTGTCCGGGCGCCGAGCATCCTCACCGCTCGCTCGGTAGCCGTCCGGCCCACATCCTCCGGCGAATCGAGTTCGGAGAAATGCCTTTTAAATGAAAACCACGATCCCGCCTGTAACTTGCCGTCCTGTCGCGCCACTGGCCTGCAGACCAGATAGCAATACGAAGATCTAAAATTATATTGCCGCCCGTTCGAATCGGCGAAGATTGTCACCGTTTCCCCGTCATAGAATCCTGAGCCCTCAGAGTTAAAGATCCTATCATCATAATCCATCATCGCCTGTTCCATCCGGCGGCAGGCGTCGATCTTCCATTCGGTGGAGATATCCGCTATCTCTCTATCAAAGAGGTCAAGATCGGAATGAGCCTTGACATTCTCTATTCTCGGAAGACCGTTGAATTCATCTGCCGATGCTTCCCCGGCCAGGCTCACCGCCCGTTCTGCCGAGTCTCTCATACCGGATTTCGAAAAATCGGAGCTGAAGCAAAATCCCAGCTTCATATTCTTGAAGACCCGGAGTCCGTATCCCTGAGATCGCGCTTCTTTTATGTTCTCGATCTCGCCCATCCTGAAGGTAACCTCGGATTCACGCCCGCTCTGAATATAGATATCAGCTTGATCCGCCCCGGCTTTGACGGCCTCTTTGACCGCATCATCTGCAAATTGTACAAGGCTGTTCTGCATCATTCCTCCGCCCCAAGCATCGATCTTCCGGCCACTTCCGTTCCCCCGACGGTGATCTCTGAGATTTTGCAGGTCGGCAGACCCACTCCAACAGGCACCGATTGGCCATCCTTGCCGCAGGTTCCCACGCCGGAATCGAATTTGAGATCATTCCCGATCATGACCACCTTCTGCAGCACCTCCGGGCCCGATCCGATAAGATTCGCCCCCTTCACCGGATAGGCGATATTGCCATTTTCAATCATATATCCCTCGGTTACCTGAAAGACGAACTGCCCGTTAGATATATCCACCTGTCCGCCGCCGAAGGATTTAGCATACAATCCCCTTTTCACCGATGATATTATCTCTTCGGGTGCATGTTCTCCGGGCAACAAAAAGGTATTTGTCATCCGTGGTATCGGGTAGTGCTGGTATGATTCCCGCCTGCCGGAACCGGTTGGATCTATCCCCATTAGCCTGGCGTTCAGTCTGTCGGTCATGTAGCTTTTGAGTATTCCGCTTTCGATAAGAATTTTTCTCCGGGAGCGATTTCCTTCGTCGTCGATATTTATTGTGCCTCGAAGATTCGGCATAGTGCCGTCATCCACGACGGTGCATAACTCCGAGGCGACCTTTTGTCCGATCCTCCCCGAATACAGCGATGTTCCCTTGCGGTTGAAATCGGCCTCTAGCCCATGTCCAATCGCTTCATGGAGGAGAATACCGGCCCACCCATTGCCCAGGACAACGGTCTGCGGCCCCGCAGGCGCTTCTTTTGCGGAAAGCAAGACGAGAGCCTGCCTCACCGCCTCTTCGGCAAACATCTCCGGAGTGTTTTTTTCAAAATGCTCAAATCCAATTCGCCCGCCTCCGCCATGACGTCCGGTCTGTCTATTATCCTTTTCAGCGGCATATGCCGAGACATTGAATCTGGTCATGACCCGCTGGTCTCCGGCCAGTACGCCGTCGGAGTTTGCAACCGCCACCAATTTAATGCCATCCCAGAATGAGGCCTCGACCTGGTAGACCCTTTTGTCCTTATCAAACGCCGCCCTGTTGGCTCTCCAGAGCAGATCCGCTTTTTTAGTGACCTCCACGCTGTCAGGATATACGTCTATGCGGGAGATGTTTTCTGCAATCTGAGACGTGAGATTCACCGCCTTTCTCCCGCCCCTGCCTGGGCCTGCGGCTATAAACGATGCTGTCTTAGCTGCCCCCAGGAGATCTTTCATCTCGAAACGTTCCGAATAGGCGTATCCGGTTTTCTCGCCATGAATCACCCTGATTCCCACCCCCGGCGAGAGCCCGGTCTGCGCCTGCCGGATCTTGCCTTCTTCGAGGGATATGCCGTTTATTACAGAAAATTCTGCATAAATCTCGGCAAATTCCCCTCCTCGGCCTAAAGCGGCAGAGAGAATTTTATCGATATTCCCCGGGCTAAAAAGATGCTCGAATAGCTCAAAACCGGGCTTGACGGCGTTTGCAATCTCAATCTCTGCATAAAGATCTTTGATCATCTAATTTTCCCACCCTGTAAATCCGTTTGATTACATTCTTCGCCGTAACCGCTAAAACTTTACCCGTTAGCCAAATGTTCTGGCGGTCCACATTTAAATATCACAAATCAGCATATCGTTCAATTATGAAATGTACTGAAATACCTTGCCAGCTGGCATTATGCCGCATAAAGGGCAGGAATTAACGGTCGATAAAAATAAAAAAGGCTTCCGAAAGGAAATGGATGTCGCTGAAAAATAAGATATTTGCCCGGCTTAATTCAATCGATATTATTTCAACTCCACCGGCCATCATCTCCGAGGTTCTCTCCCTGTTGAACCTGGAGGACTCTTCCTCGGTGAAGCTCTCGCAGATCATCTTGAAAGATCCCAACCTCACAGCAAGGGTTCTCAGGATCGCCAATTCAACTTTCTATGGTTATCGCGGGCAGGTGAATAATGTCAATCAGGCCGTGATGATAATGGGACAGAACATGGTCAAATGTCTTGTGCTGTCGATTTCAATCTATGATCAGGTCATATCAAAAGACCCGGGCAAGGACAAGGAATTCAATAAGCTCTGGCAGCATTTTCTTGAAACCGCAACCGCCGCCAAGAACGTGGCGCTCAGTATAAAATATGAGATGCTGGAGGAGGCATACATAGCCGGATTGCTCCACGATTATGGGCGACTCTTTCTTTTGAGATATTTCGCAAGAGAAACCTTTCAGGCTAACCGGTTTTTGGCCGACGGTGTCACCCTCATCGACGCCGAGCGAAAAATATTCGGTACCGATCACCAGGAAATCGGCGGGTTCATCGCCTCCCGCTGGAATTTGCCGCTTTCCCTGATTCAGGCTATCGGAAATCACCATCCGGCCGATGGAGAAGCGCTCAGGGAACTTCCTCTGCTCTCAAGAATAGTCGCCATTTCGGATAATCTCTCTCATACCGGTAATGAGCTGCCGGAAAACTTAGATGGTGCCGAATATAGAATCGAAATAATCGATGCCTGTTGTGATTCTCTCGGGCTGGATATGGGCCAGATCAAGAGAATCTACTCTGCCATTCCAAGGGAAGTGCTCGGTAATGCCGAGGGGATGGGACTCAATCTTGGTGAGGCCTTCGAGTATCTCTCACAGGTTAACGCCAGGCTATTCAATCTCTATGTTGAACTGGTCAGTATCTTCAGGGAACGTCAGGAGCTATCCCGTCGCCTTCTGAATGAGGAGAGGCTTGAAGGGACGCTGGAATCTCTTCACATTGCGCTGGCAACTTTATCCCATTATATCAACAATGCCACAATGAATATCTCCGGGCAGTGTGAAATCCTGCAGCTGCTGCACCGCAACGGCGACAAAGATCGAATATTTGAAAAAATACCCTCGTTGAATGAATCCATTAGATTATCAACAAAGAGGATCTCAGTGGTTTTACGGGAGCTTTCCAATATAACCAGCATGGAAAAGATCAGCTATTTCAAGAATTCCAGGGCAATAGACATAGAGGAATCCTTAAAAGAACAACTGGAAGAAAATCTCATAGAAGTTGGATCCTGATTCGGTTCGACACAGTTTCATCTCCCCTGTATATACCCTTCCTTATAGGAAAACGGAAAATTAAATACTACCGCAGCAATTATAACGTGCGGTGGCAACGCAATATGAGGAGATTTCTTACTCGACCACCGTGCCCTTGATAGGAATAGTCATGCGCGAATCGCGTATTCCTTCCGCCTCCAGGGTCAGTGATGAAACAAACGGCCCGGGACTCAATTCGATCATAAGCTCAAGTTCCAGAATGGTTGAATCGCCAGAGGCGAGAGAATAATCTTTGAATGAAGCTCTAAGAATATCATCCGGCGGCTTATCCAGGATAACTAGATCTACGGCATCCGAGCCGCGATTTATAATGTTAAGGCTGAACTTTGCCTTATCACTGCCTTTAAATCTCTCGAAATCGGCTACTTGCGGGTTTGACTGAATCGTCGCCAGCGTGTCATTGATCCTTGCCTTGAA